>JAMHUH010000623.1:0-12736 GCA_035904925.1 Nannocystaceae bacterium
CGAGGCCGGCACGCTGGCCGTCGTGCCCCGCGAGGACACGAATCGGGTCGATTGGGCAGTGAAAGAGAACCCGTGGGATCGCTGGGAGGCGGCGCTCCGACAGGTCGATCCGGCCCTCGAAACCGTCTGAGTTGCAACGCGGCCGGCGATCGGCAGCGCGCGAGGGTGACGTCGAGGACACGTCATCGTGTTGGCCTCGACCTGTGCCCATGCGAACCTCGACCCATGGCCGACGTTGCCGTCCCGCGCCGCGAGCAGATGTTCCCCGTGCTGTCGCCCGCGTTGATCCGCGTGGTCGAGCAGTACGGCGAGCGCCGGCAGTTGGCGACCGACGAGATCGTGTTCGAGGTCGGCGATCGTCACCCGGACTTCATCGTCGTGGTCCGCGGTCGTCTGGTGGTCGAGCAGCCGCGCGAGGGTGAGGTGGTCGAGATCGTCACGCACGAGCCGGGCGAGTTCACGGGCGAGACCGTGATGTTCTCGGATCGCCCGAGCTTGGTTCGCGGCCGCGCGCTCGAGCCGACCGAGGTGATCCGGGTCTCGCACGCCCGCTTTCAAGCGATGGTCAGCGGAAGCGCCGAGCTGGGCGAGATCCTGATGCGGGCGTTCATCCTGCGCCGGGTCAGGCTGATCGAGGGCAACCATGCCGACCTGACCTTGATCGGTTCGTCGCACTCGAGCGACACGCTGCGCTTGCGCAATTTCCTGTCGCGCAACGGCTATCCGCATCGCTACCTCGACGTCGAGCACGACGAGGCCGCCGACGCGATGCTGCGTCGCTTTGCGATCTCGACGCGCGACATCCCGATCACGCTGTGTGGCAGCAACCTGCTCCGCAACCCGAGCAACCGCGAGCTGGCCGATTGCTTGGGGCTCTCGAGCGTGCTCGGGCCCGACGAGGTCGTCGACGTCGCGATCATCGGTGGCGGTCCGGGCGGGTTGGCGGCGGCGGTCTATGGCGCGTCCGAGGGCTTGCACGCGGTCGTGGTCGAGGCCGACGCGCCCGGGGGCCAGGCCGGGACGAGTTCGAAGATCGAGAACTACCTGGGCTTCCCGACCGGGATCAGCGGGCAGGCGCTGACGGGCAGGGCGCTGGCGCAGGCCGAAAAATTTGGCGCGCGGCTGATGGTGCCGCGGCGGGCGATCGGGCTCGACTGCGCGCGGCGGCCCTATCGGATCGGGCTCGACGACGGGACCACCTTGCTGGCCCGCTCGATCGTGATCGCCAGCGGCGCTCGCTACCGCAAGCTCGAGCTGGCGAACTACGCCCAGTTCGAGGGCCGCGGCATCTATTATGGGGCGACCTCGATCGAGGCTCGGCTGTGTGGCGACGAGGAAGTGGTGGTCGTCGGCGGCGGCAACTCGGCCGGGCAAGCGGCGATCTTCTTGGCCCAGCACGCTCGCCACGTCCACATCTTGGTGCGCCGCGAGAGCCTGGCCTCGACGATGTCGCGCTACTTGATCGCGCGGATCGAGTCGAGCGATCGGATCAGCTTGCACACCCACGCCGAGGTGATCGGGCTCGGCGGCGACGAGGCGCTGGCGAGCCAGCGCTGGCGCTGCGCCGGGGTCGAGGTCGAGCATCCCTTCAAGCACTTGTTCGTGATGATCGGCGCCTCGCCGAACAGCGAATGGTTGGGTGCCCCCGTCCAGCTCGACCGCAACGGGTTCGTGTGCACGGGGCCGCTGGCCGAGCGCGACTGGCCGCTCGAACGCACCCGGCACTTGTTCGAGACCAACGTGCCGCGGATCTTCGCGATCGGCGACATCCGGGCCGACAGCGTCAAGCGAGTCGCGTCGGCGGTTGGCGAGGGTTCGATGTGCATCCGCTTCGTTCACGAGGTCCTCGATGAAAGCCACTGACGGTCCCTGCTCCCACCTCCGATCGGTCGAGTCGCTGCTCGAGGCCAAGGCCCACGTGTGTGACGCCTGCATCCGGACCGGCGACCGCTGGGTTCATCTGCGGACCTGCCAGACCTGCGGGACGACGCTCTGCTGCGACTCGTCGCCCAACCAGCACGCCACCCACCATGCCCGCGACTCGGGCCATCCGGTCGTGGCCTCGGCCGAGCCGGGCGAGCGCTGGCTGTGGTGCTACGTCGACGAAGAGTTCGCCGAGTACTGAGACGCGCCATGACCCGAGTGCCACCTTCGCGGACTCCCTGGCTCGTCGGGCTCACGCTCGTCGTGATCACGGTGATTGCCCTGGTGCTGCTCGGACCGGGTCGCCGCGCGGAGGTCGACGAACTACCCTCGCTCGCGCCCGACCCGACGTCGATCCCGGTCGAGCGACCCGACGTCGCTCGAGCGGAGCGCGATGAGCCCCGGACCCTCGCCCTCGAGGTCGTCGACCGCTCGGCGCGACCCATCGCCGACGCCCGGGTCTGCCTGGCGATCCCGGCTCGCGACGACGCGGGGCAGCGCTGCGTGTCGACCAACGCGCGCGGATTGACCGAGGACTTCGAACTCCCGAGCGGCGAAGCTTGGCGGATCGGCGTGTCCGCGATCGGTCATCGACCGGCATCGATCCCTCGATTCGGCGAGCTCGAGCCGAAGGGCGCCCTGATTCGCGTGACCTTGGCCCCGGGTGGGAGTCGACTCGCCGGGCGGATCGAGGACGCGACGGGCGGCGTGATCGAAGGTGCCTTCGTCAGCGTCGAGGATGCCGGACAAGCCAGCTTTGCCGCCACGCGCTCGGGACCGGCCGGCGAATTCGAAGTGTGGGGGCCAGCGGGTCAGGTCGTGATTCGAGCGAGCGCGGATGGCTATGCGCCGACCAAGGAGCGCTTGATGTTGCCGAGCGGGCCGATCGTCGTGCGTCTGCTGCCCGAATCGGTCATTGCCGGGCGGGTGCTCGATGCCGAGTCCGGTGAGCCGATCGCCGACGCGATCGTGCACGCGGGCCGCAGTGACGGTGACGGGCGCGTCCGTGCGGACGACGAGCGCGCGAGCACGCGCTCGAACGCCGAGGGCCACTACGAGCTGAGCGGCTTGTCGGCGGGCGCCTTCCAGATCACCAGCCAGGGCCCATGGGGCTACGGCGCGAGCGAGGGGGCGGTCGTGGTCGAGTTCGCCGAGCGCCGCGAGGGCATCGACATCCTCGTCCATCGCGGCACCGTGCTCGCGATCGAGGTCGTCCAGACCACGACGGGCGAAGGCTGCCCTGGCGCGATGGTTCGGCTGACCCAAGAAGACATCGGCCACGCGATCGCCACGATCACGGACGAGCTTGGTCGGGCCGAGCTCTCGCTGCCGATCGCGGGCGAGTATCGAGTCTCGGTCGAGTGTGCCGGGCATCGCCCGGTCGAGCCCCGCAAGACGATCGTGGTTTCCGGCCAACGCGACGAACGCCTCGGCCTGCGCATCGAAGTCGAGCAAGGCTTGGTCGTGCGTGGTCGGGTCATCGACGAGGCGAGCGCGAAGCCCATCCCCGACGCCTTGGT
The DNA here is from genome assembly GCA_035904925.1 of Nannocystaceae bacterium. Classification (GTDB taxonomy): domain Bacteria; phylum Myxococcota_A; class Polyangia; order Nannocystales; family Nannocystaceae; genus Plesiocystis. Next base: position 3,444 of record JAMHUH010000623.1, read on the forward strand.
CGCGCTGATGGGCGCGCGCTCGAACACGCCGGCCGCGACGGCGATCGCCGATGACGAAGGCCGCTTCGAGCTGACTGGGCTCGATGCGGGCAACTATGCCGCGCTGGCGAGCGCGCCCGGATGGTTTCCGCTCGAGGCTCCGACCGAGATCAGGCTTCCGCTCGCCGACGACATCACCATCGCGCTGCGCCCCGGCGGCGCCTTGATCGGTCGGGTGCTCGAAGCGGATGGCTCAGCCGCGCTCGAGGCCCGCGTGCTCATCCAACGGCACGCGAGCAACGGTCGATTCCGCGGCGAGACGCTCGTCGACGACGAGGGCCGCTTCGTGTTCGATCCGCTGCCGCCCGGCGAGTATGGGGTCGACGTGACGGGCGCGACGGGCCAGTCGCTGGTCGATGCCGAGCTCGCACGAGCCGTGCATGCGAAGGTCGAGATCGCGCTGGGCGAGCGCAGCGAGCTCGAGTTCGTGGTTGCGAGTCGACAGGGCAGCATCGAAGGCCGGGTGGTTGCAGGCGATGGCGAGCCGCTCGCGTCGGCCTTCGTCTGTGCCGAAGCGAGCGAGCTGCCACCGGGCGCCGCGACGCGCCGAAGCTGCGCCACGCGGATGACCGAGATCGACGGGTCCTTCGAAGTCCGAGGTCTGCAGCCCGGCCGCTACACGCTCCTCGCCCGAGTCCGTGGGGGTGGCGAAGCTCGCCAAGCCGATGTCGCGCCGGGTGACGAGGTCGAGCTGGTCGTGGCCGGGACAGGCCAGATCTCCGGCTCGGCCCACTACACCCGCGATGGCCGGGCGCCCGACATGGTGGTGGTCGAGGTCGTGCGAGTGGACGCCGAGGTCCGCCGCCGTGAGGTGTTCTTTCGCTCCGAGGGTCGTTGGTCGATCGCCGGACTCCCGGCGGGCGAGTATGCGATCCGGTTGAACGCCAGCGCGGGCTCGGGCGTCGCCGAAGCCCGGGTCCAAGCCGACGCGGAGGCACAGGTCGGCGACGTCGCGCTCGACGATCGCACGATGCTGTCTGGGCGAGTCGTGCGGCTCGAGACCGAGGCCCCGCTGGCAGGCTTTCGTGTGATCGCGACCGCGCTCGATGCTCAGATGCGCAGCCGCTCCATGCGAGAGGACGCGCGCAACGTCAGCGACGCGCAGGGCCGCTTCGTCGTCTCGGACCCTCCGACCGGCCGGGTCACGCTGCACGTCATTCCCGAGAACCTCGACGCTCGGCCCCCCGACCTGACCGAGGCCCACGTGAGCGTCGAGGTCGACCCCGGCAATCCACTCGAAGTCGCGGACATCGCGATTCCCACGCGGCGCGTCCAGGGCGATCAGACCCGCGCGGCGTTTGGATTCACCTTGTCGCGTTGGGATCACGTCGGCGATCAAGCCGATCAAGAGGGTCGCGTCGAGGCGCTCGTGGCTGGCGGTCCGGCCGATCGGGCGGGGCTCGAGGTCGGCGACGTGATCACTGCGATCGATGGTTTCGACGTGGTTGGTCGCCGCTACATCCTTCAATATCGGCTCGTCGCGCCGGCCGGAGCCACGATCACGATCGACACGCAGCGGGCGGCCGGGCTGGTCATCCACGCCGAGTGAGGGGCACTCGATGGCGCTTCACTCGAGCGCTTCACTCGACCGCGACCGTGTCGTCGACCGCGTCTTCGCGGGGCAGCTCGTGGTGATGCGCGTACTCCTCGGGCGTCAGCGGCCGACCGGGGCCCATCTCCTGAACCAGCCTCTAGACCCGCGGCTCGCAGACGTCGACGGGGCCATGCTTGGCGCGCAGCTCGGGATCCTCGTGCTCGCGGATCAGCCGAAAGAGCCCGTTGTCGAAGGGGATGCCTTGCGGCGGAGCGACGGGCTCGATTCGCTCGCGCAGGCCCATGCGCTTCATCTCGATCGAGCGGTGATGGCAAAAGGGGTTGTTGCCCGGCCGACCGAGCAGCGGCTCGTTGGCGGCGGTGCAGCCCGACATGCAGGTCTCGGCGTAGTAGCACTCGCGGCAGTAGCCCCACAGATCGTCGAGCGTGCGCCGGCGGATGTAGGTGATGTTGCCGGCCTCTCGCCAGAGCTTGGCGAGGCCGTGCTCGCGCCACGAGCCGCCGGTGTTGGCCTCGCCGCCGAGGCTCGGGCAGTTCTTGATCATGCCGTTGCTCTCGATGCCGATCGTCGACTTGCCCGCGGAGCAGCCGAAGTAGTGCATCTTTTGGAAGCGGCGCAGCTTCTGTTCGAAGGGCCCGAAGTAGCCGAGGTTGTTGGCCGGCCAGATCCGCACGCGCAGCTTGAACGCTCGATCGGCGATCCGATCGAGCTGCTCGAACAGCTCGGGGAACATGTAGGGCTGCAAGATGATGTCGGCGTTGCTGGCCGCCGAGCCGTGGGCGACGGTGATCTGCAGCTGCCACGAGTGGGCGCCGGCGGCCGCGATCAGGTCGAGCAAGGGCTCGTGGTCGCCGAAATTGATCTGGTTGATCTGCGAGTTGACGGCCACGCGGGCGCCCGCGGCCCGGAGGTTGGCCATCGCTTCGAAGGCGTGCTTCCAGCTGCCCGGGCGATCGCGGAGCTTGTCGTGGGCCGGCTCGAGCCCGTCGATCGAGACCGAGACGCTCTCGATCCCGGCCTCGACCATCGCCTCGGCGCGGGTCCGGGTGAGCCCGAGCCCGCCGGTCGTCATCGTGCACGACATGCCGCGCTCGCGGATCCGCCGGATGACCAGCAAGAAGTCGTTGCGCAAGTAGGCCTCGCCGCCGATCAGCACGACCTCGCCGACGCCAGCCTCGGCCAGGTCGTCGACCAGGCGCAGGGCTTCGTCGGTGGTCAGCTCGTCGGGGCGGGCCTCGCCTGCTCGCGGCCCGCAGTGGAGGCAGCGGTGGTCGCAGGCCAAGGTCAGCTCCCAGACCGCCAGCGCCGGGCGAGGCACGGGGCCCTCGGCTTCTTTGGTCAAGAAGCGACGGGTGCGGCCCTTGGGCAGATCGGCGACGACGGGGAGGCGCTTGCGGGCGTCTTTGAGGGTGAGGGTCATGGTGGTGCGATCACTCGGACTCGGGCAGCCGGTAGCGTGCGCCGTGCTTGGGCATGCGCGTCTGCGGGCCGTCGAGCAGGATCTCGGGCTCGCCACCATCGGGCAGCATGTCGGGGCTGGGCCCGGCGTAGAAGCTGCCGCCGCTCGAGTCGGTCGAGTCGGTCGAGTCGGTGCCAGTCGAGTCGGTCGAGTCGGTGGCGGTCGACGAGTCGGTCGCGGTCGACGAGTCGGTCGCGGTCGACGAGTCGGTCGCGGTCGACGAGTCGGTCGCGGTCTCGGTGCCTGCGCTCTCGGTCGCGCCGGTCTCGCTCGTGCTCTCGCCATCGTCCGCGCTCTTGCAGCCGAAGCCGAAGAGCGCGAGCGCCATGGTCGCGAGCAGCGGCGCGCTCGGGGCCGCGATGGTCCGCAGCGTCACACCGCAAAAAGGGCAGGCCGCGTCGACCGAGCGGACGTGTCGTTTGCAGGCAGGGCAGGGCTGCATGCGACCAGGAGACCCCAACTCGATGCGCGGGGTCAATCCAGAAAGCCGATCGCGGGCGCTCACGGCGACCCCGGCACGACACAGATGCCGATGTCTTCGTAGTCGGGCGGCGCTTCACCCTCGAAGAAGGACACGCACTGCGTGCCCTCCCACGCGCAGATCGGGTTGGCGAGCGAGCAATAGGGCGTGCAGCAAGCCGTGTCCGCACACTCGGGCAGCACGTCGGCGCCGATGCACTCGAGGCCGGCCGAGCACTCGCCGCCGAGTTGGCCGCAAGGCTCGGCGTAGGGCGTGGGATCGCCAGCGAGCACGCAGTTGAAGTCGTTGCCCGTCCACGCGCACATCGAGCCCTCGGAACAGTCTTGCGCGAGCGGATCGCAGCTCTGGATGCACAGGTTGATCGAGCCTTCGTTGGCGATCAGGCACGATTGGTTGGGGTCGTCGCAGACGGGGTTGTCGGCTGCGCCCTCGCAGAAGGCAGCACAGACACCGACCAGCTGGCCCTCGACGTCGACCAGGTCCCAGCAAAACGAGTTGGCTCCGCACGAGTCGGTCGCCTCGACGATCCCGTCCGAGCTACAGGCCTCGCCCGCTTGGCCCTCACCGAGCACGGGCACGCACTTGTTGGAGTCCCAGCTCTCGCCCGAGCTCGCGTAGGCGACACACTTCTCGCCCTTTGGACAGTCCTGGGCGAAGGGATCGCACATGCAGCCACCAAGGTCGCTGGCGGGCACGAAGCCACCCCAAGTCTCGGTCTCGGTCTCGCTCGTCTCGCTCGTCTCGCTCGTCGAACTCGTCGGACTCGTCGGACTCGTCGACGAGGACGTCGAGCTCTCGGCTTGCGTCGAGCTCGAGCTTCCTCCGGCCGAAGTGGTGGTCCCGGCCTCGTCGTCGAGGCTGGGCTCGCCAGGCGAGCAGGCGGAGAGTAGGAAGCCGAGCAGAGCCAATTTGTATTTTTCCATACCTTTCAAGCTCTCTGTTCTAGAGTTGAATACTAGATTAAGTAGTTGTAGGCAAACCTAAAACTAATAAACCTGTTTACCCTCGGGATCGGCGCGATCTGCACGAGTGATCGAGTTCGGCGTGTCGAGGCACCCCCCGAGCACAGACATGCTCATGCTTCGCTGGACCTCGATCCTCGCCGCCTTGTCTCTCTCGCTGGTCGCAACCGCATGCGACGACGACTCGCCCACGCCCGATGATGGCGCCGACGATGCCATGGGTGATGGTGATGGTGATGGCGACGGTGATGGTGACACCACCGAAGGCACGCTCTCCGACGTCCCGAACGAGCCGGTCAGCGATCCCTGCGACGCGATCGGAGCCTCGCGCGAGTGCGTCGAGGTCCCCGGCACGCAGTTCTGCGACACCATCGCGGGCGAGACGGTGTGGGGCGAGTGCTTGACCAGCCTCGCGTGCACGCCCGGCGAATCGGTCGAGTGCTTCCCGGGTGACGAGACCTTCGCGGGCCTCAATAGGCCCTGTGTGCTCGTGGGCGGCGTGCCGCAGTGGCAAGAGGACGCGTGCAACACCCCGCTGGTGCTGAGCTTCTCCGCCGCCGCGCCGATCGAGATGCTCGCGAGCGAGGCCGCGTTCGACATCGCCGGCGCGGGCGAGTGCCTGACCACCGACTGGCCGGCGGCGAGCAACCCCTGGTTGGCGATCGACCTCGACAAGAACGGGTTCATCGATGGTGGTCACGAGCTCTTCGGCTCGGGCAGCGTGCTCGCCTCGGGCCGCCACGCGAGCAACGGCTTCATCGCCCTGGCCAGCCTCGACAGCGATCACGACGGCAAGATCACCGCCGCCGACGCTCGCTTCGACGAGCTGCTGGTCTGGCGCGACGAAGACGGCGACAAGCTCTCGCTGCCGCACGAGCTCAGCTCGCTGCGCGAGGCCGGCGTCGACGAGCTCGACCTCGGCTACTCCTCGGGTGACGTGGCCGGGCAGTGCGACGAGCGAGGCAACTGCGGGCGCGAGCGCTCGAGCTTTGGCTTCGTCGGCGCCTCGGGCAAGCGCGAGGTCGGTGAGCTCGTCGACATCTACCTCGCCTGCCAGTAGTCGCGCGGGCTCTCAGGGGATCGTCAGGCACACGCCGACGTCTTCATGGCCTGCGGGAGCGCGGCCTGGTTCGAAGAACGCCACGCACTCGGTCCCCGCGGCCAAGCAGACTGGATCGGCGAGACTGCAAAAGTCGGCGCAGCAACTCGCACCCGCGCACGCGGGCAGGGTCGCCGCGTCGACGCAGATGTCTCCCGCCACGCAGTCGTTCCAGGACCCGCAGGGCTCGCCCGACGGGATCTCGCCGCCCAGCAAGACGCAAAAGAACTCGCTCGAAATGTAGAAGCAGCCGAGGCCAGGGTCGCAGTCTTGCAGCAGCGGGTTGCAGGTCTCGATGCACAAGGTCACCGAGCCGCCGTTGCTGTTCAGACACGCCCTGCCCGGATCGCAGACCGGTGCATCGGCGAAGCCCGCACAAAATGGCGTGCAGGTGCCGACCTCCACACCGTCGACATCCATCACGTTCCAACAGACGCTCGACTCGTCGCAGTCGTCGGTCGCATCGACGATGCCGTCCGACGTGCAAGGATCGCCAGCCTTGCCGACGCCCGTCACGGGCACGCACTTGTTCGAATCCCAGCTACCGCCACCGTGAGCATAGGGGACGCACTTCTCACCCTCGGGACAGTCTTGCTGGAAGGGGTCGCACAGACCGAGCTGGTAGTCGCTCTCGATCTCCGCATCGAAGAAGCCGACGGAGTCGGCGCTCCAGCGGGTCGACGCATCCGTCGATGTCGATGGGGTCGCGTCGCTCGAGCTGGTCGCGTCGGCTTCGTCGGTCGCGGCTTCATCGGTCGTGGGCGGGTCCGGCCGCGTGGCACAGCCACCGAGCCCGAACACGACGATGGGGATCCATGGCTTCATGGCTTCATGGATTTGGGCTCAGGCACACGCCGACGTCTTCATGGCCTGCGGGAGCGCGGCCTGGTTCGAAGAAGGCCACGCACTCGGTCCCCGCGGCCAAGCAGGCCGGATCGCCGAGATCGCAAAAGGCGGTGCAACAACTCGTACCCGCGCAGTCGGGCAACGTCGCTCCGTCGGCGCAGACGTTGCCCGCCGCGCAGTCGTTCAAGAATTCGCAGGGCTCGCCCGACGGGACGTCGCCGCCGAGGAAGATGCAGAAGAACTCGTTGACGACGCTGAAGCAGCCGAGGCCAGCGCCGCAGTCTTGTAGCAGCGGGTCGCAGGTCTCGATGCACAAGGTCACCGAGCCTTGGTTGCTGATCAGACACTGGCTGCCCGGGTCGCAGATGGGGTTGTCGGCGGTGCCGGCACAAAATGGCGTGCAGGTGCCGACCTCCATGCCGTCGACCTCCGTCACGTTCCAGCAAAAGCTCGACTCGTCGCAGTCGTCGGTCGCGTCGACGTTGCCAGCCCACGTGCAAGGATCGCCAGCCTTGCCGACGCCCGTCACGGGCACGCACTTATTCGAATCCCAGCCATCGCCGCTGGACGCAAAGGGCACGCACTTCTCGCCCTCGGGGCAGTCCTGCTCGAAGGGGTCGCAGTACCAGTTGGGAAGGTCGTAGTCGGCTCCGGCATAGAAGCTCAAGCCGTTGGAGGTGAGCGTGGTGACCGAGTCGTCGGAGTCGGTCCCGGTCGAGCTGGTCGAACTGGTCGCGCTGGTCGAGCTCGAGGAATCGGTCGAGCTCGTCGCATCGCTCGAGCTGGATCCGACCTCGTCGGCCATGTCGGTCTTGGTGTCGTCTCCAGCGCAGCCGCTCAGCCCGACCACGTGGGCCAAGACCAGGGCGCCGAGCAGGCTCGCCGGCGACGCGGCGGAGCGCTGTGCTTGCCCACAAAAAGGACAGCTCGACTCGGCCAAGCGGAGATGGCGACGGCATGCCTGGCAGGGGACCATGGGATCCATGTGAGCCAAGATCCATGAACTCCATCGATAAATCAACTAACAAAACGATTAAAACATAAATTTCCAGCTGGCCGCTCGCCTCGCTCAGTCGTTGGGCGCGCCGGCGTCGATCCACGCGCCGACCATCGCGACCAGCCGCGGATCGATCAAGAAGGGCGCGTTGAGGGGCATGTGGGCGACGACGTTGCCGCCCAGATCGCTCGGCTCGCACTCGGCAAGCTTGCGGTAGAGCCAGCTGCCCTGCGCGTCGCCGGGCGCGATCAAAGGGAGGTCGGTGTCGGCCAGGACCGTGTGGCCGAGCAGCTCGCCGTGCAGATCGGGCGCCTCGAAGGAGAGCCCACCCGCCGCGCCGCCGCTGCCATGACACGACGAGAAGCTGCACGCCGGGACCAGCACCGCGGCGTGGATGTTGGTCAGCGTCGGCTCGGCCAGCGGCAGGGCGTCGAGCGGCGAGTCTTCGCAGGCGGGGATCGGCGGCAGGTCTTGATCGGCCGGATCGAGCGGCGGCAGATAGAGCGGCGCATCGATCTCTTCGGGGCTGGGCGGGCCCTGGCCGGGAGCCTTGGCCGCGACCAAGGTCGCGCACGCGCTCTCGAACACCGGCACGCCGTCTTCGACGCCCGCGGCCACGCCCGCGTAGCCGGCCGCCTGCGTGACCAAGTTGGCCTCGGCGAAGCCGAACGCGATGCACATCTCGCCCGCGCCGTTGCCCCACGCGACGTTGGCGTTGGTCCAGTTGTCGTAGCCGCAGACCAAGCGCAGGCCTTCGGCCTCGCGCAGATCGACCGGCGGATCGAAGCGCTTGCCGACCGCCGCCGCGCCGAAGCCATCGACCATGTGCAGGACCTCGCCGTCGTTGGGCCCGCCGATGACCTCGAAGCGGAAGTGATTGCCGAGGTAGTGGTAGTGGGGCAGCAGCCAGTGCAGGGCGAAAGGCGAGCCGTTGATGCTGGCCTTGGCCATGAAGTCGCTGCACTCGGCCGAGAAGCGGACCTCGCTCTGGGCCGGGATGTCGAGGTCGGTGTACTGAAACGCGAAGGGCGTGAGCACCACGTCGACCTCGCGCGGGTGGATCAGCTCCAAGCTCGCGCGCAGGACCGCGGCCAGCTCGAGCGGCCCGAGGTTGAGCATGTGCAGCTCGGCGACGACCCGGTGGTGCGGCGGGATCTTGATCACCGCGCCGGGGTTGAAGCGCTGCTCTTCGACCAGCGACTGGGTCGACTGGGCGAAGAGCACGGTGCCCTTGGTCGCGGCCTCGATCGTGTTGAAGCCGCGCTCGCTACAGTCCCAGACCCCGTCGGGGCCATCGTAGAGGTCGTCGGGGACGACGAAGCCGTTGGAGTGATGGAAGCCGCCCGCGTTGACCAGCGTGACGCCCTGGACGTAGAGCGGCTGCTCGTTGTCGAGCGTCCACGAGATGCAGGGCAGCCGCTCTTCGAAGCCCGCGAGCATGATCGGGTCGAAGGCGTGGACGATCGTCGCGGTCTCGGGCTCGGGCTCGCCGGTGTCGGACTCGCTGGTCGCGTCGGACTCGGACTCGCCGCTGCTCTCGTCGCTGGTCGACTCGCTCGCGCCCGCGAGGGTCTCGGCGTCGGACTCGGGCCCCTCCGTGCAGCCGAGCGGGACCAGAGCGAGCGGAACCAGAGCACCAAGCACCCGCGAGCAGAGCGTGTCCCGACCAGCCATGCGAGGATGGTACCCCGATGACGAAGCTCCGAGGTCAGGTCGTGGTGATCACGGGCGCCAGCCGAGGCTTGGGCCGGGCGATCGCCGAGCAGGCCGCGGCCGCGGGGGTGATCGTGGTCGCGGCCGCGCGGGGCCAGGCCGATCTCGATCGTCTGGTCGCGGACATCGTCGCGGCGGGCGG
>JAMHUH010000624.1:0-1773 GCA_035904925.1 Nannocystaceae bacterium
GCTCGATCCGCTGGGTCTGCCACTCCCGGGGATGGCCCTCCATCTCCGTGAGCCGGGCCGAGTCTCGGCTACTCGAACAAGAGCACGTTGCGAAGGTCGAGCGTGATCTCGCCGTTCGCCGCTTGAGTCTGGTGGATGGACACGAAGGCCTCGCCCGACCCGAACGCGCTGCTCAGCTCGCAGTGCGCGGTCGCGATGCCGACCGAATTGAACGCGAAGAAGTTGAAGGGCTTGAAGTCGATCGGGATCGACTCGCCGGTGTCGGTCTCGATCACGTAGCGGCCCACGGTGAAGCTGGCTCCGACCGGCGCGACGACTCCGGCGAGCTCGCCTCCGAGCTCGAGCCCGGCGGGATCGATCACCGCGAGCACGCGCGAGCCGTCGGACACGGGCCAGCCCTCGGCCGGCACGTTGCGGCCCGACATCGCGATGACCCGGTAGCCCGCCCGATCATCGACCACGTAGTCGCTGACCGAGATCCGATCGGCGAGCGCCGGATCGTCGACGTCGATGCCAAAGCGGGAGGCGAAGAAGGCCTTGGTGTCCGCGTCGAATTGCGCGATCGCGGCGTCGTCGAAGCCCCAAGTCTCGCGCTGCAGCGTCTCCATGCTCAGGGCCGGGTGGTTGGGGTCGGCCGGATCCCAGGTCCCGTCGGCGATGAAGACGATCGATTGGGTGTAGTTGGCCGGTGGCAGTGGCGTGCCCGGGTCGTCGGACGAGTCACAGGCGAGGCTGGCGAAGCAGGCGAGGAGGGGAGCGACGAAGGCGAAGCGGTGGAGAGGAACGATTCGAATGCTCATGATGTCCGAGACAGGTCAGGGGTCGAAGCTGCGTTGGCTGCTGGCTCGGCGGTCGCAGGCGTCGGCGACCTCGAGCGTGAGTCGGCGAAGGGGGGCGCTCGCCCAGCCATCGACGACCAAAAAGAGGCTGGGGATCTCGACCTCGAGCTCGCCGACGGAGAGCCAGTCGCTGCCCTCGATGACCCGGTCGATCGCTCCGATCGTGATGAAGCTGGCGCACTCGCCCGCGCTGCAGTCTTGGCCGGCTTCGGCCAGCAGCGAGACCTCGTAGCGATCGAGGGGATCGGGCGTGGTCACGCGCGCGGCCAAGAGCAGATGCGTGCCACCTTGGGCGCCGGAGTGCAGGGTCGGCTGCGCGTCGCTGGCGAGCGGCTCGAAGCGCTCGCTGCCCTCGCCGAGCTCGACCGTGAACTCGCCCATCCGCGCGCAGTCGGGCTCGATCATCGCGGTGCTGCCGGCGAGCGAGCCATCGCCGGCGTCGGCCTGCTCGACGCAGGCGAGCGTCGCCAATGCGCACACTCCGAGCCGGGACAGGACCGCGCAATCGCGCGTGGATCGGCTGCCTGTGCCTCTCGCCGTGATAACCACGGGAAGGGGCATAGCGATTCGAGATCGCGAATGCAATCACATCATGATGGCATGTTCGATGGGCCCCAACCCGAGCTGCCGCCCCCGAGCGCGTATGCCTCGTCGATCCGGAGCGAGGGCCAGCCCTGACCCCATCCACGCGGCAGGTGAGGTCCGCGCCGAAGCGATCTCCAGCCCCGGATCGCCGACCCCTCCAAATCGCCGGCTACCCCACCCACAGGCCGGCCCAGGCCGGGTATCGTCCGGCCCATGGCGACCGACCTCACCGGCGATGCTTCGGGCGTCTCCGACTTCGCCCACCTTCATCTCCACTCGCAGTACTCGCTGCTCGACGGCGCGATCCGGATGAACGATCTGTGCGCCAAGGTCCGCGAGCGCGGCATGA
>JAMHUH010000625.1:0-10560 GCA_035904925.1 Nannocystaceae bacterium
ACTCGACCCGCAGCGTCGCGCCGCTGTGTTCGACAGCCGCGACATAGGCCGCGGCCGGCAAGAGATCGCGCTCGTCGACCAGCGGGCCAGCGCGGACCTTCGAGCGACGCGCGAGCGTGCGCGGGCCCAGCTCGCCACGACGGGCCTCGAGCTCGGCCTCGAGCTCGGCCGGGCTGCGGCCAGGATCGCGGAAGAACACCCAAACCCGGGTCGGCGCCTCGGCCAGCGCGAGCGTGGGGGCGAGCAAGATCGGGACCACCAGGCAGATCGCAAATCGGCGCACGAGCGCGAGCCTATCACTTGCCACGCGGCGGGACAGCCAGTTCGAGGCGGGCAAGCGCAAGTGGACGCGGAGCGAGGCCCGGCGTTCCTGAGCAGGATGTCGTCTACGCCCTCAAAATCGACCCTCCATTCTCTCGACAGCGCGATGGGCAGGTCGGGACCGATCGCAAGTGGCACGTTTGGATCAATCACGAGGAACGCGGAAAACGCCTTCACTCCGACACACGATTCGCAAGTGCGAGGAAGGCGATCCCAGTCTTCGCGCGGAACGTTCCATCCCGAGCAAACCGTGTAACGCCCCTTTGCACAACATCCAACATTCGGTCCATGGGCCACTTCGACATCGCCTCGATGAACTGACATGCTCTCGCACATGACGGGCTTTCGCACCGGACGCGTCGGTCGCCTCGCCAACCTCGGCGCGCTCGCGGCTCGGCTCGGCGGGTCGGCGGTGGGCATGGTCGGCAAGCGGATCACCGCGGGCCGCGATCAGGCGCTCGAGGCCTTGCACCGGCGCACGGCCGAGCAGCTGTTCGAGACGATGGGCCAGATGAAGGGTCTGCCGATGAAGGTCGGGCAGATCCTCTCGTTCATGGATGGCGTAGTCCCGCCCGAGTACCAGCGCATCTACGGCGAGCTGCTCTCGCGCCTCCAGATCAACGCCCAGCCGCTGCCCTGGCCGCAGATGCAAGCCCTGCTCGAGGCCGAGCTCGGCCAGCCCTACACCGAGGTCTTCGCCAGCTTCGAGATCGAGCCGATCGCCGCGGCCTCGATCGGCCAGGTCTACCGGGCCACGCTCGCCGATGGCCGCGCGGTCGCGGTCAAGATTCAATACCCGGGCATCGCCGAGGCCCTGCACAGCGACCTCGACAACGCCGGCTCGATCGCCAAGACCATGAGCGCGATCGTGCCCAACGTGCAGGCGAAGGTCATGATCCAGGACTTCCTCGAGCGTATCGGCGAGGAGTGCGATTATCGGCGCGAGGCGGCGAACATGGCGATGTTCCGCGACCGTTGGGCTGGCGACCCACGCGTGCGGATTCCAGCGGTCCAGACCGAGCTCAGCCGCGAGCGCGTGCTCGTCAGCGAGTTCATGCCCGGCGCGCGCTTCGACGAGATCTTGGCCACGGCCGACGCCGATCGGCGATCGGCGATCGGCGTGGTCCTGTTCGAGTTCGTGTTCCGCTCGCTGCTGACCCACGGCATGTTCAACGCCGATCCCCACCCGGGCAATTTTTTGTTCCCGGCCGACGACCAGGTCGTGTTCCTCGACTTCGGCTGCGTGCAGACCTTCGACGAGCAGACCCGCGCGGGCATGCGCTCGGTCGTCGAAGCGATCCTCGCTGGCGCCAAGGGTGACGAGCTGTGGACCGTGCTCGCGGCGGCGCTCGAATTCCCCGACGACACCTCGGTGCCGCTGCGCGGGATCCTCGTCGACTTCGTGCTCTTTTGCTTCGAGCCCGCGCTCCAGCCCCAGCCCTATCGCTACACGCGGGCCTACACCTCGCGCCTGTCCGAGCTCGCCATGCAGACCAAGATGACCGTGGCCAAGAACCTGCTGCGGATCGGCTGGCGCGAGCCCAAGCGGCACGGCCTGGTCCTGCTCAGTCGGATCTTGTTCGGCATGAACTCGCTGCTCGCCAGCCTCGAGGCCGAAGCCGACTGGCGCAGCATGCTGCTCGAGCTCTGCTAGCTAATCTTCAAGGGGGCTTTCGCAAAGCCCCCTCGCTCCGGGGAGCAAGCTCCCCGGAGCTCACCCGAAACGCTCGCCTCACGGCTCGTAACATCTCGGGGATTACAGGGCTTTCCCAATTCACCACTTGATTTAGGCTAGCGCGCGCGCGCGTGCATCAGCAAGAGCGCCCGCCGAAGCCCGGCCGCGAGCGAGCGCTCGGCGTGAACCTGCGACAGATCGATGTCGAGCCGCACCATCGTCTGGGCGTTCTCGGGGCTCACGCCGGTCATGATCGTCTGCGTGCCCAGGAGCTTGGCGGCGGCCATCGCCCTTTGCAGCTGGTCGGCGACGCTGGTGTCGACCTCCGGCACGCCGGTGATGTCGAGGATCGCGACTTGGGCGCCCGTGCGCACGATCGCCGACAAGAGCTGATCCATGAGCTGCTCGCCCCGAGCCTGGTCGATCAAGCCGATCAGCGGCAAGACCAGGATCCCGGCCCAGACCTCCATGACCGGGGTCGAGAGCGCGCGAATGGCCTCGTTCTGCCGGGCCACGAGCTCCTGCGCGCGGGCGAGCGCCTCGACCTCGGCCTGGCGCTGGCGGACCTCCTGCTCGAGATCGACGCGCAGCTTGGCCTCGGCGGCCATGACCGCGGAGAGCTCTTCGGCCAGCATGTTGACGGCCGCCGCGACCAGATCGAGCGGCGCGTTGCTGGTGCTCGCGGGCACGCGCGCGTCGAGGTCTGCGCTCGCGAGACGGAGCAGGACCTCGAGGACGACCTGAACCTTGTCGTTGTCGTCAGTCATCGCTGAGCGAGTCCAACCATGCCCGAGCGTCCTGTTCGGAGGTGAACAGCCGAATGGTCATGGGGCCTTTGTTGAGGCCGATGAGGAAATTGCCGATGACTCGACTGACGCCCGAGTCGATCAACAGCGCACAACCGATCGAGTCCACCACCCGCTCCGCGCTCTGGTAGTAGATTCGAGCGTCGCGCGACAGCGATCGAGCCGCACGCACGTCGGCGAGCACACGCGTCCGACGGCCCGACTCGACGTACGCGACGTGGATGAACTCGCCGATGACCTGGGCCTGCTCGATCGAGTGGTCGATCACATGGGCGGTGACGTGCACGAACCCGGTCGAGTCACGCTCGAGCACTGCGAAGTCGGTCTCGATCCTGATCAGGTCTGGGTCGGTCATCGGGTCACCGAAGGGCGGCGCGACCATACCACCGGACCCTCGTCGGGTAGCCCATGCCAAGACATGGCGCTTCGCGGCTCTCCACGCAGACACCGCGCTGCGTGTTCGTCGCTGCGCGTCCGCGCTCGGGCGCAGCTGCAGGTGTGGCACCGGCACCACAGGCCGTGAGAACGGGACAATCCGATCCGATCAGACGCAAGTGTCGAATGCACACGTGTCCGAATACCAAGAGCAGCTCTGGCCGCCGTCGAAGCAGCTCTGGCACGACTCCGGCAGGCATTGGAAGCCCTCGATCGAATTCAGACACAGCTCGCCGACCGCACAATGCGAATCGACTGGATCGCAGATCTCTCCACAGGTCGGGACGCCGCCGTTCCACCAGTCGTAGCGGGTATGCGGGCCCACGTAGGTCCCATCGGTCACCTCGATGTCCAACACGGTGCCGGTCAATTCATGGATCTTCCAGACCTGGGCGAGCCAGCCGCTGCCGTCGAAGTCCATCTCGATCTGATCGCAGGTTCCTTGCTCCGTGGAGCTGACCCGCCACGCCTGGAAGTCGATCGGGATCGCGCTTCCAGCCTGCCATTGCTCGATCCTGAGCCCACCGCCAGCCGTGAAGGTCGTCAGCTGATAGTCGCTGGAGGCCGTCGTCGCGCCTTGCGGCGAGATCCACTGGCCGACCAGCTGTGCCTCGCGATCCAGGCACTCGTCGTCGTCTTTGCCCTCGTCGGGGACGATGCCAAAGAACGCGCACCCCGACTGAGCGCAGACGATCGCTACGAGCACGGAGCGCCAGGAGACACGCGCGAGCATCACTCATGATCCCAAGCAGGCGAGCGCCGCAGCAAACGAAATCCTTTCGCGGCCTCGACTCGGTCACCTCTGCTACGAGCATCCAGTGTTCGCATCGCCGCGCTCGCACTGGCCGATTTCGCTCGCTCCGATCTGTCTGACGCTCGTCGCGAGCGTGGCGCTCGGGGGTTGCATGCTCCCGCCGCCCGCAGCACCCGTCGCCAAGTACTACGTCGCCAGCGTGGCGAGCTCGTCGTCCGAGGTGACCGTGACGACCGAGGATGGGCTGAAGGTGCTCGATCCGCGGGCCGCCGACGCTCTGCGCCCGGGCTTGACCGTCGCGTTCTTTCCGCCCGACTACTGCCGGAGCGACCTCGCCGCGGCCGCGACCACGGCGACGCCCGAGTCGGTCGAGATGACCAACGAGTGCGGGGTGATGATCTCGGCGCTCGAGACCTCGGTCGCCGATCGCTACAGCGTGATCTCGTGGCAGACGCTCAAGGGCACCGACCCCTTCGAGCGAGCCGCGGCGCGCAAGGTCGACATCATCTTCGAGGTCGACAGCATGGGCGACAACCAGATCGGCCAAGACGCGAGCTCGGAGCTGCGCCTCGACTTCTACGAGCAGACCAACGCGAGCGATCGCGGTCGCTTGGTCCTCGGCGCCGAGGAGCTGCCGATCGTCGCGAGTCGCTGCAAGGCCGGGGTCGAGCAGCTGCAGCTCGACCAGCGCGCGGCCATGACCGGCAGCTTCACCGGCGCGATCAAGGCGGTCGAGGTCTCGACCGGCCAGGCGCTCGTCTACTACCAGCGCACGCTCACCGACGACGCCGGCTCGGACGACGAGCAAGGCTTCGACCTCTACTTCGAGACCAAGCCGGTCGCCGATCCGAGCGCGCCGGTCGGCTCGGCTCGCTACAACCCGCTGCAGCGCGGCGGCGGTGCCATGACCGGGGCGGGCGTGGCCATGGTCCTGATCGGCGGACTCGTGCGTGGGCTCGTCTACACCGGGACGATCGAGGCGGCCGACAAGAACCGGCAGCCAGGCACGGCCATCAGCGCGGGCGTGCTGCTCGCGGGCGTGTTCGTGCTCGCGGGCGGCATCACGATGATCTCGATCGGCAACGTGAAGGCCAAGCGCAACCCGGCGCAACCCCTGCCCTACCAGCCGCCGCTCGACGTCCTGTGCGTCCAACCGGTGACGCCACCTTGGCTCTCGACCTGGACCGGACCCGCACCCGAGGGCGGTAGCTCGTACTCGTTCTCCGAGACGCAAAAGGCTGGACGCGACGCGGCCCGCGAGCGGCAGAATCGGCTGCGCAAGCTGTTGATCGACGACTTCACGAACGAGCTCGGCAAGCTGTCCGCGGGCGGCTGAGGGCCAGAGGCCGGCCCGCGGGTCGCTTCGAGCGGACGCCTTCGAGGCGCGGCCTCGATGTTTCAATTCGCGCACGTTCAGCCGACACTGGCTGCCCAGGTGACGACGCGCGAGGACACCGAGACCCGGCATCCCGGGTCGCCGCCGCTGGCCGAAGGCGAGCTCGGCTCTCGCTTGCGCCGCGAGCAGGTCCACGCCGCGCTCTTCGGCGCCGGCAAGGCCGGTGCGCCGGCGCGCGTCGATCGCTTCGCGTTGCTCGAGCCAATCGGTGCGGGTGGAATGGGCGAGCTCTATGCCGCCTACGATGCTCAACTCGACCGCAAGATCGCGCTCAAGCTGGTTCGCACGGGCCGCGGAGGCGAGAAGGCCGACGCCCGGCTGCTGCGCGAGGCGCAAGCGCTCGCCAAGCTCGCGCACCCCAACATCGTCACCGTCTACGAGGTCGGCTCGGCCGACGACCGCGTGTTCGTGGCGATGGAGTACGTCCACGGGCAGACCCTGAGCGCCTGGCTCGAGGGCGCGAGCGCCCAACCAGAGCCGCAGCGGATCCAAGCGCTGCTCGGGCTCTTTCGTGACGCTGGCCGCGGGCTCGCGGCGGTCCACCAAGCGGGGCTCGCCCACCGCGACTTCAAGCCCGACAACGTGCTGGTCGGATCCGACGGCCGCGTGCGGATCGTCGACTTTGGTCTCGCTCGCAGCACGCTCGAGACCAGCGACGAGCGACCGGCGAGCGACTCGCAGGTCGACGTCCTCGCCGCTCGCTCGTCGATCAGCGCCCGACTGGCCAGCTCCAGCGGCGGCGAAGCGAGCGACGAGCTGGTCACCCCGGACATCTCGAGCTTGACCGCGACCGGGACCTTGCTCGGAACCCCGCGCTACATGGCGCCCGAGCAGTGGCGAGCGCGTCGCGGCGACAGCCGAAGTGATCAGTTCAGCTTCTGCGTCGCGCTCTTTCGGGCCCTCTTCGGCGCCTTCCCGTTCGAGAGCGCGACCTCGGCGGGGTTGCGGGTCGCGGTCGTCGGCGGCGAGCTGCGTGAACCAGCGCGCAAGCCCGAGGTCCCCGCTCGACTCCACGCCGCGCTGCTGCGTGGGTTGGCGACGGATCCCGACGCCCGCTGGCCCGACATGGGCGAGCTGCTCCAGGCGATCGACGAGGCTCTCGCGCCGCGGCGCGGCGCTCGATCGAGCCTTTGGCTGAGCCTGAGCGCGGTCGTGATCACGGCCGCGATCACGATCGCCTTGCTGATCCAGCGCGAGCCTCCGCGCAGCTTGTCGCTGACCGCCATGACCACGCAGATCGAGCGCGAGGTGACGGCCGAGCGACGTCGGGTTCAGGTCGCCGCCCAGATCGCCGCGCTCGACTCGAGCGGCGAGGCGAGCAACGCCGACGCGGTCTTCGCGGCCTTCGTGATGCTCCCGCAATACGCCCACACCAGCGCGCTCGCGCAGGCCTGGCTCGATCAGGCCAAGCGAGCGCGCGAGCGAGGCGAGCCGGCGGACGAGCTCGCGGCGTTGGGCGAGGCCCAGCTGGCCAGCCCGACCCTCGACCAGCAACGCCGCGCCCTGGTCGAGCTGGCCCGCGCGCTCGCTCGCGGCCATCGCTACACCCAGCTGGGCGCGACGCTGGCGTCGATCGACGAGGCGGCGGACGTGCTCGAGGACGAAGCCGACGACGAGCACACGGCCGAGCTGCTGAGCCTGCACGTGCGCGAGGCGGTCAGTCGGCGCGACCTCGCGGCCGCGCTCGACTACCTCGCCCTGCCCGAGGCCGCGCCGCTGGCCGCCGAGCTGCGACCGATCCTGACCCAGCTCCAGCAAGTCACGCTCACCGATCATCTGGTCGAGACGGACGACGTTCGGCGCACGGCGATCGTCGCCCTACCCTCGCTCGATCTCGACGACGACGGGCGCAGCGAGCTGCTGCTGAGCACCCGCGGCGGATCGATCTTGGCCCTGCGCTCGAGCCCGACCTTGGCGATCGTGCGCGACCTCGAGCTCGAGATCCCGGGCGTCGAAGCCCACGCGCCGGTCTTTCGCCCCCTCGCTCGCGCATCGGGTCGCGTCGGCGCGCCCAACTGGGTGGTCGCCGACTTCGCCGACCAGCGGGCTCTGTTCGAGCTGCGAAACCAGGCGGGTCGGGTCGAGGTCGAGCGCCTCGACGTCGCGACTCGGGGCACGCAGTGGGTGAGCGGCGATCTCTTCACCGGGCCCGGCTGGTCGGGCTGGGAGGCGATCGGGGCCGACACGAACCAACGCCGCCTGACTGGCTTTCACCGACCCGAAGGCGCGCTCGAGAGCTTCGTGCCCACGCCGAAGCTCGACGCGCTCGGCTCGGTCGTCGAAGACGTGGCGATCGCCGATCTCGACGCCGACGGCGTCGACGAGCTGATCGCGGGCGTCGGCGCGTGGTGGGCCTACGACGTGCGCGTGCTGAGCCCGAAGCCCGGAGCACCCGGCGAGTTCGAGCCCGCCGCCCGGCGCAAGCTCGGCGCCCTGCGGGGTCTGATCAGCTTCCCGGCGCCGAGCGGCCGCGGCCACTGGATCGCGGTCAGCTTGCCGACCACGCCGCCGAGTCCTCGGGTGTTCCCGGCCAGCAAGCCCGCGGGCGAGCCCTCGGGCGTGTACATGCTGGCCTGGCCCGGGCCCGGTCGCGCGCTCGAGCTGGTCGACTCGGTCGCGCTGCCCGACAACTGCCGGCCGAGCGCAGGCGACCTCGACGGCGACGGCCGCAGCGAGCTGTTCGTGCAGCTGAAGCCTTCGTCGATCGCGGTGCTCTACTGCGCCAACCAAGATCGCGGGACCTGCAACTACTCGGCGCTGTGGCTGGATGGCCTCGTCTATCACGCGCTCGCCGATCTCGACGGCGACCACGACGACGAGCTGATCGTCAGCGAGGCCGAGACCGGCCGCGTGATGGTGCTCGGCGCCGGCAACGAGCGGATGCCCGTGGTCGATCGCCAAGCGCCGGCCAGGCAAGCCCCGCCAGCCGAGCTCGATCGTGCGCTCGATGATCTGTGGACCCGGGCCGAGACCCTCGCGATGATCGGGCTCTTCGACCAGGCCGGATCGGCCTTCGCGGAGCTGGCCAGGCTCGCGAGCCCGAGCGAGGCCGCGCTCGCCCGCCGTCGCTCGGCCGCGCTCGCCGAACGAAGCGGCGCTCGCCGACGCGCCGCCGAGCTCTACGAGCGCGCGGGCGACAGCGACTCGCTCGCGCGCGCGCTCGTGCTCTACGAGCAGATCCATGGCTTCGCCGAGGCCACTCGGGTCGCCGAGCGACTCGCGGAATTTCCCGACGCCCCCGACTCCACGCACGAGCGCTGGCGAACCCGCGCCGCCTCGCTGCGGACCCTGGCCGAGCCCACGCAGACCTTGGAGTTCCGGTTCGACGCGCCGCTCGACGATCGCTGGCGGATCGCTCGACCGGGTCTGTTGCGGCGCGAGCCGGGCGGCCTGCGGATCGAGAGCCTGGGCGCCGCCGACCCCCTGCTCATGCAGCGAACGATCGCGTGGGAGGGCGAGCGGCTCGAGCTCGAGCTCGAGCTCGAGCTCGAGAGCCTCGAGTGGGCCTCGCAGCTGCGCGTCGAGCTGGTCCCCGTCGACGAGCTCGGAGCACCCCGCGGACCCGCGATCGTCGAGGGTACGATCTGGTCGTGGGGCGGCGGCGATCACTACGTGCTCGATCTGAGCTCGGGCAGCGCGCTCGAGCCAGGCTCGGTCGGCGACGCCCGGCCGATGCGGGGCGCCTTGCCGCCGCTCGGCCAGCGACGATTTCGACTCCGCTTGGACCTCCTGGCCGACGCCGAGCAGACCTGGACGACGATCACCACGACCGACGGCGAAGGGCCACGCGACACCGCGCTGGAGTTCGAGCGATCCGTCCCACCCGGTTCGCTGCGTCCGGGTCGCTATCAGCTGCGCCTGCTCTCGAGCACCGAGCCCTGGGTCCGCGGGGTGCTCCGACTCGTCCACCTGCGCATCCGAGGCGCCCGCGACGACGCTTCGGCCCCACTCGCGAGCCCACGCGAACGCGTGCTGCTCAGCCTGGCCAACGGCGCGAACGAGCGAGCGCTCGCGCTGCTCGACGAGTTCACGAACGCGGACCCGCCCGAGCCCAGCCTGCTCGATCCGCGCGACGCCGCCTGGCTGCGAGCGCTGGCGCTCGAGCAGCTCGGTCAGTGGCCGCGCGCGGTGCCCTTCATCGAGCTCGCGATCGCGCAGTGTCGTGACCCCGACGCGATGACCCGCTTCGGCCAAGCCATGCGCCTCCAGCCCGATCGCATCGGCCCGACCTTGCGTCGAATCTGTCCGCCCGAACGCTTCTTGCTCGACACCTGGGCGGTCGACCAGAACCCGCTCTTTCAGCACAAGGATCTGGTCGACCTCCACCGCACGCTGACCACTCAGCTGGTCGATCTCGATCGCTACGAGCCCCGCGACCTCGCCGAGGCCGAAGCGACCATGGGCCTGCTGACCTCGCGCGCGCGCGGCTGGCTGATGCAGGACGTCGCGTCGGCGGCCGAGTCCGATCTGCGTCGGGTGATCGAGCTGAGCGAGCGCTGGCTCGACCTGGCCGAGCTCGACGACGAGCAACGCCGTGACATCCGCAGGGTCGGATCGATCGCCCACATCGAGCTCGCGGTCGTGCTGATGACCCGCGACCAGCTCGAGGCCGCCGCGCTCGAGCTCGACCGCGCGCTCGCCAACGACCTCGCGCCCGAGATCATCGCCGACGTGATCGCGGCCCGCTCGGTGTTCGATCCGCTGCGCAGCTCGACTTTGTGGGCGCAGATCGCGAGTGCACAGCTTGGACTTTGGAGGCGGTGATCTTGGGTCATTCGTGAGTTCATGAGTTCATGAGTTCATGAGTTCATGAGTTCATGAGTTCATGAGGGCTCGTGCGATCGTTCGCGGACGCTTGGGTCACGATGGCGAGCCTGTGGGTGCCTCCGTGGGGGCGCAGCGCTTCGAGTCTTCCGCCGCGGGGCATTGCTCGGTTTGGCTGACGCCCGCTTGGGCGGCTCCACATTCGAATCGCTACGCCCCCACTGCGTCCCCCCGATCTTCGATCGTCTCGGTTCGCTGGGTGCGGGTGAAGATGGCCCAGATCGGTCGTTGGAGATCGGGGAGCGATCGTTGGAGCGATCGTTGGAGATCGTTGGCGATCGTCGAGGCGAGCTAGCGGCCGGGGCCGCCGTCCGACCAGCCCATCTTGGCGGCGAGCACTTCGAACACG
>JAMHUH010000626.1:0-7258 GCA_035904925.1 Nannocystaceae bacterium
GCCGCGCCAGCCACCCCCGCGAAGGGGGAGACCAGGCCGCCGGCGCCAACCAGCGCGATCGCCAAGGTCACGCGATCGTCGGCCCGAAGCAAGCCAGCGTGAGCGTCGGCGGGCGGAGGGGCCACTGCGGGCGATGGTACTCCTCGCCAACCACGCCGCGGGCACGCGTTGTAGACTCCCCGCGAATGTCCGAGCAGCTTCCCGAGGCCGGCCTGCTTCCGATGCTGCCGCTGCGCAGCGCGGTGCTCTTTCCAGGCGTGACGATGCCGATCGAGCTCGGTCGTCCAGCGTCGGTCGAGGCGGTGCGACGGGCGACCACGCCCGAGCCCGGGCTCGACGTGCCCGCCCTGCATCATTATGTGATCGTCGCCAGCCAGCGCGACCCGATGACCGACCAGCCCGAGCTGGCCGACCTCCACCCGATCGCGACCTTGACCCGCGTGGTCCAGGTCCTGCGTGGCTTGCCGGGCCGGATGACGGTGATGGTTCGGGGCATTCGCCGGGTCTCGCTCGACTCGCTGACCCGAGCTGGCGGCTACGAGCAGGTCCAGTGGAGCCCGACGCCCTCGCTCGACTCGAGCGAAGGCAGCGAGACCTTCACCATGCTGGTCGCGCTCGCCGAAGTCCTGCGTGATCTGGTCAAGCGGCACGAGTCGCTCTCGACCAGCCAGCGGACGGCCCGGCAGCGGCAAGACGCCGTCAACGAGATCCAGGCCGAGCGCGATCCGGCCCGAGTCGGGGACCTGGTCGCCAACCTGGTCGAGCTCGACAACGCCGATCGCATCGAGCTGCTCCAGCAGCTCGACGTCGCGCTTCGACTCCGCCGGGTGATCGAGCTGGTCGCGCATCGCTGCAACGAGATCGAGGTCAAGCGCGACGTCGATCGCAGCGTCCGCGACTACCTCTCGCGCCACGAACACGAGGCCGTGCTGCGTCACAAGGTCCGCGCGATCCAGGCCGAGCTCGGCGATGACGACCCCGACAGCTGGCTCGAGGAGCTGGCCGAGCGGCTCGACCAAAAGCTGCTGCCCGAGCCGGCCCAGCTGGTCGTCGATCGCGAGCTCGGCCGGCTCGAGCGAATGAACCCGCAGAGCAGCGAGGCGATGATCGCCCGGACCTACCTCGAGTGGATCGCCGATCTGCCTTGGGTGATCCCCTCGCGCCCGCGCCCGCGCGACACCATCGATCTCGCCAGCGCGCGGGCCAAGCTCGACGCCGACCACTACGGGCTCGAGAAGATCAAGCGGCGCATCTTCGAGTACCTGGCCGTCCGCAAGCTCGCGCCCGATCAACGCGGGCCGCTGCTCTGTTTGGCCGGGCCGCCCGGGGTCGGCAAGACCTCGCTGGCGCGCAGCATCGCGGCCACGCTCGGGCGTCAGTTCATCCGAATCTCGCTCGGGGGCCTGCGCGACGACGCCGAGATCCGCGGCCATCGTCGGACCTACGTCGGCGCGCTGCCGGGCCGGCTGATCCAGGCGATGAAGACCGCCGGCACCGTCGACCCGGTCATCTTGCTCGACGAGATCGACAAGCTCACCCACGCCGACTTGCGCGGGGATCCAGCCTCGGCGCTGCTCGAGGCGCTCGACCCCGAGCAGAACCAAGCCTTCGAGGATCACTACCTGGGCGTGCCCTACGACCTGTCCAACGTGGTCTTCCTCTGCACGGCCAACGAGGTCGGTGCGATCCCGCCAGTGCTCGCCGACCGGCTCGAGATCATCCGGCTCTCGGGCTACACGCTCGAAGAGAAGCTGCAGATCGCTCGCGGGCATCTGCTGCCCAAGGAGCTGCGCGAGAACGGCTTGGCCAACGCCGGCGTGATCGTCGACGACGCCGTGCTCGAGCGCCTGGCGACCGAGTACACGCGCGAGTCGGGCGTCCGCAACCTCCAGCGCAGGCTGGCCGCGCTGCTGCGCGACGTCGCGATGCGCCGAGCCGAGGGCGACGACATGGCCAACCACGTGACGGCGGCCGAGGTCCCGGGGATCCTCGGCCCGCCACCCTACGGCGACGAGCTCATGGATCGTGGCCCGCAGGTCGGCGTCGCGACCGGTCTCGGCTGGACTCCCGTCGGTGGTCAGCTGCTCTTCGTCGAGGTCTCGACGGTGGTCGGCACCGGCAAGCTGCGCCTGACCGGCAGCCTCGGTGAGGTCATGAAGGAGTCGGCCCAGACCGCGCTCAGCCTGATCAAGAGCCAGGCTGCCCACTTCGGGCTGCGTGAAGATCGCTTCGCCAAGCTCGATGTCCACGTTCACCTGCCCTCGGGCGGCGTGCCCAAGGACGGGCCCAGCGCTGGTGTGGCGCTGACGACCGCCCTGGTCAGCGCGCTGACGGGCCGACAGGTCCGCCACGACATCGCGATGACCGGCGAGGTGACCTTGCGCGGCCACGTGCTGGCCGTCGGAGGCATACGCGAGAAGGTCCTCGCGGCCCATCGCGCGGGCATCCGCGAGGTGATCCTGCCGGCCCGCAACCGCAAGGACGAGCCCGAGATCCCCGAGGTCGCGCGCCGCGACATGACCTTGCACTTCGTGTCCGAGGTCGACGAGGCGCTGGACTTGGTCCTGGTCCCCGACGCTCGCGGAGCGGTCGCTTGAGCGAGCCGGTCGAGCCGGCCGAGCCGGCCGAGCCGGCCGAGCCGGCAAAGGCCGAGGTGGCCGAGGTGGACGAGCTCGACGAGTTCGAGCTCGCCGCCCGCAAGCGTCGGCGCCGGTCCTTGGTGATCGTCGCCGCGATCGTGGCGGTCGTGGTCGGCCTGTTGATCTGGCGGCGCGTGACCGGGCTTCCGGGGCTCGATCACGA
This sequence comes from Nannocystaceae bacterium, assembly GCA_035904925.1. Classification (GTDB taxonomy): domain Bacteria; phylum Myxococcota_A; class Polyangia; order Nannocystales; family Nannocystaceae; genus Plesiocystis. The sequence continues at coordinate 2,803 of JAMHUH010000626.1, forward strand.
GACCGAGAAGGCCGTCCGCGAGGCGCTGCCCGAGATCGAGAAGCTCTCGATCGACGTCCGTCGAGCCTTCGCCGCCGAGGCCCTCGTCGAGCTCGAGCCCGAGCGTCTGCCACCCGGGCTGGTCCAAGCCTTCGACGACTACGCCGGGGCGCCGCCTGGTTACTCGGGCTTGGTGCTGCTGCGGGCCTTCACCGACGACGCCGCGACGCGCGAGGCGTGGCAGCTGGCTTGCCCGGCAGGGCTCGACGCGATCGCCGACGGAGTCGCGAAGGGCCCCAAGGCGACCTTCATGCGCTGCGGGCTCGAGCGCGAGGGTTTGGTCGGCGCCGAGGAGGCGAGCCGCGTGTCGCTCGGGGAGCTCGTCGCTTGCCACGCTGCCTGGGCGTGGCTTGGTGCTGGCCACGCACAGACCGAGCTCGAGCGTCGGCTCTTTCGCATGCTCATGCTCGGCTGAGCTGCGCTCGGATCGCTCGGCCTCGACTCGCAGGGGACTGCAAATGCGAGCAGTGCATTGGGACTACTCGCATTTGCCCAATGCGGTCCGCCTTCGCGGCCCGAGCACGCTGGCCCGTCCACATGCCCGATCTCGAGTGAGCGGGACCACTTTCCCCGAAGCCGGCCCGGCGGAGTGTGTGAATTTGGAATCCGTATTTTCATCAATGCAAATTACTGGAAGATCCTGGTTGAGTGTGTGCGTATGGGGCAAATTGACACGCGTGAGGCTGTTGGACCCCTGCAAAACACAACTCTACACAGTGAAGTTATCTGGCTGCCAATCACGCGATGAATGACAGTTTTCGCGCATCGGCCTTTGGGCCAGTCGACTGGTCCAAATTACGGTTCGATTGGCGTCGACAAGTCAGCCCTGCTGTGGCGAATCACGATCGCGAAGAGCGAGAAACGAGGAATCGGGTGTGCACAGTCATGAATCATGACCCTAAGGGCAGAGCGCTCGGCTCGGGTCGGCGAGCGTCCATGATCGGCTGGTTTGGCCTCGCTCGCGCCGCACCGACCGAGGTGCGCCGGATCAGCCGCTCGGAAATCCGTAGCATGGCCCTCTCGTAACTCGATCCAACCCTCGCTATCTCAAGGGCATGAGTCGCAACGAACTGTCGAAGGTAGCCTCGCTCTCCGTTCTGGCCGCGGCGTTGCTGTTGGTGCCGGGACAGGCCGATGCAGGCGATCGCGTCCCTGACCTGTGCTCCTCGGTCAAGGGCTGCACCTACACCAACACCAGCGCACCAGTGCTCGACGCCGACGTCTGCTGGAACCGGGTCGACATTCGGCTCAAGGGCGCGGCGAGCTGCCCGACGGGCTCGTGGGCCTACCACGTCGGGTTTGGCGAGGTCATCGATCCGATCTTGGGCAGCATCGTCGCCTACGTCCCGCTCAAGGACGCCTGCGACCTCGGCTACTGCATTCAGGCGCCCGCTCCCGGGCCGCTCTCGGCCGAGCCCTTGTGCTGCAACAGCGCCCAGGACGACTGCGTGATGTATGCGGGCGGCTACTGCAGCGCCGGCTCCGACATCGTGTTCTGCGAGCAAGCCGCGACCAACGACGACGGCACGATCAGCTGCCACGATTGATCGTCGGTGCTCTAGAGCGTTCGGCGCGACTCGTCGACGACATGCGCGACCTCGGTGGGCTCCACCGCAGGTCGCGTCTTTGCGAGCTCGGGCCATCGCCGCGAGCTCGGCTCATCCAGCCGCGAACTCAGCCCGGACTCGGAAGCCGAGCCATCTGCGAGATGATCAGTTCGCGGCGGGCGAGGTAGGGCGCGGGGTCGAGGCCGACCCGCTCGGCGACCCGCGCGGCGTCGTCGAAGACGTTGACCGCGAGGTCGATCCGCTTGGCCTTCTCGAACAGCTCGCCGAGCATCACGAGCTGGGGGATCAGCTGGCGTCGCTCGGAGATCGAGGCCGCGTCGAGCAGCCGGTAGGTGACCTCGTAGGCCGCCTGGGCGTCCTCGAACTCACCGTCGAAGATCATGTCGCGGGTCTGGGCCAGCGCTTGCTCGGTCGCCTTGACCCGGATCGACGTGCTGTCGGCCTGAGCTTCACCCTCGGGCAAGCCCGGGCCGAGGCCGAGGCCCATGGCGAAGGTCAAGGCCAGCGCGGCGACCGAGGCCATCGGTCGGAGGTGCTTGGCTCGCCGCACGGACGCGTTCGGGACGACCAGCGCGGCGAGCAGCGACTTCATGTCCGGGAAGCGATCGTCGGGGTTGGCCGCCAACCCGCGCTCGAGCGCGCGGACCAGCGAGCGCGCGACCTTGGGGACCACGCAGGGACCCGCGACGATCGACTCGTAGCGACCGTGGGCTGAGCTGCCCGTGAAGGGATGCTCACCAGCCAGCGCCTCCCAGAGCGCGACGCAGAACGAGAACTGGTCGCTGCGTGCGTCGCCAGATTGGCCGAGCAACCGCTCGGGCGCGATGTAGCGGAGGGTTCCGACCGCGAAGGCGGGCTCGTCTTCGTCCCGTGGGTCGCGCGAGCGCTCGCCATCGTCGGTCTCGAGCGGCTCCGCGAGGCCGAAGTCGCCGACCGCAACCGAGCCATCTTCGCGCAGCAGCACGTTGGCGGGCTTGAAGTCGTGATGCACGAGGCCAGCGGCGTGCGCCGCCGCGAGCCCGCGACCGGCTTCGATGAAGCGCGCGACGATCTTCTCGGGCGCGTGCGGTCCGCGGTCGAGCCAGCGACGCAGATCGGTCTGGCAGTACTCGAGCGCGAGGAAGGGCGTGCCGCGGTGATCGCCGATGTCGTGGACGGTCAGCACGTTGGGATGGCGCAGCTTGGCCATCGATCGGGCCTCGTGCAGGGCTGCGTCGAGCTCGTCCCGCTCGTAGCGGGTGAAGAGCTTGAGCGCGACCTTGCGATCGAGTTGGACATCGTGGGCCTCGAACACCGACGCGAAGCTGCCGTCGCCGAGCGCTCGACCCAGCTCGAAGCGACCGCCGACCAACGCGAGACCAAACTCGTCGAACTCGATCGGCCGTCGCACTCGGGCTTCGCCCTCGGCCCGGCTCCAGCCCGACGTATGGGTCGCGTCACCATGGCGCGGGCGAGCACCGATGTGCTCACCTCCTGCGTCGCCATGGTTGCGTACGAGTTTCATCCTGGATGGGGAGCCTAGCGTGTCGCCCAGGGGTTCACGCAACAATCTGGAAATCGCCGAATCACCGGCTTGCAACATGGTTCTCGCGGGCTCGAGGAAGCGGGGTCCACGACACGGCTCGTTATCGCCCCCGCTTTGTCCACGGGTGGGCCCATCGACCCGAGTGATCTTCGGGCCAGTCTTCGGGCCAGTCGATGGATGTGAATCGTCGCCGACATCGCCCCGTTCGCGCCCTCGTGACGCGTCGTCGTGACTTCATGGTCGGGCTGCTCGCCTGTTCCGCCAGCGCTTGTGGTCCCGCGACCAGCATCCCCGACGCCGCCAAGCCCGAGCCCGAGCCGGCCAAGCCCGAGCCGGCCAAGCCCGAGCCCGCGACCTCCGATCTCGCGCTCGACCGACGCGTCGCGCAGCTCGAGGCCGAGTACGGCGATCGTGGCTGGGTCGTGCTCGCCGAGCGACCCTTCGTCGTGATCGGCGACGGCCACCCGCAGCGAGTGGAGAGCCACGCGCGCGGCACGGTCCGCTGGGCGGTCGAGAAGCTCGAGGCCGCGTACTTCGAATTGCCTCCGCTCGAGCTGATCACGATCTGGTTGTTCGAGACCGCCGCGAGCTACGAACAGAACGTCCGCGAAATTTTCGATGACGAGCCCGACACGCCCTACGGCTACTACTCGGCCAAGCATCGCGCGTTGGTGATGAACATCGGCACGGGCGGCGGGACCTTGGTCCACGAGATCGTCCATCCCTACATGGAGGCCAACTTCGTGGCCTGTCCGTCCTGGTTCAACGAGGGTCTGGCCTCGCTCTACGAGCAGGCGGCCGAGCGCGGCGGATCGATCGTCGGCCTGACCAACTGGCGGCTCGCGGGTCTGCAGGCGGCGTTGGTGGCCAAGCAGGTGCCGAGTTTTCGCGAGCTGTGCGAGAGCGGCGAGGGCTTCTACACCGCCGACCCGGGCAGCAACTACGCGCAGGCTCGCTACCTGTGCTACTGGCTGCAAGAGCAGGGGCTCTTGCGCCGCTACTTTGCCGAGTTTCGAGCCCACGCCAGCCAGGATCCGAGCGGCTACGCGACCCTCGAGGCGCTGGTCGGCGGCGACATGATCGACTTTCGATCGCGCTGGGAGTCCTTCGTGCTCGGCCTGAGCTATCCGTGATTGCGTCGCGAGCTCGATCCCTGCGAGAACCAGATCGAATCTGCATGGCCGACTTCGCGATCTACCGTTCGATGCACACCGTCCGCGGCGGCGCGGCCAAGCCCGCGCGCACGCTCGCGCTGAGCCCCGAAGAAGAAGCGGCGATCCGCGAGCTCGGGTTCGAGCAAGCCCAAGCCTGGGCGCTCGATCGG
>JAMHUH010000627.1:0-22698 GCA_035904925.1 Nannocystaceae bacterium
TTTCGCGCTCGAAGGCCAGGATGTCGACCTTGGGGTCCGCGAGCGCTGCGACTTGAACCGCATGCTCGGTCTTCGCTTGGTTCGAGTCCGCGAGAAGCTTGTGGGCGACCTTCTCGAACCCTTCGAAACACAAGAACGCACCGCCGACCATCAACAAGGGTGTGATTGCCCAGGGTGCGAACGCGCTGATCGCCAACGCCGAGGGCACGATGATCAGCTTGTTGAGCGCCGAGCCCTTGAACACCGCCCAGACCACCGGCAGCTCGCGCTCGGTGTGGACGCCGGTGACTTGCTCGGCGTTGAGGGCGAGGTCGTCTCCGAGCACGCCCGCGGTCTGCTTGGTCGCAACCTTGGTGAGCGCTGCCACGTCGTCGAGCAGCGTCGCAATGTCGTCGAGAAGGGTGAGTAGACTCGTGCCTGCCACAGTCGGTCCCGTCCGGCGCTCGCCGTGATGGCCACGAGCTTACCCGAACGCTCGTCGATCTGGCACGCGAGGACTCCGAGGGCCGAGTCCGATCGCTTACCCTCTCGACCGATGAGCATCGTCAGCGTCACGGGTGCCAGCGGTCGGCTCGGCAACGTCCTCGTCCGTCATTTGCTCGCGCGCGGCGATCAGGTCCGCGTGCTGGTCATGCCCGGCGACCCGCAGGCCGCCTCGCTCGAGGGCCTCGAGCTCGAGCGGGTCGAGGGCTCGGTGCTCGATCGGCCCTCGCTCGACGCCTTGGTCGAGGGCGCGCAGGGGGTCTATCACCTCGCCGCCTTGATCGACCTCGGCAGCGATCGCGCGGGCAAGGTCTGGGCGGTCAACGTCGAGGGCACGCGCAACGTGATCGCGGCCTGCCAAGCGGCGGGCGCTCGCATGGTCCATTGCAGCTCGCACGCGGCCTTGCAGCGCTGGCCGCTCGAGCAGCCGCTCGACGAGCAGCGCCCGCTCGCGCTCGACGAAAAGTGTGCCTACCATCGGTCCAAGGCCCACGCCGAGGAGTCCGTGCTCGAGGCCGTGGCCGCGGGCCTCGACGCGGTCGTGTGCAGCCCGGCCACGCTGACGGGCCCCCACGACTTCGCGCCCTCGCTCTTTGGCGGCGCGCTGATCGACCTCTACAAAGGCAAGATCCCGATCTTGCTCGACGTCGTCTGCGACTACGCCGACAGCCGCGACGTCGTCGACGCGATGATCCAAGCCATGCTTCGCGGCCGCAAAGGCGAGCGCTACCTGCTCTCCGGTCAGGTGCTCGACATGCTCGAGCTCGCCGCGATCCTGCGCGAGGTCACCGGTCGCGCGATGCCCAAGCGCAGCTTGCCGCTCTGGGTCGGCTGGGCCGCGCTACCCTTCTCGCTCGCGATCGGTGCGCTGACCGGCAAGCCGCCGATCTTCACGGCCGGCGTGCTGCGAGCGGCCGTGTTCAACCGCGAGGTCTTGCACGACAAGGCCGCCGCCGAGCTCGACTTCAACCCGCGATCGATGCGGGAGTCCTTGCCCGACACGCTCGAGTGGTTCCGCGGCCGCGGCTGGATCGATTGACGATCACTCGTCGCTCGTGAGCTCGATGAAGATCTCGTTGCGGCGCATGAACCCGAGCGTCCAGGGCGGATCGTAGCGAGCATAGGTCGGCTCGGCGCCGCTGCGCTGAAGCCCGGCCTCGTCGACCGCCTCGATCAAGTCGGCGATCTTCTGCTGCACCACCGACTCGCGCGGCGCGCCCGAGAAGCGCGACACCGCGTAGGTCTTGCTCGGGACCTCGCGGATCGTCACCCGTTTGTCGTTGGGCTTGGGCAGGGTCTCGAGCGTGTACTTGGTGGGCATCGTGAACGCGACCACCCACTTGTCACCCTTGGCGCTGCGATCGACCGGCGCCGTCATGGCGATCGCTTCGGCGGCGCTGCGATCGACGGGCGCCGTCATCGCGACCTCGGCCTTTGCGGTGTTGTTGCCGAAGATGAAGTCCGCGAGGATTCGAAACCCGGCGTTGGTCGCCTCGGTGCCCGTGCCCTCGACCACGACCTCGGCCACGATCCGCGGCTCGTAGCGGCGAAGCTCGAAGCCCGCATGCTCGGATTCGACCGTGTAGCGCGGGGTCTCGACCGATTGTCGAGCGTAGACCGTCGGCACGATCGCGGCGACTCCGGCGACGAAGGTCAGGGCGAGGGTCGGGATGATCCAGCGGGGGCTCATGACGGGTGCAGCCTGACCTCGTTTCAGCCCTTGTCTTGCAAATTGCCCGGAGCGGCTCGAATTCATCACCATGGCGGGGGGCGCTGAAATACCCTTCGAACGTCCACTCGAGATCGCCATGATGCGCTGCACGAATTTCCTGGTCCTTTCGCTCTCGTTGACCTCGATGCTCTGGGGCTGCCGCGGTGGCACGAGCGAGGGCGATGACGAGGTCGGCGAGACGGCGAGCGACACCGCGACCGACTCGACGAGCAGCAGCGAGTCGGGCTCGAGCAGCAGCGACTCGGGCACGGACTCGACCGACTCGAGCGATTCGAGCGACACCACCGACACCACCGACACCACCGACTCGACCGACACCACCGACACTGGCGGGCTCGACGAAGGCCTCGCCTGTGGGGCCGTGCAAGCGTGCATCGACGGCTGCCTCGGCGGCGACCTGCCCTGCCAGCAAGACTGCCAGGCACAGGCGAGCATGCATGGCGCCGACGAGTACGCGCTGCTCTTGCAATGCATCGTCGACAACGCCTGCCAAGACGACGCGTGCGTGACCGAGCAGTGCGGCGCCGAGGCCTTCGCCTGCTTCACCGGCAGCTCGACCTGCGCCGAGGTTGCCGCTTGCGCGGACGCCTGCGCGGGCGACTCGTCGTGTCAGCTCAGCTGCTACTTCGAGGCCTCTCCGCTCGCCCAAGATCAGGCCAACGGCTTGCAGGACTGCATCGGCGACAACGCCTGCGTCGATGATGCTTGCATCGTCGAGAACTGCACCGATCCGCTCCAGACCTGCGTGGGCGGCATGAGCGATGTCCTGCCCTGCCCCGCGCTCGCCGGCTGCGTGCTCGACTGCGCGGGCGACAGCGTCTGCGTGGCGAGCTGCGAGTCGGTCGCCAGCCCGAGCGCGCAGAACGAAGCGCCGCCGCTGCTCGACTGCGCCGCGCAGCAAGGCTGCACCGACTTCGACTGCACGCAGATGGCCTGCCCGACCGAGTGGGCCACCTGCGTCTCGGGCTCGCTCGACTGCGTCGACTTGGTCGGCTGCGTCGAGGCCTGTGCCGGCGCCGGGCTGTGTCAGCTCACCTGCTTCACCGAAGCCAGCTTCATGGGCCAAGCGCTCTTCGGCGCGCTCGACGAGTGCATCGCCGCCAACCAATGCGCCGACGAGGCCTGCATCGCGGCCAACTGCGGGAACGCGCTCATGGCCTGCGGGCTGTGAGCTGCGATCGAGCGCGCGATTGACCTGGGGCCCACCAACCCTGGTAGCGTCATCGGCATAGGTCGACCATGCCGCGCGTATCACTCGTCTCCCACCGCCTTTTCGTATCTCCGCTGCTCCTCGGCTTGCTCGCGTGCAACAACGAGGGCGTCCGCGCCGACACCACCAGCGTGAGCGACGGCATCTCGGGCGAGAGCAGCAGCAGCGGCGGCAACGACGAGGTCGTCGGCGAAGAGAGCGGTCCGCTGCTCGACATGAACGCCGAGGGCAGTGGTTCGGGCACCGCCGACGACGGCGGCAACCAAGACTGCACCCAGGCCGACTGGCCGACGACCAACGCGACCCTGCAAGGCACCGTCTACGCGCCCAACCTCGAGCTGCCGATCAGCGGGGCGCTGGTCTACCTGACCGACGCGCCCGTCGAGCCGGTCCCCGACGGGGTCTATTGCGCCAATTGTGTCGAGCTCGACTGCGACGTGCCCTTCGTGTTGACCGAGCCCGATGGCAGCTTCTCGCTGCCCGCCGTGGCCGGCCCGGGCCAGCAGTTGGTCGTGCAAAAGGGCCAGTTTCTCCACGTCATCGACTTCGACGTCGCGCCCGGGACCAACCCGGTCGCGGCCAACCAGAGCAACCTTCCGGGCCAATGGAACCCGGCCCAGGGCATGTGGATCCCTCGAATCGGGGTCTACGACGCCGATCCCGACCGCGTCTACAACGTCCTGGCCAAGTTCGGCATGGGCCAGGTCAGCGCGCAAGGCCAGCTGATCGCGGGCACCGAGCAGTTCACCTTGATCGACTCGAGCGATCAGGGCGCGGCGCTCGACGACCTCGCGACCATCGACCAATTCCACATCTTGTTCTTGCCCTGCGCCTCGACCAAGTACTGGAACGGCGCGCCCACGGTCCCGTCGAATCGGATCGACAACCTGCGCGCCTACGTCGAAGCAGGCGGCAAGCTCTACGCCACCGATCACTCGAACGAGTACATCGAGGCGCCCTTCCCCAACTACCAAGAGTTTCACAACCCGGGCATGCCCGACATCCAGCCCGCCTACGAGTCGATCGGCATCATCCAAGACGCCGACTTGCTCGCCTGGCTCGAGGCGCTGCCGCCCGCGCTCAAGAACATCGGCGGCGGCAACCCGACGCTCGACATGCTGCCGGGGATCACCACCCGGCTCAACTACTCGGGCATCGACCAAGTCAGCGACGTCATCGTCCAGGACGAGCAAGGCCAAGACGTGAACGTCGGCCACCATGTCTGGGTCGAGGGGCCCTGCACCAGCTGCTCCGACCCCAACCTGCCGCGGCCGATGGCCATCAGCGGTCAGTACGGCTGCGGTCGAATGATGTACAGCACCTTCGAGACCTCGAGCGTCGCGCACCTCGGGCTCAACCCGCAGGAGCTGGTCCTGCTCTACATGATCCTCGAGATCGGCGTCTGCTTCGGCGAGCCCCCGCCTCCGCCTCCGCCGGTCGGGTGAAAGGGCAGGTGCGAATCGGCGTGCGCGGCCCGCAAAATCGCCCGACGGCGCCGCGAGCTTCTTGCTAAGGTCCACTTTGATGGCTAGCGAGCGCTTCCCTTGGTCTTCGGGTCTGAACGCGTTGGTCGTTTGCACCCTCGTCCTCGCGTGCAAGGCCGACCCCGAGCCCGACGGCGATTCGGTCGGCGACGGCTCGAGCGACGGAAGCAGCGACACGGCCGAGAGCACGGACACCAGCGCGGGCACGACCACGACCAGCGACAGCTCGGCCTCGGGCGAGTGCGTGTTCTGGCTCGAGGACAACTGCATGGACCCGGACCTCAAGTGCATGCCCTGGTCCGAGAAGCCCGACCGGATCCCCGACGAAGCCCGCTGCTGCGAGCTCGACCCCAACCCGGTGTCCTTCGGCGACCGCTGCACGGTCAAGGACTACGACGGCAGCTGCCTCGACGACTGCCCGGCCAACGCGCTCTGCGTCATCGACGAATTCGACGGCCTCCAAGGCTATTGTCAGGCCTTCTGCGAGCCCGGCAACCCCGACGCCTGTCCGCCCAACGAGATCTGCAAGGCCTTCTTCGAGATGATCGAAGCGGTCGAGACCGTGCCGGTCTGCATGGCCCGCTGTGATCCGCTTTTGCAAGACTGCGAGAGCTTTGGCCGACCCGGCTGGTCCTGCCTGCCCGAAGGCGCCTCGTCGCCCTCGTTCTTGTGCATGCCGCCGGTCCCCAACCCGAAGTTCGAAGGCGAGCCCTGCTTGCTGCAAAACGACTGCGCGGTCGGGCTCTCGTGCGTGCCGGCGAGCGCCGTCGATCAGGTGTTCTACTCGGCGTGCAGCAGCGCGTTCTTTTGCTGCACGCCCTACTGTGACCTGAGCGAGCCCAACTCCTGTGCAGGCACCAACGTCTGCGTCGACCTCGAGTCCGACATTCCGGGCTTCGAGAACGTGGGCGTCTGCGCGTTGCCGGCTTGAGACTCCGCGTGCAGACAAAGCCGCCGAGCCACTGGCTCGGCGGCTTTGTCGTGACCCTCGCTACAGGACAAACATCCATCTCGTAGGGTCGCCTCTGGTATGAATCCGGCCATGAGCCCCGCGCGACACCTGGTCACCTCGTCCCTCGCGTTCGTCCTGTGCGTGCCGCTGGCCAACGCCGCGACCTTGCAGGTCGGGCCGGACAAGCCCTACCAGACCGTCAATGCGGCGATCGCCGCGGCCCAGCCGGGCGACGTGATCGAGATCGACGAGGGCATGTACGTCGACGACATCTCGACCATCGACACCAACGATCTGACGATCCGGGGCCTGGGCGCGGGCGCCCACCTGCACGCGACCCAGCTGCTGCCCAACAAAAAGGGCATCTTCGCGATCAACGTCGACGTCGGCCCGATCACCGTCGAGAACCTCGAGTTCTCCGGGGCCGCGATCAGCCCCAACGACGGCAACAACGGCGCGGGCATTCGCGCCCAGGGCACCGAATTGATCGTCCACGGCTGCTATTTTCACGACAATCAAAACGGCATCCTCAGTGGCGGAAGCGCAGACGCGCTCATGACCATCGAGTACTCGCAGTTCGCCTACAATGGCAACCCGGGCTCGGGCCAAGAGCACAACGTATACATCAGCGGCGACACGGCGGTCTTGGTGTTCGCTTCCAATTATTCGCACCATTCCTATTCGGGCCACACGCTCAAGACCCGCGCCCAAGAGAACCACATTCTCTACAATCGAATCATGGACGAGGGCGATGGCAGCTCGTCGTACATCATCGACGTGCCCCAAGGCGGGCTCACCTATGTCGTCGGCAACCTGCTCCAACAAGGGCCCAACGCCGAGAACAAAGGCACCATGATCTCGTACAAGCGCGAGGGCCAGACCAACGACGATCTGCGCTTGTTCTTGGCCCACAACACGATCGTCAACGACAGCGGCAACCAAAACACCGCGTTCGTGCGGGTCGGCGAGGCCAGCTCGATCGTCCTGCAAAACAACCTCTTGGTCGGGCCGGGCACCCCGGTCGTCTTCGACGGCCAAGCGGCGCCGGTGACCGACGAGGGCAACCTTCAGACCGACATGCCGATGCTCGTCGACCTCGCCGGCTACGACTACCACCTGCTCGAGGGCTCGCCGGCGATCGACGCGGGCGTGATGGTCATGGCCGAGCTGGTGCCCACGTTCCAGTACGTCCACGTCGCCGAGCGCGAGAATCGGCCGGTCGTCGATGCGCCGGACATCGGGGCCTACGAATTTGGCGACGTGCCGCCCGGCGACACCACCGGCGATGGCGACACCACCACCGGCGACGGCGACACCACCACTGGCGACGGCGACACCACCAGCTCCACGGGCGGCAGCACGGGTGGTGACACGAGCGGCACGGGTGGCAATGACGAGGTCGGCGACGCGGGCACGGGCACGGGTGCGGACGCAGGCGTCGGCGACGAGGGTGCTTGCTCGTGCTCGAGCGGGTCCGAGTCACGCGACCTCGCTCCGACTGGGCTCGCGCTCTTGGTCCTCGCCGGGATCCGTCGGCGACGGCAAGCCCGAGCGTGATCCCGGTCGGATGCCCCACGACCGAGCCGCCCATCGCCGCCGCGGGTCGGATAGTCTCCGAGCATGTCCCGCGCTCGCTTGGCTCCGCTCCCCCTGCTCGCAGTCTCGAGCGCGCTGCTCATGCTCTCGAGCGCGCTGCTGATGGCGTGCAGCGACGATGCCGGCAACGCCAACGACGAAGTCGGCATCGACGACGAGAGCAGCAGCGCCGAGTCGAGCGAGAGCGAGTCGGCGACCAGCCTCGAGAGCGGCAGCTCGACCGACGAGTCCGCGGGCTGCGAGGTGGTCTGTGGCGCCGACTGCTGCGAGGCCGACGAGGTCTGCAACCTCGACAGCATGCAGTGCGTGCTCGACTGCGGCGACACGCCGGTCTGCGGCAGCGATCCCGGCGCGTGCTGTGACGCCGGCGAGGTCTGCTACGTCGGCGCCTGCATCGTCCCGGGCAACCCCTGCGAGGTCTCGGGCTGCGCGACCGATGTCCGCTCCGACTGTCCGCTCGGCGAGGTCTGCGACGGCGGGCTCGGGGCCTGCGTGCCCGACTTGGCCGACCCGACCTGCACCTTCACGCCCGAGGCCGGCGTCTTCGATCCGGTCCCGCGCTTCTCGTGGGGTATTCGCAAGCCTCGCGCCTGCACGATCGACGCCGACTGCCAGAACCAAGAGGTCTGCACGGCCAACAACTGCGAGGTGACCTGGCCGCACGTGCAGCCGGCCGACGACGACGCGCCGACCAAGGTCCAGTCGGTCGGCACGCCGGTCGTCGGCGACCTCGACGGCGACTGCATCCCCGAGATCGTGTTCAACTCGTTCGAGCCGCCGAACTACCTCGACAACGGGATCCTGCGGGCGATCCGAGGCGACGACGGCAGCAAGCTGTGGACCCTCGACGATCCGATGTGGGAGACCGACTCGGCCGCGAGCCCGGCGATCGGCGACCTCGACTACGACGGGATCCCCGAGATCATCACGCCTGGCGAGGGCAACGACCTGATCGCGATCGCGGCCGACGGCACGCCGCTGTGGAAGTCCGACCCTTACACGGGCAGCGGCAAGTCCGGCGCGGCGAGCTTGGCCAACTTCGATCTCGGCGGCCACGCCGAGGTCGCCTACGGCCGGACGATCTACGACTCGGCCGGCAAGCTGGTGTTCGAAGGCGCGAGCGGCCAGGGCAACAACGGCAGCGTCGGCAAGCTCTCGTGCGTCGCCGATCTCGACAACGACTTTCGGCCCGAGCTGATCGCCGGCGGCACCGTCTACACCTTCACCGGCACGGTCGGGGTCGACTTCCAGGGCTCGGTCCTGTGGAACAACGCCGACCACGGCGGCGACGGCTACTGCGGCGTCGCGGACCTCGACCTCGACGGCAGCCCCGAGGTCATCGTCGTCCGCAGCGGCTGGATCGACGTGATCGACGGCGTGCTCGGGACCACGCGGGCCAGCATCCAGATCCCCGGCGGTGGCGCGGGCGGTCCGCCCAACATCGCCAACTTCGACGGCGATCCGGTGCCCGAGATCGGGACCGCGGGCGGGGCCTTCTACGTGGTCGTCGAGTGGGACGGCATGGCCACGATGACCCAGCTGTGGAGCGCCGCGACCAAGGACGGCTCGTCGAGCCGCACGGGCTCGTCGGTGTTCGACTTCGACGGCGACGGCCGCAGCGAGGTGATCTACTTCGACGAGTGGTACCTGCGGATCTACCCCGGCATCGAGCCCGACTGCGCGCTCGACCCCCAAGGCCCGCTCTGCGACGGCAACATGACCGACGCCGAGATCCTCTTCATCGACATCAACTCGTCGCAGACCCGCGCCGAGTACCCGATCGTCGCCGACGTCGACGGCGACTTCAAAGCCGAGATCATCGTGCCGACCAACAACTGGTCGGGCCAAGGCGACATCGGCGACGCCGGCATCGAGGTGATCGAGGATCGCCTCGACAACTGGGTCGCGACCTTGCCGATCTGGAATCAGCACACCTATCACGTCACCAACGTCGACGCGAAGGCCGGGATCCCGATCAACGAGTCGCCGAATTGGGACTTCCCCGCCAACGCGCCCTACAACTCGTATCGCCGCAACACCCAGGGCGGGATCGAGAACTGTGCGCCCGACCTGGTCGCGCAGGACCTCGAGAACGTCGGGCCCTGCACCGACGAGATCACCTTGCGCGTGCGGGTCTGCAACCAGGGCTGCCTCGGCGTCGGTCCGGGCGTCGAGGTCAGCTTCAGCGAGCAAGACGCCGGCCTGCTCGGCACCGTGGTCACGACCAAGGCGATCCCGGCCGGCACCTGCGACTCGGTCGAGCTGACCCTGCCCGCGCCCGGCAACCCGCCCTACGCGATCAGCGTCAGCGTCGACGACGACGGCATGGGCATGGGCGCGCTCAACGAGTGCAACGAGGCCAACAACGTGTTCGGCCCTTCCGAGCTCTGCCCCAACATCGGCTGAGCCTCACTCGGCTGGATTCGAGCTCCCGCCAAACAAGGCCCGAAAGTCCTCGGCCCGGAAGGTGCCGGGGCGGGTGTTGCCGCAGACACACCAGGCGGCCAAATTCGCCAGCAGGTTGACCGTCCGCGTGCCGAGCCCGGTCAGGAAGGTCGAGAGGTTGGGAAAGGCGTGGGCCCTGACGAGCTCCTCGACGAGCGGCGCGACCTCGCTCGACAAGGCGTTCGACCAGTCGGCGACCGGGCCGAGCGAGCACCAGACCACCTTCACGCTCCTACCGGCGGGGACGCCCGCGTAACGATTCTCGACGGTGATCAAGTCCTGCGCCACGATCGTCGGCCCCGCGCCCTCGCAGACCTCGCCGAGCGCCACCAGGGTCTCCACGAATTGCTGCGCTTCGAACACCTGGGTATTCATCAACGTGTTGTCCGTGACCTGAAATTTCGTCGAAGCGTCGCGGTATTGGACATAGCCAGCCTCTTCATCGTAGGGCATGTAGCCAAAGAGCGCGGCGATGTCCGAGCTGACGACGACGTTCGTCCCCGGATGCCCGGCGATCCCCGCGGACGTGCTCGACCTTCGCGTCTGGGTCTCGCTGTTGTCGAAGGCGAGGATCGTGTCGATGTCGCGATAGCCGAGCAAGGCCGAGACCCCGCTGTTGTCGAAGTCACCGCCGTCCACGAAGGTCGCCACCCGTGCGCCATGATCCTTGGGCGGGATCGAGTACTCGTGATAGCGAGGCTCCATCGTCGAGATCGAGAGCACCCCGACGAACCCATATTGATGGACGATCTCGATCAGCAGATTCGCGATCTCGGGCCAGGTGAGGCCGTCGGGCAATTCGAATTGCTCGAACTCGGCCCGGCTCTCGAGGTGTCGCTCGAGCAGGGCTCGCCGTTCACCCACAATCCCCTCGTTCAGCAGCGCGGCCACGTCGGTCGACTCCAAGATCCACTTGATGATATTGACCAGGCCCGCGGCAATGAAGGCGCTGCTCGTGCCGGCCGCGTCGACGAGCGACCAGGGATGCCGCACGCGGAGCCGCAGCGAGTCGAGCGAGACCGATCGAGGCTGACCGTTGAACGCGAAGCTCTCGACCATCCCACCGCCGATCGCCTGGCCAAAGCGGCCGGTGATCGGCGGATCTCCGAGCGCGCCCGTATGAAAGGGGGTCGACTGGACCGGGCAGACCTCGCGTCGCTCGACCTGGCCCAAATGCCCGAGCTGATAGCCGACCAGACCCATGTTGCAGATCAGGAAGGGGCGCCCGTCTTCGGCGACGAGGTGGGCGTGGATCTCGTGACTCTGGTTCTCGGCTTGGATCGCCGCGAGGACCCGGGCGTCGTAGCTGAAGGTCATGCTCGAGCGCTCGCCAGCCCGGTCGAGGTCGGCCGGGCCGAGGTCGGCGAGGCCGTAAGGCGCGAGGAATTGCTCGCCGATGACGGTCTGCCAAGCCATCGAGGGGGTCACACGCCCGCTCATGGTCGCGTCGACCATCCGCCACGCAATGTCGGTCGCCGTGAAATTCTTGGCCGTCTGTGCGCCGAGGTTGCGTGCGTCGATTGTGTCGATCTCGGAGAGCGTCAATGCCTCGGGTGGAAAGTAGGGGCCGAGAAACACCCGCATTGGCGTGGCCGAATCGAGGTAGGTCCAGGGCACGCCCAGCCAACTGCCACCCGAGACCGTCGACAGCGCCCGGACCTTGCCGAGCACGCCGAGTTGGTCGAGCCCGCGCAGCTGGCCCATCCCGGCGACCATCGCCCGCGAGCCGCCGCCGCTGAGCGCGACGCCGACATTGCCTGGCGTCTCGGGCAGGCTCAGCCCATAGGCCTGATAGAACGATTCGATCGAAGCCACGGGCGAAGTTCGGAACTTGGCCCGATAGAGGTCCCCGAGCAGAGGCAGCGCGAGCGCCTTGCTGGCCCGCAGGTCGGCTTCGGCGGCCCCCGCCGGCAACGCGACCAAGGGGACCAGGCGATCGAGCTCGCCCTGCCCTTCGCTCCGGCCGAGTCCGAACACATACAATTGCGTGGGCCGCCAGGAGTCTTGCCCACGCAGACGCAGGCGCAGACTCGAGATCGCCGCCTTGCTGAGCCCCTTGGGCGCCGGAAGCTCGAAGATCCGCGCCTCGACCCCAGCTCGCGTCGTGATCGGGAGCGGCCAAACCTGGGTCTGTTTGGCGTGGCCGAGCTCGAGCTCGAGCCCCGATTCGGGGCCGCCGAGCCATGGGTCTGGGCTGGCCACGAGCACGACCAAGGTCTCGAGCTCGAGCGCGTCGTCGCCCAATTCGAGCAGACGCAGCGGCAAAGCTCGGCTCGAAGCGCTCGAGGTCCAAGCCGAGCGAGCGAGCCGGGCGATGGGCATGAAGGGCTGGGTCGCCGTCCGAGCCCAGAGGAACGCGTCCTCGACCCTGGTCGGCTGCTCGCCCTCGAGCTCGAGTCGGACAGGCCGTGCGGCGAAGCGGCGATCTTCGAGCGCCACCTCGGCGCTCTGGATGAACGCCGCGCGACCGGAGCTCTCGAACCGGAGATCGACGAGTTCCTCGGGGACGCCTCGGCGCCGCACGATCAATCGCAAGGGGGTCGGTGACGAAGCAAACTCGCAAAAGACCGTCCAAACAGCCATGGCGTGACGATGCCACGTTCGTCCTCGTCGCGATCCGCTGCTTGTGCAGCGCGGGATCGTGGGATCAGAAAAACATGCGGCTCAGCGCGAGAACCAAAAGTCCGACGACCAAGCGAGCGTGCGGGCGCCCGTCTCGGGGTCGAAGACGTCGAGCGCGACGCCGTGGCTCTCGGCCGTGAACACGGCGATGCCCGTCGCGCCGCTGCTCGCCCGCATCTCGCCCGGCTTCGCGCCCGAGTCGGGCTCGAGCACGACGATCTCGACGCTCAGGTAGCCGAGGCCGCCGAGGATCTTGCGATCGGGACCGCAGACCTCGGCGTCCCAGAGCGGGCCATGCTGGGTGCGGACGGCGTGGAGCGGGAAGCGAAACCCGCCCGAGCCGCGGCTGAAGCTGGCGTAGTAGATGGTGGTCCCGGCCCGCGCGCGGGCGAGCTCGAGCGTGTCGTCGACCTCGGTGGGCAGCGGGCCGAGCTCGAGCCGACCCATGCTGAGATCGAAGACCAACTTGCCCTCGCTCGCCGACAGGACCGAGCTGACGCCGGGTCGTACACGAGTGGTGCCAGGACCTCGCACGAGCTCGCCGCGGCGATCGCCGGTCTTGGTCATGCCGACGTCGTAGTAGGGCGGGCCCGCCTCGTCGCCCACGCGCAGGTGGCCGCTGGCGAGCTGCTCGACCCACCAACCTGGTGGCGCGTGGCCGAGCTCGGTCGTCAGCGCGGCGACGATCGTCTCGACCGCCGCGGGCTCGAGCGAACCATCGCTCGAGAACTTGCGTGCCCGCTCCCAAGTCGCGAGCAAGCGAACGCTCGGGCTGGGGTCGTCGCTCGCCAGCGCAGCGAGGTCGCTCGCCGCGAAGGCGGCCGAGATCGCGGCGCCATCACAGCCCAGCGCGAGCGCCCCGAGCGGCTCGGTGGGTGCGGTCGAGGGCGGGATCACGTCCTTCGCATCCTTCGCGTCCTTCTCGTCTTTCGCATCCTTCTCGTCCTTCGGCGGGGCCGAGCGCTCGGGCGGGGCTTCGCTGCGCTCGGGCACCTCGCGGGTGCAGGCGAGCGCGAGCGTCAGGACCATGGCGAATGCGAGCGGGCGCGACATCGGATCGAGCCTACTCGGACGGCGCGAGGATGCATGGATGGATTCACGCGCCATGCATCCTCGAACCGGATCCTGTCGGCTAGCGACGGAAGAAGTGGACCATCGAGTCGAACCAGCCGGGCCGGCCGGCCAGCTGCTCGAGCTCGCCATCGTCGAGGTACACGCCCCCGCACGAGAAGCACTTGTCGACCTTCACGCCGCGGAACTCGACCTCTTGCAGCTCGGCGCCGCACTTGGCACAGCGCATCCAGTGAAGGGTCTTGAGCTGCGAACGCTCGTCGTCGGCCAGCTCGGCCTGCTTCTTGAGCACGGCGTCACGCTTGCGCTCGAGCTCCTGACGCAGGATGTACTCGTCTTCGTTGTCGGTGGGCATCTTGATTGCTCGGCTTTGGGAAAGTGAGGGCTACCCGCCCTCGCTGGGCTCGGCGGGTGGCGAGTCGGCTCCGCCACCCTCGTCTGCGGCTTGCTTGGCCAAAAAGGCCTTGGCGTCGGCGTTGTCGGGATCGACGCTCAACAGGGTCTCGTAGTATTTGGTCGCCTTGGCGGTCGCGCCGGTCTTGGCCGCGACCTTGGCCGCGCCGATCAACGCCGGCTTGTACTTGGCCGAGCGATCGAGCGCGCGATCGTAGAACTCGGCGGCGCGGCGGTTCTGGCCCTGGCGCGCGTAGGCGTCACCGAGGCAGGCGAGCACGTCGAGGTCGTTGGGCCGGTCGTCGAAGGCGCGCAGCAAGAGCGTGACGCCCTCGTCGGCCGAGCCGCTGCGCGCGGCTTCGCAGCCACGCACGACCAGCTTGTCGAAGCTGCCTCCGCCGCCGCCCGAGCTGGGCTTGTCCGGGGTCGGGACTGGAACCGGCGGCGCCTTGGCGACGATCCCCGGGTCGCCGCCCGTCTCGGTCTCGCCGGTCGCGTCGTCGTTCTCGTCGCCGCTCTCGTCGCCCGTCTCGGCGGAGCTCGGCCCACCGAGCCGGACTCGCAGCGCGACGCCGACGATCTGATCGTCGGCCCGGACCAAGAGCCGCTCGAGCAAGTTGCGAGCGCCGGTCTCGTCGTTGGCGCGGACCAACGCGAGCGCCAGCGTGGCGTCGGCCAAGCCGCTGCGCGGTTCGATGCCTTGCAGGCCCGCGACCAAGCCCTCGGGCACCGCGGCCGAATCGTCGCGCCACAGGCCCGCCGCTCGAACGATCCACTGGGTCTGCTTGGCGCTGTCGGGGACCAGCGGGAGGACCTCGACGGGATCGCGGCCGGCCGCGAGGCGTGCCAGCGCTCGAACCTCGCCGAGGCGATCGACATCGGGCGCGCCTTCGAGGCTGTCGACCAACCGCGCGCCATGGTCTTGATCGTCGCGCGCCCGCTTGGCGTAGACCTCACGCTGGGCTTCGTCGAGCGCCGCCGCGATGTGATAGGCGATCGCGCGACTGAGCAGGAGATCGGCCAACGCGACCTCGATCGCCGCGCTGGTCGCTGGGTCGGCCTCGCCCGCGTCGAGCCGGCGCTGCAACCCGGCCTCGGCTTGGGCGAGCTCGGCGAGACCGAGGTGATTGGTGGCAGCTTCGGCCGCGGCGATCTCGGGCACGTCGGCGGCAGACGGGGGCGGAGTCGAGTCCTTCGGGGCCTCGGACGCGCCGAGGCCAAGCAGCTTTTGCCGGATGCTCGGCACGCCAAACATGATCCCGACCGCCGCGATCACGCCGAGGAACGCGACCAAGCCAGGGCTGATCCCTCGTCGTCGCGGCGCGACCTCGAACTCGTCGCTCGACTCGATCGCGACCGGAGCGACCCGAGCGGGCGCAGGCTCGACTCGGGGCGCGACGCTCGGCCGCTCGATGGCCGGCGACGCCATGTTCGGGACCGGCACGGATGGCCGATACATCTGCCGGGTCAAATCCTCATCGTCGGGCGTCGGCGCGGGCGTCACGGCAGCCGCCCCGGCCTCGGGCCGGATCACCGGGTGGAGCTTGGTCGCCTCGTCCTCGAGGTCGAGCTCGGGCGCGGTCGTCCCTCGCACGGGCGTCGGCGGCATGGCGTCGGGCCGACGCGAGATCGGCGGGACCTTGGGCGCGGGCTCGCGCGCGATCGGGCGGACCGAAGACCCGACCTCGATCCGCACCGGCGAGACCGGCTTGACCACCGGCGGCAGGTCGACGAAGCCCTCGAAGGCGGCCGCGAACTCGGGCATGTCGCCGAGCCGAACCCAGCTGCGACCGGTTCGCGAGACCTTGTCGTGCGGGTGGAGCCGGCCCTCTTCGATCCACTCGCGCAGCGTGTTGAGGCTGGGCGCGGAGAACTTGGTCCCGTCGGTGGTCTCGACCTGCCAGGGCACCGGCTTGGGCGGCGAGGTCTCGACCCGAAACACGTTCTTGCAGACCGAGCAGCGCACGGCCATGCCTTCGTCGCCGATCTGTCGGGCGTCGAGGCCGAACTCGGTGCCGCACTGGCCGCAGCGAACGATCACTCTGGGCCTCCGCTCGGCGCGAGGCCGCGAAGCAGGGTCGCGCTTCGGCGAGCGCTTCGGGCGAGGACAGGGCGCATGGAAGCCGCGATGATACCAGCCTGCGCGCTGATTCCCAGAGCCCGACGCCGCCTCACCCCGCCGCCACGACCAAGCCGGAGACGACCAGGACCAAGAAGCCCGCGGCCGCCAGCACGGCGCCAAAGAGCTCCATCGGCTTGGGGGTCGACTTGATCGGCTCGATCCCGGCTTCGGCCTTGCAGTGCGGGCAGACCAGGTGCTCGTGCCCGTGGTCAGACTCGGCGCCCTCACCCACTGGCTTGTCGAAGCGCGTGTGGCAGAAGCTGCAAACGACCTGCATGAAGCGGGCGTACGACGGCGACCCAGCGCTGTCAATCGTGGCTTTGGCCCCACTTCGCGCGGCGAGTCTGCGGTGCGGGCTCGGTTGTGGCAAAATCGGGCCAGTGCGCATCCTGCTCATCGAAGATGACCAGCGGCTCGCCGAGCGAACTGCCGAGTACCTGCGCAGCCACGAGGTCGTCGTGGAGATCGTGGGCGAGGGCGAGCTCGGGCTCGAGCGCTCGGGTTCGGGCGAACACGATCTCGTCTTGCTCGATCTGATGTTGCCCGGCATCGATGGGCTCGAGCTGTGCCGCAAGCTTCGTCAGCGCTCGAAGGTCCCGGTCATCATGCTCAGCGCGCGCGGGGACGAGGTCGATCGGATCGTCGGGCTCGAGCTCGGCGCCGACGACTACCTGGCCAAGCCCTTCTCGCCCCGCGAGCTGCTCGCCCGGATCCGCGCCGTGCTCCGCCGCAACGGCGCCACCGGCCCGAGCGACGACGACGTGCTCGAGGTCGGGCCGCTCCACATCGATCGTGCCCGCCGAGTCGCGAGCGTGAACGAGGTCGTCTGCGAGCTGACGGCCTACCAGTTCGACCTGCTGTGGATCCTGGCCTCGCAGGCCGAGCGGGTGCTGAGCCGCAACCAGCTCCACGCCCAGGTCCGAGCCCTGCGCGGCGAATCGGCCCAGGAATTCGACCCCCAGGTCGATCGCTCGATCGACGTCCACCTCAGCAAGGTTCGCCAAGCCCTCGCCACCGCCGAGCCCGTGCAAGGTGGCGCGCTGATCAAGACCATCCGCGGCGTCGGCTACGTGCTCTCGCCCGCCGACCCCCCGCCGGATCGCGACGAAGACTGAAGCCCCAGCCGTGCCCGACCAGCCCCCTCCCGAGCGCGAGCCGATGCGTCTGCGCTCGAGCTTGTTCGTGCGCATCTACGTGACCTTCGTGGTCTCGGTGCTCGGCTTCGCCTTGCTCGCGGCGGGCTTGGTCTGGCGCGCAGGCCAGGCCTGGAACGAAGAACGGATCGCCGAGATCGGCGATCGCATCGACCACGACCGCGAAGCGATCCTCGCCGCCCTGCGCCAACGCGAACAAGGCGACCCGGCCATGCGAGCGGTGCTCGAGTCGATCGAGACCGATCTCGACGCCGACGTGATGGTCCATCCGCATGTGCGCGGCCGTCGATTTGGTCCGCCGCATCCGCGCCCCGAAGGCCAGCCCAACTTCAACCCGCCGCCGCCGCTGAGCAAGGAGGAGTACCGACAGCTTCGCCGTGGCCTGCCGATCGTTCGTCGCAACCGCTTCGCGCCGCCCGAGATCGGCTTCCCGCTCCTCGCCGATCAGCCGCTCGAGGCCCCACCCGACTCCCGCCCACCCCCGGACCCGCCCGGCGAGGACGACGAAGACGATCTCGATCCCCGCGCGCAGAACCTCGTCGGCATGGTTCGAGTCGCCCCGCGCGACAACCCACGCCGCGGTCTGGTCTTGGTCGGGCTGCTCTTGCTGGCCGTGCTCGCGGGCGGGGCTTGGCCACTGGCGCGCTCGCTGACGCATCGACTCGCGCGGCTCGAGAAGAGCACGCGCTCGCTCGCGCGCGGCGAGTTCTCGCACCGGGCCGAGGTCGTCGAGGGCCGCCCGCGCGACGAGATCGATCGCCTCGCGCTGGCCTTCAACGACATGGCCGATCGTCTCCAGGCCGTGCTGACCGGCCAACAGACCTTGCTGGCCAACGTCTCGCACGAGCTGCGCACGCCGATCGCTCGGCTGCGCGTGCTGGTCGAGCTGCTCGGCGAGCGGCTCGGCCGAATGGACGCGCAAGGCGAGATCACCGACGCCCAGGGGCTCGCGCGGATGCGGACCGGCTTCACCGAGATGGAAGAAGACCTCGCCGAGGTCGACACGCTGATCAACGATCTGCTGACCTCGGGTCGGCTCGAGCTCGGCCGCGGCAACGCCTTGCAGCTGAGCGAGGTCGGGGTCTGCGAGCTGTGCAAGCGCGCCGCGAGCCGCTTCTCGGCCCGGGTCGAGTGCCCCGACGAGCTCGAGATCCGGGGCGACGCGCTCTTGCTCGAGCGGCTGCTGCGAAACCTGCTCGCCAACGCGCGCCGAGCCTGCCCCGAGGGCGAGCTGACCCTGCGCGGGTTGATGGACGAGGGCCACGTCGTGATCGAGGTCGAGGACGAAGGACCTGGGGTCCCGCTCGACAAGCGCTCGCTCATCTTCGAGCCCTTCGCCCGGCTCGACGCGGCCCGAGCCCGCGATCACGGTGGGGTCGGCTTGGGCCTCCACTTGTGCCGGCAGATCGCAGCTGCCCACGGCGGCACGCTGCGCGCGATGGAGCGCCGCGACGGTCGACCGGGCGCTCGCTTCGTCCTGCGCTTGTGAGCCGCCGCGCTGCTACCATCCCAGCCATGAACCGCGGACTCTCGGTCGTACTGGCCGGCGGCGGCGGCAAGACCTTGTGGGGCATGGGCGTGCTGGACTCGATCGCGGATCTCCTGCCGCCAGTCGAGCATTGGGCGGGTGTCAGCGCCGGCGCGGCGATGGCCTTGATCCAAGTCAGCGGCCGGATCCACGCCTCGCTCGACCACGTGATCGCCCGCGCGCGCGCCAACCCGCGCAACTTCTATCCTGGCCGCGCGCTCCGAGGCGGGCAGGCCTTCCCGCACGAGCAGATGTTCCGCGACTCGCTCCACTTCGTCCTGGCCGAGGGCGGCTGGGACCAGGTCCGCTCGGGTGCGCCCGTCCACATCCTCTTGTCGTATCTGGTCACGGGTCGCTCGGGCCTGCGCGCCGGGATCGAGGCGATCGGTGCGTTCACCCGGCGCGACCGGATCGGTCGCCTCCACGGCCCAGCCTCGCCACCCTCGGGCATGGGCATGCAGCTGGTCCGCTCGATCGACGCGAGCGGGCCCGAGCAGCTGATCGACTGGGTCTTGATGTCTTCGAACACGCCGATGATCTCGCGCCAGGTTCGGATCGGCGAGCGGCGCTACATCGACGGCGCGCTGATCGACAACGTGCCGGTTCGAGCCCTGCCCGAGTCCGCCAAGGCCGGTCGGGTCTTGGTCCTCTTGTCGGGCCCCAAGAAGGTCGCTCGCCGGACGCTGCGGACCGCCGAGGGCGGATCGATCCTCTACCTCGCGCCCGCCGACGATCCGCCGGCGCGCACCTGGGACTACGCCTCGGGCGACGCGATGCAGGCGACGATCGATCAGGGCCGGCGCGAGGGCGAGGTCCTGCGCAAGCGGGTCAGCGAGCTCGTCGAGGGCTGAGCGCCCAGGGCCGAGCGCCGAGCGAGGGATCAGCCGGGCGCGGCCGAGACCTCGAGCGGCTCGAGGTCGACGATCGGCCCGGTCACGGCGACCCAATTGTCGATGTGCTCGAGCACCGCCATGACGATCTGATCTTCGATCGCGCGCCGGCTCTCGGCGAACATCGTGGCCGTGTCGCGGACGTTGATGATGATCGAGAACGCGACCTTGGGCTCGCCCGCGTCGCTGGTGATCACGCCGGTCAGTCCGCTGACGCCGGCCATCGTGCCGGTCTTGGCTCGCACCCGCTTGCCCGATCGCCGCAGCCGGCCGCTGAGCGTGCCCTCGGTCCCCGCGATCGGCAGCGCGTCGATCAGGCTCGAGCCGCGCGGCTGAGTCCGGTGCGCGGTCGCGAGCAAGTCGACCAGCCCGCGGGTCGTGACCCGACCGATGCTGCTCAAGCCCGAGCCATTCTCGTAGACCAGATCCTCGGGGTCCTGGCCGAGCGCCTGCCAATAGGCGCGCACGATCTCGCGGCCCTGATCCCAGTCGCCAGGCTGGTCCGTCATCTGCCAGGCCAGCGTGCGCAGCAGCTGCTCGGCCGTGAAATTGTTGGACCAGGTCAGCATGCCGCTGACCACGTCGATCAGCGCGGGCGAGCGCCGCAGCGCGACGAGCTCGACGTCGACGCCCTCGCCGTTGCGCCCGATCATGCGCGGCAAGCTGGCCTCGCCGTCGCGCTCGATGTCGTCGCCGACCTCGGCCTCGGTCTCGGCCTCGGCCGACGAATCGAGCGGGGGCAGCACGCCGATCTCGACCGGCAAGGGCTCGCTCTGGGTCGCGTCGGCGAGCGCGATCGCCAGCGCGCCGCCGCTGAAGCGGCCAGGATCGTGGATCCGCCGCCTCACCGTCAGCCCGCGCCGGTTGTTGGGGATCGCCCCTTCGATCGCCAGCGTGGTTCGCCCGATCGGCTCGGCCAGCGATCGCACCTTCAGGCGGCCCGGCCCGGCCCGCGCCTGATTGTCGATGATCAGGTTGGTGCTCGGCGGCTCGACCGTGACCGCGGTCTTGCGCTTGCCGATCGGGTAGAGGGTGATCTCGACGCTGTTGAAGGCCAGGCTCATGGCTCCGCTCGGCGCCATGTAGGCTTCGTCCGTCTGCTCGGGCCTGTAGCCAGGTCCAAAGGTCTGGGTCGTGAAGGCGCTCTCGTCGACGACGATCTTGGCCACGCTGCCGATCGCCACGCGCTCGGCGATCTGGTCGGCCAGCCCGCGCAAGCCCTCGCCGTCGAGGGTCGGGTCGCCCGCGCCGACCAGATAGAGCGCGTCGCCGATCAGGATCACCCGGGTCTCGAACACGTAGTCGGAGCCGAGCAGATCGAGCGCGGCCGAGCCGACCAGCAGCTTGTTGTTGCTGGCTGGGTTGAGCGGCGTGTCGCCGTGGAAGTCGAACAAGATCCGCTGGGTCTCGAGATCGCGGACGTGGACCGAGACCTCGGCGCGATCGCTGACCCGAGCGATCGCTTGCTCGATCTCGGCCGTCAGCTCCTCGGCACCGAAAGCTCGCAGCGGCGGGTCTTCGCCCGCGCGCGCGCGCTCGACCGTCTTGGTGAACTTGCCCAGGCGCCGCTCGAGCCGGGAGATCGGGGTGGGCTCGGCCCGCTCGGGCACGATCAGGTAGCCGGTCGACCAGGGCCGCGGCTGCTCGGTCGACACGAGCGCGGCCGGGGCCGGGCCCGTCGGCGCTCGAGCGACTCGCCAGCCGACCCAGGCCAAGCTCGCGCCGACCAGCGCGACCAGCAAGCCCGCGCCAACCAGCCGCGAGCGAGTCATTCGCCGGACCGCCAACACGGTCGAAGCTTCGCGGCTCGTTCGCACGCAGGGTTCTGACCGCTGCTAGAGGCGGATCTCCACGTGCGCGCGACCGCGAAGCTGGTCGCGGAGCTCGAGTCGGGCCTTCTCGTACGCCTCTTCGAAGAGCTGGTTCTTGAGCTCGTCCTTGGCCTCTTCGAACCCGAGCAGATCGGAGCTGACGACCTTCTCGAGCTTGAACACCACGAAGCCCTGGCCGGACTCGAGCGGCCCGATCACCTGGCCGGCGGTGGCGGTGAAGAGCCGCTCGCCGATCGGACGCGAGACGTCGTCGCGGGTGAGGGTCTCGATCTCGCCCGAGTGCCCGAGCTCCTCGGCCAGCGCGGTCGGGTCCTCGCCATCGCTCAGCCGCCGGACCGCCGCCTTGGCCTTTTTGTAGGCGGCGTCGCTGGCCGCGGCGTCGTCGGTCTCGGGCCGGAAGCTGAACCGGTAGACCTCGACCTCGCCCTCTTCGCCCTTGCTGAGCTGGCGGTAGCGCTCGAGCACCTGGGCGTCGCTGACGGCGACGTTGAGCAGCATGCCCTCGAGCTTGTACAGGGCGATGTCCTCGCGCAGCTTGCCGGTGTACTGGGCCCAGTTGCCGTACTGGCCGCTCTCTTCGACCGCGCGGCGCAGCTCGGCGATGCCGGGCAGCTGGGCTTGCCGGGCCAGCGAGGCCAAGTAGTTGTCGAGCTCGGCGTCGCTCGCCTTGACCTGGAAGGTCTCGGCCTGGTCGAGCAGCAGCATCCGACCGATCAGCTCGTCGAGCGCCTTGGGCCGCAGCTCGGTCAGCTTGGCGATGATCTGCGCCTCGGTCGGGTTCTCGATCCTGCTCAGCTCGTAGCGAATGTTGTCGTCGAAGATCAGCCACAGATCGAGCTCGCTCTCGAGCACGATCTCGTCGTCGACCACCGCGACCACGCGATCGAGCACCAAGGGGTCGGCCGCACAGATCGCTGGCGTCAGGGTGGTGATCGCCATGAACGCCGTGATCGCGAGGACCGGCGCGACGACCGGCGCGAGGACCGGCGCGAGCGCCAGCGCGAGCAGCGAGCCACGGGTGTGGGTGAGCACGGGAAGGTGTGTAGCAAGCGCGCCCGGCCAAGCCAAGCGCGGACTCAAGGGGCGGTCTCGGGGAAGCGCTCGGCCAGCTCGCGGACCAACTCGGCCTCGATCGGCGGGAGGCGGGCGGCCCGTTCGCGCTCGACCAAGGCCTCTTGAACCTC
>JAMHUH010000628.1:0-11425 GCA_035904925.1 Nannocystaceae bacterium
GCGAGCCTCGACGTGTCCGCCAACCCGCAGGCGCTCGTCTTCGACCCGTCCGGGCGGGCCTGGGTCAGCCTCTACGGCGCGGCCGAGCTGCAAGTCTGGCGCGTGTCCGAACCCAGCGAGCCGCCCGAGCTCGAGCCTTTGCTCGGCTTCGACCTGCGCGAGTTCGCCGACGCCGACGGCGTGCCCGAGCTCGGCACCATGGTCGCGTGTGGCGAGCTCGCCTTCGTCGTCGCCGAGCGGATCGATCGTGAAGCCTGGGTGCCCGCCGACGACACGCAGCTGATCCCGATCACGACCACGCCCGGGCAAGAGGCGCTCTTCGACTTCGACGCGGCCCACCCCGGCGCGGACGCGATCCACCTGCTCGGCACGGGCTTCGGCGCCTGGCGCCTCGACCCCGGCGACCCGAGCGGCCGAACGATCCTGGTCTTGAACTCGGGCCTCGAGCGGATCGACCTGGCCGCGGCGAGCAGCGAGTGGCTGGTGCCCGCGAGCGTGTTCGAGCAAGCCGGGTTCACCCGTCTGCACCTCGGCGGCTTCGACCTCGACGCGCAAGGCCGGCCCTGGATCGCCGCCGCCACGCCCGACTTCGCCGAGTATCGGATCTACAGGATCGATCTCTCCGGCGAGCCCAAGTTGATCGAGCAGGTCGCCGGCCTCCACAGCGTCACGGGTGCGCTCGAGATCGTCGGCGACGAGCTCTGGTTCGCCGACACCACGCTGGGCAGCTCGGGCCTGCGCGTGTTCGAGATCGCCGAGTCGGCGAACGAGCTCGGGTTCTCACCCCTGCCGGTCGGCCTGCCGCCGCTCGGGCTCGCGCCCTTGCTGCTCGATTGACGCTCGGTCACCGCTTGCAAAGCGATTCACTTCGGGCAGGACGACGACTTCGCGATCGCCTGCGCGGTGCTGTGAGCGTCGGCGTAGTCGGCCCCGATCGGCGGGATCCCGCCGGAGTACTTCTCGCCGAGCTTGGGGTTCTTCTCGACCTCGCCGAGCAGCGCCTCCCAACCCTCCATCGCCTTCTTGGCGGCCTCGGGGTAGCGCTGCTTGGTCGAGGCGTTGACCTCGGATTGCAGGCTCTTCCCCGAGTCGACGGTCACGGCCGCGAGCGCCTCGAGCAGGCCGTCGAAGCGCTTGCGCTCGGCCTCGAAGTTGGCTCGATTGCCCCGCTCGGCCGCCTCCTGTGCGCCGCGGTAAGCGTCGTGGGCCGCGAGCACGCCGCTGACGACCGCCTCGCACTGCTCTTTGTCCTTCGAGCAGCCAGAGGGCACGAGCCCGGCGAGGCCGAGACCGAGGGTGAGCACGAAGGTGCGGGAACGACTCGCGAGCGTGGTCATGCACGCCCTGCCTAGCGTAATCGCGCGTGCTCGACAAGCGGGCCCACGGCCGCTCAGCCGTGCACGGCCGCGAGCGCGTCGAGGTCGAAGCCGCCCGAGCCCATCTGGCCCGGGTCGCACCAGTCCATGCCGAGCGGCTGCCAATGCTCGCGGCTGCGATCGCGGATCCGAACGAACCACACCTGCTCGGGCGCGTCCGCCAACGAAGCGAGGTCGAAGCCGTCGCCGCCGGCTCGCTCGGGGTCGGTCGGGTGGGCGAGCTCGGCGGTCGGCGTGATGCCGGCGCAGCCGACCAAGCTGACCGGATCGCATTCGAACACCCACCAGGTCTCGCCATCGTCGCTGACCGAGACCTCGCCCGGCTCGGGGAAGCTGGTCGCAAATGCATTTTCGAATACCAGCAGGTCGACGCCGGGCCCCTCGACGATCCCGGGCTCGTCGAAGCGCACGATGATCTCGCCGCCGCAGCCGAGGCTGGCCACGTCGAGCGAGCCGCCGGGCGGGCCCAGGACGATCTCGGGCAGGCGATCGTGGCCGAAGTTCGAGTCCGGCCCGGGCGTGAACGCGACGACCTCGTCGGCGAAGGGATCCTCGCTCGACTCGGGCTCGCTGCAAGCGACGAGCGCGAGCATGACCACGAGCATGGGGCGAGCGGTGGGGGTCGACGAGGGCATCCGGGCGCGGTGGCTGGATAGCGTCCCGCCAGCGCGAGCGTCAAGCGCTCGACCACCGCCGCCGCACCGGCGATGCTCGATGCATGACGCAGTTCGAACGTGTGTCCTCGCGGGCCGTGTGGGAGGACCAAGTCGGCTACTGCCGCGCCTTGCGGGCCGGCAACCTGATCTTCGTGACCGGGACCGCGCCGGTCGACGAGAGCGGCCAGGCGACCTTCGCTCCGGGCGACGCCGAGGCCCAGGCCCGGCGCTGCCTCGAGTTGATCGAGCGAGCGCTGGCCAACTTCGGCGCCGACCGAACGCGGATCGTCAGGACCCGCATGTTCGTCACCGACATCGAGCGCTGGCCCGAGTTCGGTCGAGCGCACGCGGAGTTCTTCGCCGACCATCGACCGACGACCACGATGGTCGAGGTTCGTCGGCTGATCGCCCCCGACATGCTGATCGAGATCGAAGCCGACGCGGTGCTCTGACTGCTCGTCCGGCACGCCGGTCCGCGCTTGGCCGCGCTCGCGATCGTCGATACACTGGCCGGGTCTCGCGCGGCCGCGAGCGAGCGACCATGGACGAGTCCACCGAAGACAACCGTCGAGGGGTCCTGTCCGCGGCCCAACAGGCCCGCCTGCGCGCCTTGCCGACGAGCCGCGCGAGTCGGGTGGCTCGGCACGTGCAGGGGCAAACCTCGGGTACCAACCTCGCGCAGTTCGTCGGCAAGGCGCCCGAGGGTCTCGAGGCCGACCTCGCGGAGGGCCGCGTGGTCGCTGCCGATGCGACGCTTGGACTCGAGCCCCTGCCTGGCCTCGCCCAGCGCGGCTGGGTGGTCCGGCTCGACGATGGCCACACGCTCGCCCTCGCCCCGGGCGTCCCGCTCCCACCCGGTCGAATGCGGATCTACTCGCTCCCGCGGAGTCGCTGGGTCGTCGGCGGCGAGCCCCGACCCGAGCAGTGGGAGGAGTATCGCTCGCTCGTCTTGCAAGCGCAGCGACTCGATCGTGCGCAGGTCGACGCCCTGCGTGCGGGCCAGCTCCCCGCGAGCCGTCGAGCGGCACTTCGCTCGCGGGTGCGAGCCTGGTGGATCCCAGCGTTGCTGTGGATCCCGGTGTGGATCGGGGTCGGCGCATCGAGCGCGAGCGTGACCTCGGAGATCCTCGTGTTCGCGCTGCTGCTCGCCCTGATCGGGCTCTGGGCCAGCCTTCGCATCGCCCAGGTCTACCGCGACACGAGCCAGGGCAAGGTGACCTTCGTCGATGGTCCAGTTCACATCAACATCGTGATCGGACGCCAGCAGACCAACTATCGGCTCGTCATGGGGGACGAGCCCTTCGGCTTGACCGGCTCGGACGCCGGGCTGGTGCCGGCCCTGCACGAGGGCATGCCTTGTCGCCTGTATCGAACCCCAACCACTGGCCAGTTCGTGGCGATCGAGCCGCTCGTTTGACCGGGGAGCCATGGATTGTGCGGATGACTTCTCGGGCACCATGCGCTATCAAGGACTCCCCGCGGGGTTGATGACATGATCTTCGTCAATCCCACCCTCTATCCAGCGCTGCTCTTTCCGACCGTCCTCGATCCCGAGCGCATGCTCGCGTCGGTCGTGGTCCGGGTGACCTACACGCTGACCGCTCCGCTCGCGATCGCGGCCGAGCAGCCCTGGCTGGTCTCGCCCGAGCCCTGGGAGTCGCCGGCCGGGCTGATGGAGGAAGACGGGCCCTTCTTGCGCGGCGGCGTCGACCTGTTCGTGTTTGGTCGCGCCTGGGCGCCCGGCGGCCGGGCGACCCGCTCGATGAAGGTCCAGGTCAAGGCGGGCGCCTTCGTGCGCGAGGCGGTGGTGACCGGGCGGCGCTTTTGGGTCGGCGACGGACGCGGCGGGCTGGTCGCGACCCAGCCCGAGCCCTTCACGAGCATGCCCCTGACGATGGCGGAGGCGTTCGGGGGCAAGTCGGAAGCAGACGGGCTCGAGATCCCCTTCCCCGAGAATCCGCTGGGGAAAGGCTTTCATGTCCGCGCCGAGCAGGCGTTGAACCAAGAGCTGCCCAACCTCGAAGAGCCCGATTCGCCCATGCGCCAATGGGGCGACATTCCAACGACGTGTGGATTCGGGTTCTGCCCTCGGCTCAATTCGGCGCGCGTGCAGAACGGCACCGTCCGGGACGACCAGCACAACATCCTCGATTTTCGTCCGCCGCTGTTCAATCAAGCCTTTGTCCCGATGATCGCGCCCGCGCTGGCGCCGGGCGACACGGTCGAATTGCTCGGGTTCTCGCCGCATGGAGCGATCGCCTTCGTGGTCCCCGGCCCGCCTGCGTACCTTCGGCTGCACTTTGGCGAGCGGGTGTTCGAGCGGGCGTTGGCGGTCGATCAGGTCGGCGTCGAGGTCGACGCGGGCCGGGTGTTCGTCACCTGGCGCTTTCCCTTCAAATACGTCGTGCGCGAGCGAGAAGAACGAATGTGCGAATTGGTGACCCGGCCACGACGCGAGCGGAGTGAGTCATGAATTGCGTACTCATCACCATTCACCTCATGCTCGGTCTCGACGGCCACAAGGAGCTGGGCATCGTGCCTCCGGCTCCGGCTCCGGTCCCGGCCCCCTTCTACCCGCACATCGTCGGGGCCACGCTGCGCTGGCTGATGCGCCCGGCCATGGCCGAGACCGTGCAGAGCTGGGGCTTCAGCAGCATGCAGCGCGGGACCGACATCCAGAGCGGCATCCCGCACGTGCCGGTCCCGCTCGCGCCCTTCAACCTGGTCTGGCCGATTCTCACCGCGTTCTCCGGGTCCAAGTCGCACTTTGGCGTGGCGACGGTCCTGGTCGAGAAAAAGCCGGTCGCCGTCGCGGTCACGGTCGTCATCAACGTCAACCTCAATTGCGGTGACATCCCCACGCCCACCGGCTTCGTGATCGCGCCCAACACCGTCGTCGCCCAAATGACCTTCGCCGACTGGCTGGGCGGGGTGTTCTCGATGGCCTTCGACGCGCTCGTCCAGACCCTGATCAGTCGGCTCCTCGGCGGGGCCGGCATGAACAGCTGGCTCGAGGGCTTCGTCGGCATCTTCATCGGCACGCCGCTCGGTTTCTCGATGAACGCGAGCGGCAAAGGCATCCCTGGGCTCGGCGGGCGGATTTTCGGCAACCTCAACGACTACGTGCGCGGCGTGGGTGAGAGCCTCGGTGGCGACAGCCAGACCGGGCAGGCGACCCGCGACGCGGCATGGAACGCGCTGCGCGACACCCCCGGCGACGTCTGGAACCATCCGCTGAATTGGAAGGCCGGCGACGACGCCAAGGTCATCTTCGATCGCCCGATTCAGGCCTGGAACGCCCTGCCCTCGCTGTCTTCGCCCGCGGCGCCGAGCCCTGCCTCGTCGGCGATCGACAGCCCCCACGCGGAGTCGTTCTAGCGCATGCCCACGCAGCTCACCGGGATCAGCCCGACCTGTCGACCGCTGAACGCCAACACCCCGGCGGGTGAGCCCTGCATCGCGCTGCTGGCCAAGCGCACCTACGTGCTCGACACCTACGGCTCGACTGGCGTGCCCGCGGCCGAGCAACGCCCGCTGCGGCCGCTCCCGATCCACGAGGGTGATCCGACCGGGCTCTTGCTCGCCGACAGCGAGGCCTGGCCTTACAAGCTGCGCGCCGACGTGGTCGTGCACGGCCACGCCTATGCCCACGGCGCACGGCGGCAGGTCGACGCGGCCGTGATCGTCGGCGCGAATCGACGGGACCTTCGAATCAGCGGCGATCGTCGCTGCGCTCGCTCGGCTCAGGGTCGCATCCTCTTCTCCGAGCCCGAGCCCTTCGAGCAGATGCCGCTCGGCTACGATCGGGCCTATGGCGGCTACGACCAGGGCTCCGAGGCCGCGCTCCCCAACCTGTTCGAAATGATCGGACCGAGCCTGCCCGAAGGCAGCGATCCCAAGACCTACAGCTTGTGCTGCTATCCGCGAAATCGGCATGGGCGCGGCTATTACTTGGCCAGCTCGACCACGCCGATCGACGAATTGCTGCTGCCCAACATCGAGGATCCGCTCGACCTGCTCAGCCCCGAGCGCTTCATCGTCCGCGATCCGCTGGCCTGGTGGCGACAGCCCATTCCCGTGGGCACCTCGTGGCTGCACCTCGGCTACATCGCGCGCTGCGTCTACATGGGGGTTCAGCCGTTTTGGAAGCCGCTGCCCGACGAGCTGCCCGAGTTCTCGCGCGGCCATCTCTCGCCGGAGGTGCGTGGCGTCGACGTGATGCGCGGCGATTCGTGGGTGTTCGGGATCCAAAACGGCGCGTCGCTGGGCTTGCAGGTGGCCGGCCTGACTGGCGGCCACGTGATCCGCCTGATCGGGCTGCACCGCGAGCAGCACGAGCTCGGCGTCGTGATCCCGGCCGCGCCCACGATGGTCGTGCGGACCCGCTGGCGCGCCGCCGAGCTGGCCCCGCCGGTCCTGCACCATGTCGAGCTCTACCCGGACGAGGGCGTGTTCACGGTCGTCTGGCGAGGCGCGGTCGGGGCCCAGCGGGGGCTGATGCCCGCCGAGCTCGACGCGCTGCCCTTCTCGGTCGAGTGGCCCTCATGAGCGAACAACCTGAATCGAAGCTTCCGGCCTTGCAGCACGGCTACGCCATGCGCGTCCCTCGAGCGGATCTGATCGAGATCGTCGCGCCGGGTGGCGAGCTGTGCCTGTCGATCCGGCTGGACGCCTCGGGCCCGATGGTCGAGGTCCGCGCGGCGTCGCTGCGGGTCGCGACCGAGGGCGACCTCGTGCTCGACTGCGAGCGCTTCGAGGTCAACGCGCGCGAGGACATCACGCTGATCTCCGCGGGTGGCATCGCCCAGGACGCGCATGGCGACGTCGTCATCCGAGCCGACGGCGAGATCGCGACCGAAGCTGCGGGCCAGCAACATCGCGCGCGCCGGGGCAACGTCGACATTCGGGCCAACGACGACGTGATGCTCGAGGGCGAGCGCGTGAAGCTCAACGGGCCGCGCTCCTTCGCCGTGCCGCCGGTCAATCTCGCGTCTCGCCAGCCGCTCGCGCCGGCGCCCGCGGGCCAGAGCGCGATCGCAGCAGCCGAAGACGAGGCCGAGCGGCTCGGCGACGCCTTTCCAGCGACCGAGCCGGAATGAGCCGAGCTGACCCGAACCGAGCCGCGCTCAGCTGTTGAGCTTGACCGGACCGCCGGTCACGCTGACGGCGCCTGGACTCGTGACCGTGACGGACGATCCGCCGATGGTCACGACGCCGCCGGTGACCTTGGCCGGCGCGCCCTTGAGCTCGGCGTCGGTCGTGCCCTCGACCTTGGCGGTCCCGCCCTTCATCTCGGCGTTGCCGTCGAGCTTGACCGAGGACGCGCCCTTGTGGGCCAACACGTGGCTGCCGCCCTTGAGGTCCGCGGCGCCATCGAGCTGCAACACGCTGGCTCCGCCCTCGCCACCCGTGACCACGACGGTGCCGGAGGTGATGCTGGCTTGGCCGGGGACCAGCGAGATCACGGTGCCGCCGACCTTGAGGGTCATGCTCGCCGAGGTCTCGATCGAGATGTTCGAGGGGTCCATGATCACCTTCGAGGCCCCGACGGTGAGCGTCAGCTTGGTGGTCGCCGAGATGTTGTACTCGCCGGTCACCGAGACCCCTGCGCCGAGCGGCGCGGGATCGCTGGCCTTGCCCAAGTTGGAGCCGCCGTCGACGATCATGCACAGGCTGCCCTTGATGTGGATCGCCTCCGAGCCGTCGATGTCGGTGACGCGATCCTTGTGGATCGCGATGGTCTCGTGGCCGACGACGTCCTTGCTGCGATCGTTGCCGACGCTCAAGCTCTGGTCGTTGCCGACCGAGGTCGACATGTTGTTGAGGATGACCTCGTTGAGGTCCTTTTGGGCGTGAACGAAGATCTCTTCGGACCCGGCCGCGTCTTCGAAGCGCAGCTCGTTGAACCCGCCGCCGCCGGGTGAGCTCTCGGACTTGATCGTGCTCTTGGTCTTGTCGTCGGGCAGCGGATAGGGCGGCGAGTGGGTCCCGTTGTAGAGGCAGCCGGTGACGATCGGGCGATCGAGATCGCCGTCGACGAAGGTCACGGCGACCTCCATGCCGATCCGCGGCAGCCACATGAAGCCCCAGCCGTTGCCGGCCCAAGGTTGAACCACGCGGACGAAGCACGAGCTGTTCTCGTCGAAGGCGCCGTCGCGATCCCAATGGAACTGGACCTTGATCCGGCCGTGCTCGTCGGTGTGGATCTCTTCGCCCGCGGGCCCGACCACCGTCGCGGTCTGGACGCTGGCGAGGCGCGGCCGCGGATGCCGATGCGCCGGCCGCCACTCGACGACCGAGGGGATGCAGCCGAATTGGTTGGTGAACGCGTCGGAGCCGGGCTCGCCGCCCGCGTAGCTGCCGTAGCTGTGGACGACCTCGGTGACCAGATACTCGCCGCCGAGGTCGGCTTGGGGATGGTCGAGCAGTTCGAACTTGCAGCCCGGCGCCATTGCGATCGCGGTGCCCTTGCCGACACAGGAGACGGCGTCGCGCTGGTGCAGCGCTCGACGCCGCGCGGTCTGGGCCTCGAGCTCGCTGACGACCAGCGGGGCGCTGCGATAGCCGTAGGTCGTGCTCGGCTCGCTGTGATCGTAGTCCTCGCGCTCGGGCCCGAGCTCGGCGCCGTTGGGGATGACCACGTCGGCGCTGGTCGTGCTCTCGGCGTCGATCAACGCGGCCGGGGTCAGCCAGTCGAACACCACCGCCCGCGCGACCGTCGAGCGCAGCTTCGAGGTTCGATGAAAGCTGCGGATGTCCTCGCGCCCGCCCGACCCGCCGTCGCGCAGGTTGACCGGCAAGACCGCCGCTTCGTTGCCGAGCGAGACCAGGTCGACCCACGCGCCCTCGCTGTCGCCGAGGACCATGATCTCCTTGCCGCTCTCGGACTTGAATCGATAGCTGATGCCGTATTCCTCCAGCAGACGATGCACGAATTGCAGGTCGGTCTCGCGATACTGGACCGTGTATTCCTGCGCGACATAGGTGGCGCTCAATCCGTCGGTGTCGATGCTGCGCTCGTAGGGCTCGAGCCCTTCGTTCAAGACCGCCTCGAGGATCTCTTGGATGGTCTGCTCTTGGAAGATTCGGCTGGTCTTGCGCATGCCCAGCGCGCGCAGGGCCGGGACGATGGTCATCCGCGTGACGAGTCGACCGGTCTGAATCGCGCCGTCTTCGATCCGCTCGATGATGCCCGAGACCTCGCGCTGGACCGTGCCTCGCTCGATGAAGAGCGTCGCGTTGGCGCCGAGCATCTGCGCCGGCTCGGCCCACAAGTCGGTGGTGAAGAGCTCGACCGCGAGTTCGAAGGGCTCGTTGAAGCTCTCGGTCAGGCGAAAACCGGCGACCTGCCAGTCGAAGTCGACCTCGGCCTCGGACTCGAAGCGAACAGCGACTGGTTGTTCGAGCTCGTCGGTCATGCCGGGGCAGTGTACCGGTCACACGCGCGCTCCGCAGCACCCAAGCCGAGCCCTTCGCCAGAGTGGGGTCGACCCCGGCCCTGCCAAGCGGGCGTGGCGATCCAGCTCGTTGCTCTCGCTCGAGCGGCGTGACAACGTGAGCCCACATGCGGGTCTCTCGCTCGTTCCTCACCTCGTTCGCGCTCGCGTCGAGCCTCACCACCTCGGCCTGCAAGCAAGATCCGCCTGCCGCTGGCGAGCCCGCGCCGACCGAGCCCAGCCCCCTGACCCAGCCCAACACGGGGACCAACACGCCAGCCCCCGACGAGGGCCCGCTGCCAGGCTTGCGGACGGGCGTGAAGGAGCCCGAGAAGCTGCCCGAGGTGACGGTCGATTTGCTCGCCGACGCCCACGAGGGCGCCTTCTACTACGAGTTCGCCTTGCCGCGATCGGGCGCCGACGAGCTCGTCCGCGTCCATGTCAGCGGCGCCGCGCCAGCCTTGGCGACGATCAATCACGAGGGCGAGGGCAGCGTGCTCGTGCGGATGCCCAGCAGCGCCGGGGCGCTGACCGAGCTGCAGGGTACGGCGTTCCTCGCCAGCGATCGGGCCGAGGGTCGCGTCTGGCAGGCGCTCCCCTTCACGGCCAAGGGTCCGGCCAAGGCCAGCAACGTGGCCGAGTTGCCGGCGCGCTGGGCCACCGCCTTCGCGGCCGAGCTGCGGGTCGAAGGCCGGCCCTGGTGGATGACCGGCCCCTCGCATCCTTGGCGCGAGTTCGCGGCCGGTCGCGTGCAGGCGTTGGCCTCGGGCGCCAAGCCCAGCAACCCCAACGACGTCGGCTTCGGCCCCGACGCTCGACCGCGACGCACCGATCTGGCCCAGCTCATGCACACGACCACCGCGGCGACCTCGATGCAGGAGGCGCTCCAGCACGATCGTGGCTTGCGGCTCGCGTTCGACACTGGGCCCGCCAACGTGCCGATCGCCGAGCTCGAGCCGCCCGGGCTCACGGCCCACCCCTTCGCGCAGATGCTCGCCGCGTTGCCCGACCCGAACGCGGGCACGCCCGAGCCGCTGGCCAAGGCCACGCCCTCGGAGTTCTGGTACGTCCGCTTCGACGACATCCGCGTGATGCTGCGCCTGCTCGACGAGGCCGACACCTGGATCACGCCGGTCGCCCACATCATGGAAGAGCGGGCCGAGGTCCGCGATCTCTCGCAGCGCTACCAACGACAACTGGGCCTGCGCCGGACCGGCCTCGCCAAGGCGCTCGGCAACACCGTGATCGAGCGAGTCGCGATCGTCGGCAGCGATCCCTACCTGCGCGAGGGCAGCGATCTGACCTTCGTGTTCTCGCTGCGCAACCAAGCCGTGTTCGACACCGAGCTCGCCCGGCACATGGACCAGTACCGGGCCGAGATCCCAGACATCGTCGAGTCGACGATCCGCCATGGCGACCACACGATCACGGTGCTGCGCGATCCAAGCGGGACGGTCCGTCAGCATCGCGCGCTGGTCGAGGCCGAAAAGCTCGCGCTCGTGTCCAACAGCGAGGCGGCGATGAAGGCGGTCTTGGACGCGATCGACGGCAAGCGCCGACGCCTGTCCGAGGACGAGGACCTCGGCTACATGCTCGCTCGCGACCCCGGCGAGCACGACGGCTTCGCCTTCCTCGGTGACCACTTCATCGCCGAGGTCGTGGGTCCGCGCCAGAAGGTGCTCGCCGCTCGTCGGCAAGAGGCGCTCGCCGAGCTGCTCACGCCAGGCTTCAGCGCGCTGCTCTACGGCTGGCTCGAAGGCAAGCCGCCGGCCGACACCGAGGCGCTGATCAGCGCCGGCTTGCTCGATCGCAGCGAGCTGCGCCACGCCGATGGCTCGGAGATCAGCTTTACGCCCGGCGGCCCGGCCCGCTCGGCGTGGGGCAGCCCGGCCTCGCTCGTCCCGCTGCTCGATCTGCCCGCGCCGACCAAGGTCAGCGAGGCCGAGCGGATCGCCTA
>JAMHUH010000629.1:0-24622 GCA_035904925.1 Nannocystaceae bacterium
GTCGGTCGAGCTGGTGTCGGTGCCCGTGCCCGAGTCCGTGCCGGAGTCGGTCGTGCTCTCGGTGCTCGTGTCCGTGCCGGTGTCGGTCGTCGAGCTGGAGCTGGTGTCGGTGGCCGTGTCGGTCCCGGAGTCGGTCGAGCTCGCCGTGGTGTCCATCGAGTCGGCGCTCTCCGAGCCGGTGTCGAGCGAGGTCCCGCTCGAGTCGCCGGTCGTCTCGGTGTTGCCGACTTCGTCGTTGGCCACGCCATCGTCGCTGGGACAGCCCGCGAGCAAGATCAGGGCAGCAGCAGCGGACAGACTCGGACGCACGAAAGAATTCAGTTCACGCATGGCAAAGACCTCTGCCCGCGATGGTACGGTAATTCTCGAGTCCACGGGTGACGGCGTTCCGTGGCTCCGAGGCTGAGTGGAGGCTGAGTGGAGGCCGAATCAGGCGGCTTCGTCGTCGCCGCTCGGGATGCCCTCGCGCAGGGTCGCGGCGAGGATCCGACAGATGTCCGTCATGGTCAGGATCCCGACCAGCTTCTCGGTCTTGACCACGAGCACGCAGGTCGCGTCGCGCTGGCCCATCTCGCTGGCGACCACGTCGAGCGGAGTGTCGAGCTCGACCACGTAGGGGTTGCGCATGCAGACGTCGCCGACGACGGCGAGCTCGCGGTGGCGGACGCGGAGGTCGTGTTCGGCGAGGATCCCGAACAGCTTGTGGCCTTCGCAGACTGGCAGGTGACGGATGCTGTGGTGGCGCATCATCACCTCGGCCTCCGCCAGCGACGCCGTGACGGCGATGCTGTGCGGGAAGGGCGTCATCACCGTCTTGATCTTGGGGATTCGGCGCATGGGTTGGTAGCGATCAGAGCTCGGTCTGGATGGACTCGATCAGGTTGGTGCCGGCGTAGAAGCCGACGATGCGGATCTGCGCGTCGGGCAAGATCAGCAGGTAGTCGTCACCGGCTCGCAGCGCGCTCAGATCGTCGGCCGCGTAGCCGCCGATCCACAGCACGTCGACGCCGAAGTCTTCGCCGTCGATCGTGTCGTCGCCCTCGCCGAGCCGCCAGATGTACACGTCGTCCTCGGGCCCGCCCGCGAGCGTGTCGTCGCCGGGGCCACCGATCAGCACGTCGAGGCCGGCGCCGCCCGAGAGCGTGTCGTCGCCGGCGTCGCCCCAGAGCTGGTCGTCGCCCTCGCCGGCCTCGAGCTGGTCGTTGCCCTCGCCGCCGAAGAGCCGGTCGCTGCCGATCTCGCCGAAGATCGCGTCGCCCTGGGCCTCACCGAAGATCACGTCGGAGTCCGAGCCGCCGTAGAGCACGTCGTCGCCCGCACCGCCGAGCAGCAGGTCGAGACCGACGCCGCCTTGCAGCGTGTCGATGCCCGACTCGCCCTCGAGCCGATCGTTGCCGTCGCTCGCGTCGAGCAGGTCGTTGCCGTTGCCGCCGCGCAGCCAGTCGTCGCCGCCGAGGCCGTCGAGGTTGTCGTTGCCGCCGAGGCCGTCGAGCGTGTCGCCGAGCGCGGTGCCGGTCAGGGTTTGATTGCCATCGTCGCCGGTCAGCGGGGTCCCGCCGACGCCCGCGGAGGCCCAGGTCGCGAGGTCGACGTCCGACGAGGGCACGATGCCCGAGCCCGCGCCGCCGGTGATCGGGATGTCGTCGGTCGCGTCTTGGCAGGGTGTCATGCCGCCACAAGGATCGTTGCTGTCGTCGCTCGAGCTGCTGCTCGAGCTCGCGGTCGTCGAGGCGTCGCCGGTGCCGACCTCGTCGGTGCCCGCCGTGCCCTGATCGCCGCCGCTGTACGAGCCGAAGCTCGAGCTGCCCTCGTCGGCGATGTAGCCGGTGCTGCATGCGGTCGCGAGCCAAGCGACGAGCACGAGGCGAGTCGAGGTGCGGGGCGCGGTCGACATTCGGCCTCAAGGTGACGGATGGACCGGGGTGTTGTCGAGCGTTAGTCGGCTTTGTCACAGCCCGAAGCGGCATTTGCGGCGCTTACGCAGCGTGAGTGTCGTGTGAGCGGGCTCGACGGCGTCGGGCGTGATTCTAGGCCGCGAGCACTCTCTCGCCTGCTCGCATGGGCGCGCGCCGAAGCCCTGGCATCATCCCGCTCATGCCATTGCCCGACGGCGACTCCAAGCTCGCGCACCGCCTCGTCGAAGAGGGCGCGCTGCTGCTCGATGTCCGCACGCAAGCGGAGTTCCAAGAGCAGAGCCTGCCCAACTCGCTGCTGATCCCCCACGACGAAGTCGGTGCCCGGATCGCCGAGGTCCTCACCGCAGTCGGCGGCGACAAGCACAAGCCGATCGTCGTGTTCTGCCGCCGCGGCGGCCGGGCAGCGACGGCCAAGCAGGCGCTGCTCGCCAACGGCTTCACCGAGGTCACCAACCTCGGTGGCATCGGCGACTGGTGAGCGTGACTGGCCCGAACGGGCTCCCTCAGTCCGAAGAGAACCCGCAGCCCGACTTGGTCTCGGCGTCGGGATAAAAAGGCGGCGGCGCGACGCTGATCCGCGGGATCGGATCGACGACGTCGTCGCAGGAGATCCGACGGAACACGGTCGGTACGTTGACGTAGCGACCGCCGTCGTTGTTGACCGACTGAAATTCCTGAATCTCGTCGTCGATCTGGCCCGAGAAGCGATCGAGGTTGTAGCCGAACCCGTCGTCGACGGCGCAGAGCGCCTCGTCGAGCTTCCACTCGGTCCCCCAATAGTCGATCTTGCCGTCGACGTAGGTGCCGCTGGCTTTCATCGAGACCAGGTACTGAAGCCGACCGACGCAGGGCCCTCGCACGACCTCGGTCTCGGGCCCGTACCAGCTCTCGTTGACCATCTCGCCCTCGAGCTCGGTCTCGCTCTCGGGCGTGCGCCGAATGGTCAGCGTGAAGCGACCCCACTCTTGGTACATCTCGTTGAAGGCGTGCGCCTGCCACACGCCCGCGACCCGATCCATGCCCTCCGCCGGGGGCGGCAGCCGAGCTCGCTGCTCGGCGACCGTCGCTCGCCCGCGGCCCGGGACCAGACTCAGCGCACCGGCGAGCAGCAGCAGCAAGACAGGTCCGAGCGCGCGCCTCGGGCTCCGGTGCTCGGTCGGCATCGAGTCGAGTCTACCTCGGGAGCTTGCGCGGGCGTGAGCGTGCGTGCGTGCGCGTGAGAAGGATCGCGCGGATGCGTTCGCGTGGCCGAATGCGCTCGTGCTACCACGACCCTCCGGAAGCGAGGCGGTCGAGAGGACGAGGTGATCGCGGTCGGGCTCCTTCGGGGGTCGCAGATCGAGGAAAGTCCGGGCTCCACAGGGCAGAGTGCTTGCGAAACGCAAGTCGGGGCGACCCGCAGGAAAGTGCCACAGAAAACAGACCGCCGGCGTTCGCGTCGGTAAGGGTGAAACGGTGTGGTAAGAGCACACCGGGCCGCTGGTGACAGGGGTCGCAGGGTAAACCCCACTCGGAGCAAGGCCAAACAGGGACCCGTCCTCTTCGGAGGCGAGGGGTGGCCCACTCCATCCCGGGTAGTGCCGCGCAGAAGAATGATCGCCACCTGGCGAGGGCGACCGAACCAGGGACAAAACCCGGCTTATGAACCTCTCGACCGCCGCGTGACCGGGTTTTGCTGAGCGCGAATTCGTAGCCGCTCCGTAGCCATTCAATAGCCATCGCCGGGCGGCAGCGCCCGGCTGCTGCCGTGCTCGGCCTCGACCAGGGCCGTGCTCGCGACATAGCGCGCGCCTCGACCCGCGCGCGTGGCCTGAGTCGCCAAGCCGAGCCCACCGAGCAAGCCCATCCCGATCGCGGCGCCCATGATCATCGTGCCGACGAGGCCCGGGATGATCGCGCCCGAGAGCACGAAGAGCCCGACCGTCGCGCCCAGGCCCAGCATCGACAAGGTCCGCTTGGCTCGCAGCGGGGTCGGATCGATGTCGACCCGGACCAGCGCGCCACCTTGCTGATCGTCCTCGGCCTGGACGCGATAGACGATGCCTGCGTCCTCGTCGAGGATGTCGGCTTGGGTGCCGCCCATCATGTGGCCGCGGCTGTTGATCTGCTGCTCGATCGCTCGCTTGACCGCGCGCACGGCTTGCTCGGGCGGGAAGGGCAGGGGCGACTCGGCGTGGGCGATCGAGACGCCGCGCGGCGAAGCGGGCAAGAGCCCGCGCTCGCCAGTCCGGACCAGCGCCCCGCCGGACTCGCCATAGGGACTCGTCGAGCTCCGCTGCCGAGCCAGCTCGGAGCGGAGCTCGGCGGGCGAGATCCCAGCCTCGCGGGCCGCGTCCTCGATGTCGCGCTGCGAGAGCTCGGCTCGAGAGCCATCGCTGTCGCGCTGCGGGAGGTCGCTCATCGTCGCGCACGGTAGCACGACCTTCGCGTGGCATAGTCGTGGGGCGTGAGTACCTCGTCCAACCACACGATCGCCGAGCTCGAGGCTCGGCTCGCACGCTTGCTCGATCGCGGCGTGACGATCGTCGACCCGCGCCAGACCTTCGTCGGCGCCGAGGTCGACCTGCGCCGGATCCAGCCGGGCGCGGTGCTCTACCCGGGCACGCGGATCCACGGCGCGAGCAGCTTCATCGGCACTCACGCCGAGGTCGGCCGCGAAGGTCCGGCGGTGCTGGTCGACGTCGCGCTCGGGGATCAAGCCATGTTCGCGAGCGGCTACGCCGAGCAGTCGGTGCTCTTGAGCGGGGCTCGAGTCGGCGCCAACGCGCACCTGCGCGCCGGCACGCTGCTCGAGGAGCAGGCCTCGACGGCGCACTGCGTCGGGCTCAAGCAGACCATCTTGTTGGCCTTCGTCACGCTCGGCAGCCTGATCAACTTTTGTGATTGCTTGATGGCGGGCGGCAGCTCGCGCGACGATCACTCGGAGGTCGGCTCGGGCTTCATCCACTTCAACTTCACGCCCTGGGGCGAGCGCGGCGACAAGGCCACGGCCT
The DNA here is from genome assembly GCA_035904925.1 of Nannocystaceae bacterium. Lineage (GTDB taxonomy): Bacteria > Myxococcota_A > Polyangia > Nannocystales > Nannocystaceae > Plesiocystis. Next base: position 4,910 of record JAMHUH010000629.1, read on the forward strand.
CGTTGATCGGCGACGTCGTCCGCGGCGTGTTCTTGCGCGAGCGTCGAATCTTCTTGGGTGGCGTGGGCGGGCTCGTGGGTCCGCTCGCGGTCGGCTACGGGGCGATCGCGGCCGCGGGCCAGGTCCTGCGCCGCGAGCTCGAAGAGGACAAGTTCGCGCTGCGAGTGCCGCGAGCGGTCGAGCGGCCCGCCCAAGCCAACTGGCGCGATCGCATGCAGCCGCGCCTGGACAAGAACGTCGCCTATGTCGCCCAGCTCTTCGCGCTGCGCGAGTGGTATCGCCAAGTCCGGCTCGCCCGGCTGAGCCACGAAGATCCTCGCCGCCCGGTCATCGAGGCGGGCATCGCCGCGATCGAGTCGGGCATCGCCGAGCGGCGCAAGCAGCTCGAGCGCTTCGTGGTCGAGCGCGGCGGCGTGGCGGCCAAGTTCGAGTTCGCGCCCGACGATCTGCCGAATTGTCCTTGGCAGCTCGGCCCGGACGAAGGCGAGCACCTCGACTGGGTCCGGGGCCTGAGCGAAAACGAGATCGGCGAAGGCCAGGCCTGGTTGGCGGCGATCGCCGAGCAGGTGCGGATCCGCAGCGAAGACGAGCTGCGGCCCGGCTGAGCGGCTGCGCCCCGGCTGAACGGTGGGGCGCGGTCCGGATTCGGAACCGCTATGCTCGACCCAGGAGCGTCGAGTGAAGACCCTTGCCGAGCTCGAACAGATCCGACTCCAGCTGCAGACCATCTTGGACTGCGCGGCCGCGATGATCATCGCGACCACGACCGAAGGCACCATCACCACCTTCAACCGCGAGGCCGAGCGCGCGCTCGGCTATGCCGCGGACGAGCTGCTCGGCCTCCACTCGCCGGCCGCCTTCCACGATCCCGACGAGGTCGTGGTCCGAGCCGCCGAGCTCTCGCGCGAGCTCGGTCGGACGATCGAGCCGGGCTTCGAGGTCTTCGTCGCCAAGGTCCGCGAGGGCGGGACCGACACGCGCGAATGGACCTACCTGCGCAAGTCGGGCGCGCGGGTGCCGGTCTCGCTCTCGATCAGCGCGATGCGCAACGAGGCTGGCCACTTGGTCGGCTTCCTCGGCATCGCGACCGAGATCACGGCTCGCAAGCAGGCCGAGGAAGAGCGGCTGCTGCTCGAGCGTCAGGTCCAGCACGCGCAGAAGCTCGAGAGCCTCGGGGTGCTCGCCGGCGGCATCGCCCACGACTTCAACAACTTGCTGATGGCGATCCTCGGCAACACCGAGCTGGCCTCGCTCGACATCCCGCCGAACTCGCGCGCGCGCGAGAGCATCGTGGAGATCGACAAGGCGACCCGGCGGGCGGCCGAGCTGGCCCAGCAGATGCTGGCCTACTCGGGCAAGGGCCACTTCGTGATCGCGCCGATCCACCTGACCAGCCTCGTGCGCGAGATGGCTTCGCTGCTCGAGGTCTCGATCTCCAAGAAGGTCCGGCTCGACTACGCCTTCGCCACCGAGCTGCCGACCTTCGCGGGCGACGCGACCCAGATTCGCCAGGTGATCATGAACCTGATCACCAACGCGTCCGAGGCGATCGGTGACGAGCGCGGGACGATCGCGATCTCGACCAACGTGATGACCTGCGACCGGACCTACCTCGAGGGCCTGCAAGACACGCTCGCGACCGGGCGGCCCGAGCCGCTGGCCGAGGGCCGCTACGTCTACGTCGAGGTCAGCGACGACGGCTGCGGGATGACCCGCGAGACCGCCGCGCGGATCTTCGATCCCTTCTTCACGACCAAGTTCACCGGCCGCGGCCTCGGCATGTCGGCGGTGCTCGGGATCGTGCGCGGCCACGCGGGCGCGTTGGCGGTCTACAGCGAGCTCGGCAAGGGCACGACCTTTCGCGTGCTCTTTCCGGTCACCAGCGATCAAGCCGACCAAGCGCTCGAGCCCCTCGTGACCAGCGAGTGGATGGGCCGGGGCAAGGTGCTGGTCGCCGACGACGAAGTCATGGTCCGCAAGGTCGGCCAGCGGACGCTCGAGCGGCTCGGCTTCGAGGTCGTGCTCGCGGCCGATGGTCGCGAGGCGCTCGAGCGCTTCGAGCAGCACGCCGACGCGATCGTCTGCGTGCTGCTCGACTTGACCATGCCGCAGCTCGACGGTCATCAGGTGTTCCGTCAGCTCCGCGCGAGCCGACCCGAGGTGCCGGTGATCTTGTGCAGCGGCTACAGCGAGCAGGCCGTGACCGGGCTCTTCGCGGGCGAGGGCCTCGCGGGCTTCATCCAAAAGCCCTACACGATCCAGGCTCTGCGCGAATTGCTTCAGCGCGTGCTCGGCTGAGTTCGGGCCGCTCGGCCGCCAGTGACGCGTTTGTCAAAACGGCATCTTCGGCTGGACACTGCGACATCGGGGCGATGCCGGGCTGCCCCGAGCCAAGTCAAGCCATTGAAAACGCTTGGAAAAGCGATCGGCCCGGAGCTTGCTGAAGGATCCCTCGCCGATGAGCGCCAACAACCCGACCATTCTAGTCGTCGACGATGAGCCCAGCATCGTCGAGGCACTCCAGAAGGTTCTGTCGAAGGAAAGCTTCGAGGTGTTGACCGCGAGCAACGGCCGGCAAGCGCTCGAGCTGCTTCGTCGCCAGCCGATCCACGCGATGATCACCGACCTGCGGATGCCGGGCATGACCGGCGACGATCTGCTCAAGGCCGCCAAGACGCTGGTGCCCGAGCTCGAGGTGATCGTGATGACCGCCTACGGCACGGTCGAGAACGCGGTCGAGGCGATGAAGCTCGGCGCCTACGACTTCGTGAGCAAGCCGCTCAAGCGCGCGGTCGTGGTCGCGGCGGTCCGCAAGGCGCTCGACAAGCAGGCGCTGGTGGCCGAGAACCGCGAGCTCAAGGCCCAGCTGGCCGCGGTCACGTCCAAGTCGATCGTCGGGACCAGCCAGATGATGCGGGCCACGCTCGAGCTGGCCAAGCAGGTCGCCAACTCCTCGGCGACCGTGCTCTTGCTGGGCGAGAGCGGCACCGGCAAGGAGCTGCTCGCCCGCTACATCCACGACCACAGCCCGCGGATCAACAAGCCCTTCGTCGCGACCAACTGCGCGGCCTTGCCCGAGTCGATCCTCGAGTCCGAGCTCTTCGGCCACGAAAAGGGCGCGTTCACGGGGGCGGTCCGCTCGCGGGCTGGCCGCTTCCAGGAGGCCGAGGGCGGCACGCTCTTCCTCGACGAGATCGGTGAGATTCCGCTGCAAGTCCAGGTCAAGCTGCTGCGCGCCCTGCAAGAGGGCGAGGTCGAGCCGGTCGGCGGACGGACCACCAGCGTCGATTTCCGGCTAGTCTGCGCGACCAATCGCGAGCTCGGCGAAGAGATCAAGGCCGGCCGCTTCCGCGAGGATCTCTTCTACCGGATCAACGTGGTACCCATCCGCATCCCACCGCTGCGCGACCGACTCGAGGACGTGCCGCTGCTCGCCGACCACTTCCAGCGCATGTACACCGCCCGCCATGGCAAGCCGATCGAGGGCATCCGCGACGAGGCGATCGAGCTGCTCGGTCGCTACGGCTGGCCGGGCAACGTCCGCGAGCTCGAGAACGCGATCGAGCGCGCGGTCGTGCTCGCGCGCGGCTCGTGGATCGACGTCGACGATCTCCCGCCCGAGCTGCGCGACCCGCAGGCCGGCCATGGTCGGCAGCTCAGCTTCTCGGTCGGGACCCCGCTCGAAGAGGTCGAGCGGCGGATGATCATGGAGACGCTCAAGTTCACCCGCGGTGACAAGCGGCTCGCGGCCGACCTGCTCGGCATCGCGACCCGCACCATCTACCGCAAGCTCGAGTCGGGCCAGATCCACGACGAGAGCTACACGCCCCACCGCGACAAGTGGAGCGGGTCGAGCGAGCCGGGCCCGAGCGGTTCCGACAAGCTCGCGCCGGGGCCGGGCAGCGAAGGTTCGAGCGAGACCAAGGGCATCATTCACTAGCCATGGAAGCGCTGTTCAAGAAGTACTTCTGGCTGTTCAAGCTGCTCGGCGTGGCGCTGGTCGTCGGCTTTGCCGCGAGCGCCATCGCCAACTCGGTGCTCAGTCGCGAGCTGCTCGCGCCGGCCGACGAGATCGCCAAGAACGAGGGCGACAAGGACGAAGGCGAGACCGAAGGCGACCCCGAAGACGAGGTCAGCATGAGTCAGACCAAGGTGCTCGAGAAGCTGTCCAACGGGGCGGCCAACAGCGCCCAGCAGCGCAAGGACCGAATGGTCGAGGCCGTGGTCGCGGGCAGCATCTTCTGCCCGACCTGCGCCCCGCCGCCGCCGGCCACGTCGACGGCCAGCCAGCCTGGGACGACTAGCGGGACCGCGCCGCCGCGGCCCGGCGAGATCGCGAGTCGCTTGCCGCTGAGCCTGCTCGCGACGATGGAGTCCGACGACCCGGACTACTCGATGGCGACCATCCTCCACACCGACAGCAAGGCGCTCGGCGCCTACAGCCCCAACGACGAGCTGCGACCCGGCGTGATCGTCGAGCGGATCGAGCGAGGCAAGGTCGTGTTCCGCAACGGCGCGCAGATGGAGTACCTGGTGCTCGGCGCCGAGCCGCCACCGCCACCGCCGGTCACGGCCCCGGTCGCGGTCGAAGAAGAGAAGCCGGCCAACGATCGCGAGATCGAAGGCGCGGCCGAGGCCATCTCCTGCGACGAGGCGATGACCAACTGCACGGTCGACAAGGCCTTCGTCGAGAAGCTGATGGCCAACCCGGCCCAGCTGGCCAAGCAAGCTCGGATCGTCCCGGCCGTCGCCGACGGCGAGACCAAGGGCTACAAGTTCTACGGCATCCGTCCCGGCAGCCTGCCCAAGCTGCTCGGGCTCAAGAACGGCGACTTGCTGACCTCGGTCAACGGCCACGAGCTCGAGTCGCTCGACCAGGCCATGGACCTCTACAACAAGTTGCGTCGCGCATCGCACCTCTCGGTGTCGATCGAGCGCAAGGGCCAAGTGATTCAGAAAGAGATCGACATCAAATGATGCGAGTCCATCGCTCCCATCCTAGCCGCCTTCGCGCGGGCTTCTTCGGCCTGCTCTTGCTCGTGGCCATGTGCCTGACCAACGGCCCGGCCGTGGCCGCGCCGCCGACCCGTGGCCCGGGCAAGACCACCGCGGCGCCGCCCGAGAGCGGCGGCAGCACGACCGCGCCACCACTGCCGACCACTGGCGGCGGCGACCTCAGCGGCGACGAGGGCCCGAACGCGTGCAAGAAGTGGCCGGAGGGCAAGAAGTTCACCATCACCGTGCCGCGCGAGGCCGAGCTCGAGCAGCTCGTCCAGTGGATGATGACGATCTCGTGCCAGAAGTTCATCTGGAACCCGAAGATCCGCAGCGGCAAGGTCACGATCCTCTCGCCCGAGAAGGTCACCCTGCGCGAGGCCTACGCGGCCTTCTACGCCTCGCTCGAGAGCATGGGCCTGACCGTCGAGCCGACCGGCAGCTACTTCAAGATCGTCGAGAGCACCGACGCCAAGACGCTCAACTTGCCGGTCTACGAGGACGGCAAGCCGGTGCCCGACAACGACCGCTTCGTCACTCAGCTGGTCCGGGTCAAGAGCGGCAACGTCAAGGACATCGGTGACGTCGCCAACAAGCTCAAGGGCAAGCAGGGCAGCGTCGAGGTCGTCGGCAACCTGTTGATCATCACCGACCGCGGCTCGGTCGTCCGTCGCTTGCTGAAGATCGTCGACGAGCTCGACACCGCCGGCAGCGGCAACAACGAGAAGATCTTCTTCTACCAGCTCCAATACGCCAACGCCGAGGAGGTCGCCGGGATCCTGCGCGACGTGTTCGGCGAGGGTGACAAGCCCGCGGCCAAGGGCGCCAAGGCCAGCGCCAGCGCAGGCGCCAGCGCGGCCGGCGGGGCGACCTTCTCGCGCGTGATCGTCGACGAGCGGACCGGCACGCTGATCATCATCACGACCGAGGGCGACTACGTGACCATCCGCCGGCTGATCGAGCAGCTCGACGTCCGGCTGCCCGGCGGCGGCGGCCGGATCCACGTCGTGCGGCTGCGCAACGCCGATCCCAAGGAGCTCGCCACGGTCTTGCAGAGCCTGATCACCGGCGGTGCGGGTGGCGGCGCGGCCAAGAAGACCCCGGCCGACGGCAGCACCGACCTCTTCTCGGGCGACGTCAAGATCTCGGCCGACGAGGCGACCCGCTCGCTGGTCATCGTCGCGTCGGCGGCCGACTTCAAGAGCCTCGAGCCGGTCATCCTCGACCTCGATCGCGATCGCAAGCAGGTCTATCTCGAGATCTACCTGCTCGAGGCCTCGGTCGGTCGCTCGATCACCACGGGCGCGGGCGCCCACATCGGTGGTCAGTTCGCGACCACGGTCAACGGCGTGTCGGGTCAGACCACCGGCTTGCTGGCTTCGGCGCCCTCGGCCGAGGTCAACTCGCTGGTCTTGTCTCCGGCCGCGCTCTCGGGCTTGGCCGGCGGCTTGCTCGGTCCGCAGATCGCCGGCACATCGGCCCTGCTCGGCACCCAGCGCGACATCCCGGCCTTCGGCGTGGTCCTGCAGGCGCTCGAGACCAACGACAACGTCAACATCGTGGCCGAGCCGCACATCTACACGGCCGACAACAAGCAGGCCGAGATCGAGGTCGGTCGCAAGGTTCCGACCCCGGGCGCGCTCAGCTTCGGCGGCGGAGGTCAAGGCGCCTCGTTGACGCCCTTGCAGTCGATCAACCGCGAAGACGTCACGCTCGACATCAAGATCACCCCGCACGTCAAGGACGACACCAGCCTGACCCTCGACATCGAGCTCGAGGATCGTGACGTCGTCTCGCAGGACCCCGTGCTCGGCGTGACCACGACCAAGCGCCGGATCAAGCTCGAGAACGTGCTCGCCCGCGACGACCTCCCGGTCGTGCTCGGCGGCCTCATGCGCGAGCGCGAGGTCGAGAACATCCAGCAGATCCCCGGGCTCGGCTCGGTCCCGGTCATCGGCTGGCTCTTCAAGCGTCGGGTCAAGAAGAAGGAGAAGATCAACCTGTTGATCATCTTGGTCCCGCACGTGGTCGAGACCGCCGACGACATCCGCCGGATCCACGAGCAGCGGACCCGCGAGCGGATGGAGTTCCTCGAGCGCGAGACCAGCTTCAAGCGGCGCGAGCTGACGACCAACGTCAACTACCGCAAGAAGGCCGGCATGCTCGGCAGCGTCGACCGGGCCGCGCGTCGGCTCGAGTCGGACGAGCTGCTCTTGCGTCAAGCCGAGGCCGAGCTGGCGTCCGAGCGGATCACCGGCGAGCTCGGCATGAGCCCGCGCGCGGTCGGTGAAGCCGAAGACGCTTCGTCGGCTGGGGGCGGTGACAGTGCGCCAGCGCCGACACCCAAACCTCCGGGCCGAAACACCAAGGGCGGTGGCTGATGAGCGGAGCGACGCAGCCTCCGGGACCGCCTCCGCCGCCGCCCCGTCAGCCACCTCCGCAGCCCCCCCCGCAGCCGCCCGCGCGAGGTCCCGCGCCGACCTTGCTCGGCACCCAAGCGGGCTCGCTCGCGGGTCGTACGGCTCCGGCTCCGGCCTCGATGTCGAGCTCGGCCTCGATGGTGGGCGCCGCAGCGGTCCGAGTCCAGCTCGAGCGGCGGCCGATCGGCGAGCTCTTGCTCGAGGCCAACGCGGTCACGGCCGAGCAGCTGGCCGAGGCGCTCTCGGCCCAGCACCTCGAGAACGAGCGGGTCGGCGAGACCCTGGTTCGACTCCAGTACTGCAGCGACTGGGACGTCTGCGTCGCGCTCGGCAAGCAGTTCGGCCTGCCCGTTCGCGAGCACGTCGGTGACGACCAGATCCAGGACGCCTTGGTCGAGGCTCTGCCGATCGGCTACGCGCGCAACAACATGGTCCTGCCCTGGCGACTCGAGCGCGAGGAGGACCGGCTCGAGGTCTTCGCCGCCGATCCGCTCAAGCTCGACGCGCTCGACGATCTCGCCTCGGTCTACGACGCCGAGGTCGAGGTCACGCTGGTCAGCCGGGCGCTCGCGCTCGAGCTGATCAACAAGACCTACGCCAAGCGGACCAAGGACGTCGACCTCGAGAAGAAGGTCGACGAGTACGGCGAAGAGGACGAGGACATCCTCCACGCCTCGGCCGAGGACGCGCCGATCATCCGCTTCGTCAACTCGCTGATCTTCAACGCGGCCAAGGCCAAGGCCTCGGACATCCATGTCGAGCCTGGCGACAAGGAGATCGTCGTCCGCTACCGGGTCGACGGCGTGCTCAAGGAGGTCCGGCGCGCGCCCAAGGGCCACCTCCCCAGCATCATCGCTCGCGTCAAGATCATGGCCGGGCTCAACATCGCCGAGAAGCGGCTGCCCCAGGACGGTCGAATCCGGCGCAAGATCGCCGGCAAAGAGGTCGACATGCGCGTGGCCACGGCCCCGGTCGCGCACGGCGAGCGGATCACCATCCGCTTGCTCGACAAGTCGGCGGTCATGCTCGACCTCGACAGCATCGGGATCGCGCCCGACCACTTGCGGATCGTCCGCGAGACCATCCACCGCCCGCACGGAATCTTCCTGGTCACCGGCCCGACCGGCTCGGGCAAGACGACCACGCTCTACTCGGCGCTCTCGGAGATCAACACGCCGGACCTCAACATCCTCACCATCGAGGATCCGATCGAGTTTCAGCTGGCCGGGATCAGCCAGGTCCAGGTCAATTCGAAGATCGAGCTGACCTTCGCCAACGGCCTGCGCTCGTTCTTGCGTCACGACCCCGACGTGATCATGGTCGGCGAGATCCGCGACGTCGAGACCGCCGAGATCGCGATCCAGGCCTCGCTGACCGGTCACTTCGTGCTCTCGACCATCCACACCAACGACGCCGCGACCGGCATCACGCGCTTGGTCGACATGGGCGTTCAGCCCTTCTTGGTCGCGTCGTCCCTGGTCGCGCTGCAAGCTCAGCGGCTGATCCGACGGGTCTGTCCGCACTGCTGCACGCCGGCCCGGCCCGACCCCAAGGAGCTCGAGGACATGGGCATGATCCCGGCCGCCTTCTTCGCGGGCGAGCCCTGCCTCAAGGTCCCGGTCCGCGACGCCAAGGGCGAGCTGATCCCGATCGTCTCGCCCAAGGGCTACGAGCTGCCGCCGCTCGGGATGCTCTGGCAGGCGGTCGGCTGCGACCGCTGCAACGGAACCGGCTACCGCGGTCGAACCGGCGTCTACGAGGTCCTGCGGATCACCGAAGAGATCCGTCGACTCGCGATCCGCAACGCCAGCAGCGCCGAGATCAAGCGCGCTGCGCAAGACCAAGGCTTGCGGACCCTCCGCGACGACGGGGCGCACAAGGTCTTGTCTGGTGTCACAACTATCGAGGAAGTCATGCGGGTGACGGCCGAAGAGGGCTGACCCGAACGACGCGACGAGGAGAACCACGACCGTGCCTGCCTACGCCTATACCGGACTCGACACGCTCGGGAAGACCATCAAGGGCATCGAGACCGCCGACAGCGTCCCCGCGCTCAAGGGCGCGCTCAAGCGCAAGGGCGTCTACCTGACCGCGGTCACCGAGGCGGCCGGTGGTTCGGCGGCGAGCAGTCGCGCGACGGGTGGCGGTGGCACGAGCGTCGGCAGCCGCGAGATCGACTTCAGCCAGTACCTCGATCGGATCAAGCCCAAGGACGTGTCGGGCATGACCCGGCTGCTCAGCACGCTCTTGTGCGCGGGCGTGACCCTGCCCGAGGCCTTGCTCGCGCTGACCGATCAGGTCGAGAGCCCGCGCTTTCGCAACATCCTCAGCGACGTCGGCAGCCGGGTGAACGAGGGCTCGTCGTTGGCCGACGCGATGGCCAACCACCCCAAGGTCTTCAACAACCTCTACCTCAACATGATCCGCGCCGGTGAAGCGTCGGGCTCGCTCGAGACCGTGCTGATCCGCATCGCCGAGTTCATGGACCAGCAAGAGGAGCTGCGCGGCAAGGTCACGACCGCGATGTTCTATCCGATGGCGATGGGCGTCGTCGGCGTCGGCGTCGTCACGCTCTTGATGGTCAAGGTCGTGCCCAGCATCGCCGACATCTTCTCGGGCCAGGGCGCCGAGCTGCCCTTGTCGACCCGTGCGCTGATCGGTCTCTCGGACTTCGTGGTCGGCTATTGGTGGCTGATCATCATGGCCAGCGTCGGCACGGTCATGGGCTGGCGGCGCTGGAAGGCCACGACCGCCGGCCGGCTGATCCTCGATCGCACCATCCTCTCGCTGCCGGTGATCGGCCAGCTCGCGCGCAAGATCGCCGTCGCTCGCTTCTCGCGGACCCTCGCGACCATGCTCGCCTCGGGCGTCCAGCTGCTGCAGGCGCTCGACATCGTCCGCACGCTGCTCGGCAACGTCGTGCTCGAGAAGGTCCTGACCCAAGCCCGCGACGAGATCCGCGAGGGCGAAGGCATCGCCCCGGCGCTCAAGCGCAGCGGGCAATTTCCGCCGCTGGTCACCCACATGATCGCGGTCGGCGAGCGTTCGGGTCAGCTCGAGCAGATGCTGATCGACGTCGCCGACGCCTACGACCGCGAGGCCTCGGCCGCGATCACGCGCGCGACCGCGGTGCTCGAGCCCATCATGATCGTCGTCATGGGCGGAACCGTCGGCTTCATCGTGTTCTCGATCATGACCCCGATCATGAAGATGAACGAAATGGGCGCGCACTGATGGATTGCATCCGCCCGCAACCACGCCACTCTGAGTCAACGACCGTGCAACCAGGAGCCCCACCCATGAACCCCACCAAGCGCAAGCTCGTCCGTCGCGCCGCCGCCACTCGCGGTATGACGCTCATCGAGATCCTCGTCGTCCTCGCGATCATCGGCCTGATCATGGGCGGCGTCGCCGTCGTCGCCGTCAACGCGATGAACGACGCGCGGATCGACACCGCCCGCAACGACATCGGCAACATGGCCCAGGCCGTCGAGATGTATCAGCTGCAAAAGAAGGGCAAGTGCCCCAAGACCGTGCAGGACCTCAAGGCCGCCGGCGTGATCAAGAAGGCCAACCAAGATCCTTGGGGTGCCGACTACGTGATCAAGTGCCCCGGTGATCACGACGGCGTCGACATCTCCTCGCCTGGCCCCGACGGCGAGTTCGGCAACGAAGACGACATCAACTCGTGGGACGCCGACCAGGCCGACGCTGGCGCCGACGACAAGAGCTAGGCGCCATGCAGCCCTCGATCAGCCCGCTGGCGCGCGAGCGCCTCTCGTGCCCGAGCTCATGCCCGAGCTCGGGGCCCTCGTGCCCGAGTTCGGGCGGGGGGCGGGCACGCGGCTTGACGCTGATCGAGATCCTGGTCGTGCTCTTCATCCTCGCGATGATCATGTGGAGCGCCTCGGTCAGCATGGGCGCGGCCAGCCAGGCCGAGGTCATTCGCTCGACCAACCAGCTGGCCGCGAGCCTGCGCTTCGCCTACGACCGGGCCCGCTTCACCGGCCAGTACTACCGAGTCCACATCGACTTCGAGAAGCGCAGCTTCCAGCTGCAAAAGGCCGAAGAGGCGATGTACATGCCCGCGACCAACCTCGACGGCGAGCTGTTCAAGACCGACCCCAAGAAGCTCGAGGCCAAGGCGGCCCGCGACGCGGCGGCGGCCGAGGCCTACTACTCGACCCTGGCCGCGGCGGTCTATGCCGGCGGCGACACCGATCCGGGCTTCGGCGACCCCTACGCAGCCAAGCCCAAGGACGTCCCGCGCCGCCGCCCGCCGCTCTTCGAAGCCTTCGAAGACGACCAGACCCTCGGTGAGCTCGGCAAGCCGATCGTGCTGCCCGAGGGCGTCGAGATCCTCAGCGTCCAGACCGACTCCGACATCGATCCGATCACCAGCGGCGAGGCCGACATCTACTTCTTCCCGCGCGGCCAGACCCAGCTCGCGCACATTCAGCTCAAGGGCAAGCCCAAGCTGCGCGATCGAATCATCGGCGAGGACGACATCGAGTACACGATCATCCTGCAGCCGCTGACCGGCAAGGTCCGAGTCGAGGCTGAGCTTCTCGATCTGCAGCTGCCCAAGATCATCGGCACTGGCAAAGACGAGCTCGGCAACGAGCTCGAGCGAAGGAGCTTCTGAGCGTGCCGAGCCCGACCCAGTCGAAGCCGCCGCGCCTCGGCATCCGCGTGCCCGCCTCGAAGGTCGCTGGCTTCACGCTGCTCGAGGTCCTGGTCGCGGTCGCGATCTTGGCGATCATGCTGACCTCGCTGCTCGGCTCGCAGCTCAACAGCATCCAGGCGACCCGCTACGCCCGCGACATCTCGATCGCCGCGCTGCTGGCCGAGTGGCAGCTAGTCGAGCTCGAGACCAAGCAGCGCAAAGAGGGCTGGGTCAACTCCGACGTCGAGCTCGACGGTGACTTCTCCGACCAAGGCTGGGACGAGTTCGAGTGGGCCTGCACGATCCACTTCGTCGAGCTGCCCGAGTACAACCAGCTGATCGAGTCCAAAGAGGGCGCCGACGAGGCCAAGGGCAAGGACGACGACAACATGATCGACGCGGGCGATCAGATGTTCGGCGCGTTGGGCTTGGTCTGGCCGATCGTCAAGAGCGCGATCGAGACCTCGATCCGCAAGGTCGACTGCGTGGTCACCTGGACGACCGGCAACGTCGAGTACGAGTACGACCTCCAGACCTTCTGGACCAACCCGGCCGCGCTGCAGGCCCTGCCCGGAGCAGGCGGCGAGTTCACCGACGCCGACGATCCCTCGGGTCAAGACGACGGCTCGGGCGGCGACGGGACCTCGACCCCGAGCACCGGTGGCGGTGGAAGTCGTCCGCCCAGCCAAGGTGGCGGCGGTGGGGGCAAGATGGGCGGCCTCGGCGGGGGTGGGCCATGACCATCATGACCAGCATGACGACCCGCAAGCGCCGGCCCAGCTACGGCATGACCCTGATCGAGTCTCTGGTCGCGCTCGCGATCGTCTCGATGATGCTGGTCTCGGTCTGGAGCAGCTTCGGTTCGACCGTCATTGCGATGGAGTCGACCGAGAAGATCCAAGACCGCTACAACACGCTGCGCAACGCGATGGATCGGATGGCCACCGAAGTCTCGATGTCCTTCTTGTCCTTCAACCGCCCGGTCGGCGAGACCCGCCAGTACACCTTCTTCGAGGGCCGCCACGAGGGCGAGAGCGACAGCCTGACCTTCTCGAATTTCGCTCACCTGCGCGTGCGCAAGGACAGCGACGAGAGCGATCAGTCGATCATCCAATACGTGATCGAGGCCGACCCCGAGGACGGCAAGCGCAAGCACCTCTATCGGCGCGAGACCAAGCGCCTGACCGGCGACCTGCCCGAGCAGGTCTATCGCTTCGCGCCCGCCTACGTGCTCTGCGAGGACGTCGAGAGCCTCGAGTTCCGCTACTGGGACGCGACCCGCAACGAGTGGCTCGAGGAGTGGCGGACCACCGCGCTCGACGCTCAGCCCGACCGCTTGCCGCTTCGCGTCGAGATCAAGCTCGGCTTCTATGACGAAGCCGACGAGCTGGTCTACTTCGTCAGCCAGGTAGCCCTGCCGATGCAGGAGAAGATCGATCTGGAGAAGTGACCATGACCGAGTCCGAGCCAGCACCCGAGCTCCGCCCGAGCGAGCCCGCCAGCGAGTCCGCCAGCGAGCCCGAGCGCGAAGCGACAGCCGAACTCGCCAGCGACGAAGCTTCGCGCAAGCGCGTCGGCAAGGCCAAGCACGACCAGCAGGGCGTCGCGATCCTGATGGTGCTGATCTGCCTCGCGATCATGTTCCCCTTCACCGCGAGCTTCAATTACAAGGCTCGGGTCGATTGGCAGGCGGCCGTCAACCACGGTGACGACGTCCGCGCCCGAGCGGTCCAGCGCGGCGCGGTCCAGCTCTCGGTCTTGCTCTTCGAACTGCAGCGGATGGTCTTCAACCAAAAGCAGTTCCGCGACATGGCCGGGGCGATGGACATCACCCAGGTCGCGCCCTACCTGATGTCGGTGTTCGGCACCTCCGACGGCGCCGAGGGGCTCGGCTCGCTGGTCGGGCTCGACACCAGCTCGCTCAACGAGCTCGCGCTCGACGGCGGCGGCAGCTTCGAAGTCCGGCTCGAGGCCGAGAGCGGCAAGCTCAACGTCAATTGCCTGGCGGTCGAGAAGGACGGCGAGAACCAGCCGCGGGCCCGCACGGTCCAGACGATCGAGGCGATGATGCTGCCGACCCTCTACGACCCGCTCTTCGACGAAGAGAAGTCCGACGGTCAGCGCTACACCCGGCAAGACGTGCTCACCGCCTTGGTCGACTATGTCGACGACGACCTCAAGCGCTTCGACGTCTATCGTCTGGCCGAGTCCTCGCAGGACGAGCAGTACCGCTACACCCAGCTGCGCGACCCCTACCTGCCCCGCAACGCTCGCTTCGACTCGATCGACGAGCTCCACCTGGTCCAGGGCATCGACGACGACTGGATGACCGCGTTCGGCTCGCAGCTGACCGTCTACGGCGGCGGCAAGTGCAAGGTCAACCTCAACTTCGCGAGCCCCGAGCAGATCGCGTTGGTGCTCAAGTACGCGGTCTCGAGCGCCGATCGCTGGAAGACCGAGGGCGAGAACTTCCTGACCATGACCTTGCCGCTGGCCAACTTCGTGGTCGACTCGCGCGCCTTCAGCCTGTTCGAGAAGCTCGACGACTTCAAGACGCTGGTCGGCAAGCCCGATCAGGCCGCCAACCCCTTCGCGATGTTCGGCGACGCGAGCGACGACGAGCTCAACTCCTCGCTGCCGAAGATCCCGGCCGGCATGGAGGTGCGGGTCAAGGGTGGCTCGCGCAACGGCGACAAGTGGGGCGGCCTCGCCGACGTCGCCAGCGTCGAGCCCGAGCGGATCTATCGGCTCGAGATCATCACGACGGTCGGCAGCGTGCGCAAGCGGCTGACGGCCATCTACGACATCAAGTACGCGCGCAGCCAGAGCGCTGGCGAGGGCGCGTGGCTCTACTACCGTGAAGACTGAGATCAGGCGAGAGGGACACTAGGCGAAAGAAGATGGCGCAGAAGTTCGTCGGAGTGGATCTCGGCAATCGTCGAGTCAAGATCACGGTGGTCAACGCGGGCCTGCGTGGGGCCCAAGTCAGCCATGTCTGGGAGCAGGCGCTCGGCGAGGGCAAGGCCGGTGACGACAACGCCGACGCGGCGATCGACGTCGCGCTGCGGATGATCCAAGAGCGAGGGCTTCGCCACCTCCCGACCGGCGTCTCGCTGCCGGGCGGGGCGGGCAGCTATCGGGTGCTGACCTTTCCCTTCGAAGACCCGCGCCAGATCGCCCAAGCGGTCGGGTTCGAGGTCGACGGCCAGTTCCCGCTGCCGCTCGAACAGCTGGTCATCGATCACATGCCGATCAAGCGCGGCGACGGGCGAGGTCGGGCCCTGGTCGTGGCGGTCAAGCGGGCGACCATCGAGCACGTCGTGGCTCGCTTCAAGCTGGCCAACGTCGACCTGCGGGTGATCACGACCGGCGCGCTGGGGGTGGCCCAGGCGCTGGTCGGCGCGCCGATCGGCACGGGCCGAGCCGACGGGGATCGCTTGCCGGTCGCGCTCGTGGTCGACTTTGGCCATCGGGCGACCGACGTGATCGCGATGGCGAGCAACGGCCCGATCGCGGTCCGCAGCCTCCGACGCGGCGGCAAGCAGGTCGCGCGCGACCTCGCCCGAGCTTGGCGACTCGATCCGGTCGCGGCCGAGCTCGCGCTCGAGAACGAAGCCTCGCTCGCCGACGAGGTGGTCGCGCGAGCCTTGCAGCCGCTCTTGCGCGAGCTCGAGCACACCCGGCAGTGGCTGCGGACCGAGCTGGCCGCCGACGCGGTCGAGCTGCGTCTGTGCGGTGGGATGGCCCGGCTGCGTGGGCTCGAAGCCTGGCTGACCCAGCAGACCGGGCTGCCGGCCACGATCGCGGCGCCGCGCGAGAGCGCTGCCCTGCGCTCGGTCGCGGGCCACGACTGGAGCAGCAGCCTGGTCGCGCTCGGGACCTCGCTCGCGGCCGGGCGGCGGCCGCTGATCCAGCTCTTCGACAACTTCGACGGGCCGGCCGGCGAGGGCCAATGGTTCCAGCAGCACTTCTCGACCTTCGCCGCGCTCGGCGTGGCCGTGCTCTCCTTCGCGGCGATCGACACGATGGTCCGAATCAAGGCGGCCGAGCGCGAGCGCGACGCCTACGCCTCGGAGCTGACCGGCGAGAGCGAGAAGGTCTTTGGCGAGCCGATGAAGAACGCGAACGGGGTCCGTGGCGCGCTCGCGGCCGTCGAAGGCGGCGACATGAACTCGGAGATCCCCGAGCGTGGCGCGCTCGAGCTGCTCGAGCTGGTCACCAAGGCCGCGTCGCCGCGCGGTGGTCGGCAGCTGCCGGCGGCGTCGTTGCCCCCGGGTAGCACCAGCGGGATCGGACCCGACGGCAAGCCGACGATGATCGGACCCGACGGCAACCCCATGCCTGGCATGCCCGGCACCCCGCTGGGCGGCGGCGGTGAGGACGAAGGCGAAGGCGAAGGCGAGGGTGAAGGTGAGGGCGGCGAGCCCAAGCCGGCCGAGCTCTCGCCGATCAGCGATCCCAACGCCGGCATCGTCGCCGACGACATGCTCGTGTTCTCGAGCATCGACATCCGCGAGCTCAAGATCGAGATGAGCGTGGGCGCGACCCGAGCGACCGCGCAAGATCGCTTCGCGGTCAAGCTGCAAGAGCTCGGCTGCGTCCGCAAGATCACCAAGGGCATGATCAAGGACCGCAACCAGCTCAAGTCCTTCGAGATGATCATCGACCACAACTGCTTCAGCGCCAGCCTGGCCCAGGCGGACGAGCCCGCGAGCGAGACCCCGGAAGCGACTCCGGTCGAGGAGGACGAGGACGATGGCGAAGGTTGATCCCAAGCATCAAGGCCCGGGCTTCTGGGAGAAGCTGCAGCCGCGCGAGCGGGTGCTGGTCATGGCGTTGATCGCCGTGTTCTTCGTGATGGCGACCGGGCTGCTGCTCTTCATGCGCCACCAGAAGCTGGCCAAGATCGACGAGGAGATCGCCGATCTGCGCGAGGGCCTCGACCTGGTCCGCGCCTTCGGTCCCGGCTACCAGCAAAAGCTGATCGCCAAGGACGAAGAGGCCGCCAAGATCTCGTCCGAGCCGCTGCTCTTCTCGACCCTGATCGAAGAGGCCGAGTCGATCGCCGAGGTCAAGACCTCGAATCAGGCCGAGAAGCCGCCGGTCGAGGTCGTCCCAGGCCTGCGCAAGCGGACCGTCGAATTCGATCTGCGCAGCGTCACGCTCGCGCAGCTGACCAAGTTCTTGAGCACGGTCGAGAGCAAGGAGGGCCACGTGGTCCTGACCCAGGGCCTGACCATCCGCTCGCCGAGCACCAGCGAGGATCGGCTCAACGTCGACGTCGTGCTCGCGACCTGGGAGCGGGTCGACGAGTCGGCCGAAGAGGAAGAAGGCTGAGCATGAACGACCACGAGCTTCCCGGCCTGCCCCTGCGTCCGAGCCCCGAGCCGCCCCCGAGCTCGAGCATGTCGGGCTTCGCCAGCCGCAGCGGCCCGAGCCTGCGCGACCTGTGGCCCAAGGTCCGGCGCGCGTTGGTCTGGGCCTTCGCGTTGACCGTGGTGTTCATCGTGTCGGCCTGGATCAGCCTGCCGACCCGCTCGATCGCCTGGCGGATCGCCCACGAGGCCCGTGCCAAGGGCTTCAACATCTCGGTCGAGGATCTCTCGATCCGTCCTTGGGGCTCGGCGAGCTTGAATGGCGTGGTCTGGAACTTCGCCCCGAGCCGGCCCGACTCGGCCCCGGTCCCCTTCGTGATCGAGGAGCTCGACGTCCACTTCTCGATCATCAACTACCTGCTCTTCGACGAGATCGACGTCGAGTTCGAGGGCACCCTCGACGAGGGCACGATCGCCGGCGGCTACTTCAAGGGCGACGACGAGTCGCGCTTCACCGCGTCGATCGAAGATCTGCCGCTCTACGGGGTGCCCAAGCTGCAAGATACCGTCAGCGCACCCCTGCGTGGGACCTTCGCGCTGGCGATCGACCTGACCATGCCCGAGGGCAAGTGGTCCGAGGCCAATGGCCGGATGGAGATCCACTGCTACTCGTGCACGATCGGCGACGGCGAGTCCAAGCTCTTCGTGCCCGGGACCGCCAAGACCAGCATGCTGGCCAAAGGCGTGACGATCCCGGAGATCGATCTCGGCACGCTCGACGGCGTCTTGCAGGTCACCGATGGCAAGGCGGTCGCCGAGGAATTCGGCAACGAGAGCGACGACATTCGGCTCAGGATCAGCGGCGACATCCTGTTCAAGGATCCGGTCGGCAAGTCGCAGCTCAACCTGCTCTTCAAGGTCTTCGTCAGCCCGACCTTGCGCTCGCGCAGCGATCAGCTCGACCTGATGGTCGCGACCGCGAGCGACAAGGTGAAGATGGACCCGCCCGACGAGGGCTGGCTCGGCTTCTTCCTCGAGGGCAACTTCAGCAACCGCCGCTTCCGTGGGATCAAGAGCCTGACCAAGGCCGAAGCGCTGCGGGTCAAGCGAGAGGCCCGCGAGAAGCGAAAGAAGGACGCCGACGCCAAGCGGGCCAAGGCCAAGGCCGACCGCGAAGCCGCCAAGGCGGCCGCCGAAGCGGCCAAGGCCGAAGCGGCCCCCGTCGAGACCGACGAGCCCGAGACCACCGGCGAAGATCCGACCAACCCGAGCGAGCCGATCGAGCGGCAGATCCCCGCCGAAGCCGGGATCATGCAGGCCGAGGTCGCCGCGGACCCGGGCGAGGGCGGCGAGGGTGGTGGCGGTGGCGGCGGCGAGGGTGGCGACGAAGTCGGCGACACCAGCGGACAAGCTGGCGAAGAGGCCGGAGTCGTTGGCGACGAGGGTGGCGAGGTCAACACCGAAGCGCCGCAGTGATGGACTCGCCGACCTGACCGTCGGGCCTCGCAGCCAACTGGTGTTTGGCAAGGTCGACGGAGCCGCGGTCGAGCTCGCGGCCGACGCTCGAGCTCGCTACTGAAGCGGCGCGAACACGTCGTCGAGGGTCGCGGCGAACAGCACTCGCTCGAGCCAGACGTCGACCTCGGCCGCGTCGGCCGTGGCCATGCGAGCCAGGATCGTGGGTGGGAGCGCGCCGAACTTGCACCTCAGCAGCCCGGTCAGGGCTTCGACGCGTCCCTCGACGCGTCCTTCGACGCGTCCTTCGACGCGTCCTTCGACGCGTCCTTCGACGCGTCCTTCGACGCGTCCCTTGGCGAGTCCCTTGGCGAGTCCTTCGGCGATCAATTGTTCGGCGATGGTCATGGCAGCTTGCTCGACCTCGGGGGCCGCTTCGAGAATCTTGGCACGAAATTCGGCCAGGTGAAGATCGTTGGTGATCAGCGCGACGTATCGCAAGAGCACGCTGACGGACTCCAACCCGCGGGGCGTATGCAGCGCTTCAGCGAAGGCCTGGCCCCACACCGCGAGGTTGCGCAAGAGTTGCTCACGGTTGCGACCGTCGCGGAGCAGCCACAAGGCCAGCTTGGGGAAGGCTGCCAGCGCGCGTGACTTGAGATCCACGTTGGTCACGTCAGAGAGGTCTGCACTCAACAAGTCGAAGCTCGGCACGAAGCTGGCGAGTTCGGGGATCGTCGCGGGCGCGGGCGCGAAGAGATCGTGGAAGCTTCGCGGCGCGGTCCAACCACCCGGCGCGTGGCTGACGACGACGGGCAAGATCGGCGGCAGCGGTCCCGCATGTTGCTTGCGGTGCCGTTCC
>JAMHUH010000630.1:0-11574 GCA_035904925.1 Nannocystaceae bacterium
GCGTAGCGATCGCCGTCCTGCTCAGCCGCCGCCCAACCCCGACCTGATCCCCCCTCGCCAGGCGAGCCCAACCATCGCCCCAAGCGACCCCCGAGCCCACCCCACGAAGGGCCCCCCAATCCCCCCTCGCAACCGTTCGCGTCACCGCAACGGACCGCTAGTTCTAGAGTCGTGACGCGAGCGAGGTTCGAATCGAACCAGCCAAGGCGAAGCACGACCAAGTCCACACGAAGAGCGAGCGAAGCGAAGCGAACCCAAGACGCCCCCCGAATACCGTCATGAGCGAGCGAACGCGAAGCGAACAGGCGCGAAGCGCTTGCAGGGAGGGGGCCCCCAGTTGGACTTCGTCCAACTGGGGGAGGGCGCGCGGAAGCGCCCTCCTATAAATCAGTACCTGACCTTGCTGAGCTGCACGAGCGTCTCCTTGAGCGACTCGCGAGTGTGCCGCTCACGATCCTCGCCGACCCCATCGTGCTCGCCGAGCAAGACCTCGAGCCCGTGCTTGGCCTTGTCGCGCTCGGCCGGGCCGAGATCGAGGTCGCCGAATTTGTCGTCGGTCAGCAGCTCGAGCATGTAGTGAATGCCCTTGCGGACCGTGTCTTTCTGCTGGCGATAATAGTCTTCGCGCAGACGGGCGAAGTAGTCGGTGAAGATCTCCGGATAGACGGGATCTTCGTTGGGGTGCGAGAGCGCCCAGGCGCCGATTCGGCCGAGGATGTCCTGGCGGAATTTCGGGCCGGCGTTGGGGTCCATCGCCTTCTCCAGCTCCTTCATGAATTTTTCGTCGGGCTCGGTCAGCTGGCCGGTGACCTTGTCGAAGATCCGCTCGCCCTTCACGTGGTGGCTGGCGTGGACGATGTACTTGCGAAAGAGCTCGAGGTAGCGGTCTTCGTCGACCAAGCCGAGCGCCTCGCGGACCTCCCAGTCGGACAGGTCGAGCCAGTGGGCGAACACCGTCTCGGTGATCGAAGTCGGGCTGCCGTCGAGCTCTTGGAAGCCGGGGCCGACCTTCTCGAGGTACATCCAGCGGTGGTTGGCGCGCTCGCCCAGGTACTTGCGCAGCTCCTTGATCACCTTGGGCACGGTCACGCAATTGCCGTCGTTGGGGAGATCGGAGGCGGCCGCGAGCAGCACGTTCTTGAGGTCGCGGACGCTGGCGCCAAAGCTGCCCTCGTAGTCGCCGAGCAGATGATCGGCGCCCTCGACCCGCACGACCGCGTGATCGAAGCGCTCCTCGTACATCTCGGGCACGCGGGCCAGCAGCTCGCGGGCCTCTTCGCTCGAGAGCCCGCTCGGGACCCGGCCATAGGCGTAGAGCTCGGCCTTGTCGAAGGGCCGCAGCTTCTCGATCACGCCGCGGATCTTCTTGGGGTAGTCGTTGAAGTCGGGTCGACGCAGGCGGGTCATCACGCCCCAGAGCGCGAGGATCCGAGGCACGTGCGGGGCGATGTGAACCCCACGCAGCAGGTCGCCGACTTGCTCGGAGTAGACCTTTCGCTCGACCCGATAGTCGAGCAGATAAGGGACCGAGATCAGATCGAGGCGGGCGCTGAAGCTCTGATACTCGGCCGAGCGCATCGCTCGGAACTCGAGCAGGTTGATGTCGTTGGCCGAGCCCGTGAACACCACGTCGAGCCCGAGCACGACGTTGTCGAGGTGCACGCGAGCGTTCTCGGTCGCGGTCAGCAGGTACTTGTAGTGCTCGTAGGGCCGCTTGAGCAGATCGGAGAAATTGAGGATCCCACGGTTGGCGTCGACGAGGTCGCCCTGGGTGCCGTAGAGCACCTGGCCGGTGACCGAGGCCGGCAAGCTCGCGAAGGCTCGATCACCCGTGACCGGGAACGAGCGGGCGTCGAGCGTCTGCTTGGGCTCGACGTCGACGAGGCCGCTGCGATAGGTGCGGCTGAGGTAGAGGCGCTCGACCTGGACGTGCTGGTAGATCTTGCGCAGGTCACCGCGGTGGGCGTTGAGCAGCGCGTCGAAGATCTTGCGGTTGCGGGCCGAGAGCTCGCCGTTGCGGACCGTCCACGAGACCACGAACTCGGGGTCGTCGGCGAAGAGCTCGGCGAGCAGCTTCTGGCGCAGCGCGGCCGGGATCAAAAAGATCGGCGAGTCCTTGGTCTCGTCGGTCAAGCGGGCGTCGAGGCCCTCGCCGGTGATCTTGGCGAAGCTGCCCTCGCCGATCGCGTCGCGCAGCGCCGGGCCACCAAAGCCGATCGATCCGCCCTTGGGCTCGCGGGTCGGGAACACCCAAGCAAAGCGATAGATCGCGCCGCCCTCGGTCCGCGAGTAGGCCTCGAGCCCCGCCTGCAAGGTCTCGAGCATCGTGCTCTTGGCGCTGCCGTTGGGCCCGTGGAGCAGGATCAGCGAGTCGATTCGGCCGAGCCGACAGTAGCCGTCGAGGACCTCGTAGAGCTTGCTCTGCGCCCGCTCTTGGCCGACCAGGCGCGGGCCGTCGTCGAAGGCGCGATCGAAGAGCTTGTAGCGCGACACCTTGCCGCTCGGGACCCGGACCTCTTCGGCGCCGAAGTAGTCGAGCGCGTCCCGGGCATACTGGGCGGCGTTGCGGGCCTGCTTGCGCGGCTCGGCCAGCAGCAGTTCGAACCACTCGTCGAAGCTCAAGAGCCGACGCGTGAGCGCGAACTCGTCCGCGACCTCCGAAGCGAGCTCGGCGAGGCGCGGGTGGATGGGTCGGCTCGATTCGATCATGAGGCGCGAACAAGCATCGCGCCGCGCCGCTTCGCTGTCGAGGGCTTCGAACGTCGCTTCACTTGACCGCGACGACGAACTCGAGCTTCTCGGTCTTCGGCACGCAGGCTTCTTCTTCGCAGACCGCGAACTTGAACTCGCCGGTGAAGGTCTTGTCGCCCGCGTCGCTGGCCGTGAACGAGACCGCAAACTCGGCGCTCTTCTCGTCGAAGGACACCGCGTCGGCCTTCTTCTGCTTGGGCTTGCCGATCGTCACGCCCGCGGGCGCTTCGATCGAGAGCGAGGTCGGGAACTCCAGGTTGAGGTGCCAGACGCCGCGCGGGACGATCTTGATGCTGACCTTGCCCTCGGCACCCACCGTCGCCGCGGCCGGGTCGATCTGCAGGTCGTACTGCTTCTCTTCGTCACCGCTGCCCTCGGCAAGCGCGACCTTCTGCTCGCCCTCGACCGGCTTGCCTGCGACCGATGAGTCAGCGGTGCCCTCGGCGGCCTTGGTCGGCTCGGCCTTGTCGGCTTTGCCCGAGGCCTCGCCCTTGGCCGCCTCGCCCGCGCAGGCGGGGAGCAGCAAGGTGCTGGCGAGCGAGAGCAGGAGGATCGACCGGTTTCGCAATTGGGCTGCCATGACTGAATTCACGCGGGCCAACGGCGCTCGGCGGCGCCGAGCGAGTGGCAGTCGGCAGTAGACCTCATTGCCTCTCGAACCGCAACCGGACGTCCTTCGTCACCTCGCCCCGCAACACGTCGGAACGCTCGTCCAAGGGCGCGAGAACCGCTTCGAGCGCCGGAGGCGGCTCGGCGTGAATTCGGACGTCGCCCTCGCGCACGCCCTCGACCCGCCAGCGCCCACGCGCGTCGCTGCGGGTCTCGCCGATCACCTCGCCCTCGAGCGAGCGGATCTCGATCGCCGCCCCAGCGACGGGGTCGCCGATGTCGTCGTCGATCTGGCCCTCGATCGCGCCGCCCTGATCGAGCTCGACGGTCAGCTGAATCCGGCCCGTCCCGTCGTCGCTGATCCGCGAGGTCTTGCTCGTCCATCCGCTCGCGCTGACGACCAGCTCGACGCTGCCGACCAAGCGCGTCAAGACAGCCGTGCCCTTGGCGTCGCTGGTCGCCTCGACATGGCCCGCGCTCAGCTCGGCCTTGGCGATCGGATCGCCGCGACCGGCCGAGCGAACCAAGACCTCGGCCGTCCAGCCCGTGTCGAGCACCAGCTCTTCGCCCGGCGTCGAGACCTCACCGATCTTCGCGCGCAGGTCGGCCGGCACGTAGTCGCGGTGTTCGAAGCTCAGCTCGGCGCTGCCTGGGGTCAGCTCGTCGAACTGGTAGACACCGCGCGCGTCGGTCCAGGTCAGCAGCGAGGGCGAGAGCCCGTCGAGCGGGTGCAGCTCGACCTCGACGTCGGCGACCGGCTGGCCGTTGCCATCGACGACCCGACCTTCGAATCGCCCTCGCGCGGGCTCGAGCTCGACGTCGAGATCGAGCGGCTTGTCGCGCAGCTGGACATCGACCGCCCGCGGGATCATCCCCGGCGCCCGGAAGATCAGCCGCTGGTCGCCGCGACGAAACCCGGCATCGAAGACGCCGCGCTCGTCGGTGGTCAGGACCATGCCGTCGCCAAAGTCGACTTGGACGCCGGCGATCGGCTGGCCGTTGCCCGAGCGCGCGACCCCGCTCAGGCGCACGCCCTCGCGCAGACGCAGGCGCACGCCCGCGACCACGTCACCCGAGGCGAGATCGAAGCGCTCGACGGCCGAGGCCGCGTGCTCGCCATCGATCGCCCAGATCGCATGGTTGCCCGGCAGCAGCTCGACCACGAACTTGCCGTCTTCATCGGTGATCAACGAGCCGATCTCGTCGCCTGCGTCTTCGTCGGCGCCAAAGAGCGGGATGTCTGGCACCGCCCCCTCGGTCACGCCGAGGCTCCCGCCCTTTTGCTCGGCCAAGGCCGCGTCGGAGGCCGCATGAGCCGCGACCGCGACCGCGAACAGCTGCGAGCGCGCCTGGCCCTCGCCGATCGAGAACTCGACCTCGCTGTCGAGCAGCACCTCGGCGCCTGCGACCGGGCGATCGTCCTCGTCGACGACGACGCCTTCGATCCGCGCGGGCCGAACCAAGACCAGGGTCGGCGTGTCGCCGACGAAGCCGCCATCGCCGACCTCGAGCTCGACCGCGAGCGAGGGCAGGTAGCCGTCGGCGTCGGCCCACAGCGCGTAGGGCCCGGGCACGACCGGGCCCGCCAGCGCGCTACCTTGCGCGTTGGTCGTCGCGATCTTCTGCAACATCCCGAGCTGGCCATAGCCGAGCGTCACGCGAGCACCGACGATCGGCTCGCCCTCGCCATCGACCACCCGGACCGGCACGCGGAAGGCCTCGATCAGCGCCAGCGACACTCGCAGATCGGGCGTCACGTTCTCGAGCGGGACCGAGGCCCACTCGCGCTCGCCCGGCTGCGTGGCCACGACCTGAACCTCGACCCCGTAGATGCCGTCGGGCAGCGAGCGGAACACGAACCCGCCATCGGCCGCCAGCGGCTGCTCGAGCGCGGGCCAGACCGAGGAGCCCTCGAGCCGAACCTTGGCCCGAGCGATCAGCTCGGGGCTCGAGAGGACCTGGCCTTCGAGGTCGATCAGCGCGTCGAGGATCATCAGCACCTCGTCCTCGGGCGAGACCGCCTCGACGACCGAGAGCGCGAAGCCAGGACGGATCGCCCGAAGGCTGACCGGACCGTAGGGCAGCGTGGTGAATTCGAAGCGACCCTGGGCATCGGACGTGGTCCGCCAGGGCTCGGGCTCGTCGAGGCTCGGCTGCGGCTGGGCCTGGACGCTGACGTCGGCGAGCGGCTGCCCGCGCGCGTCGAGGGTCAGGCCAGCCACGCGAAAGCCAGGGCCCAGCGCGACGGTCGGCACCTCGATCACCGCGTCGGCCTCCACGACCTCGGGGACCTCGACTTCGACCACGCCGCGCAGGTGCTCGGGGATCGTCAGCTCGACCGCCAGCGTGCCCGTGATCGGCTCGGCGAGTTCGAACGCGTAGGCGCCACGCTCGTCACAACCGACCGGCTCCGCGACGCGTCGCCCTCGTTGCCAGAGCTGGATCGAGCAGGTCCCAGGCAGCGGCGGGGCCAAGCTCGGGGCTGGCCCCGATGGCCCCTCGCTGCCGGTTTCGCCCGGCGCTTCGGTCTCCGCAGCATCCGGCGGATCGATCCCGTCATCGACGATCGGGAGCTCACGCAGGACCACCCCGCGCACGCGAACGAGGGGCCGATGCAGCTCGGGCTCCCCTACCCCACCCTCCGAACTGGCCCTGCTCTCGGCCCTATCCGCGCTCCGCGGCGGAACAGCGAGGAAGGTCACCACCGTGCCGATCAACACCAGGATCAAAGCGAGGACCGGCAGACGGTCGAGCAATCGGAACGGTGCGCGCGGCGGCTCGACCACTGCCGGCAGCCTAGCAGCCCGCGATGCAACCCGTCGCCTCGGATCGCACCAGGAATTGCCCCGAAGTGCCCAGCAGACGAGCGGGCCTGGGCGTTGTGATATACCCGACCCGCTGTGGTCGACCTCCACGCAATCGAAGGCGGAGGCGGTGAAGTCTCATCGCCCGAGCTCGCGTGTGGCGAGGTCATCGACGATCGCTTCGAGATCCACGCTCGGATCGGGTCGGGGGTGACCGGGTCGGTCTACAAGGCGTTCGATTCGACCCTCGATCGCTTCGTCGCGATCAAGGTGCTCGAGCCGAGTCGCGCCGAGGCAGCCGCCCACGAGGCGCAGATCCTCGCCCGCATTCGCCACCGCAACGTGGTGGCGATCCACGACTACGGCTTCACCCCTCGCTTTCGCTACCTCGTGCTCGAGCTGCTGGTCGGTCGAGACCTTCGCCGATGGTTGGCCGAGCAACCGCAGCGCGACGAGATCCTCGCTCGCTTCCTCGAAGCCGGGCGTGGCATGGCAGCCGCCCACGAGGCCGGGCTCGTCCACCGCGATCTCAAGCCGAGCAACGTGATCCTGACCCACGAAGGTCGCGCGGTCGTCATCGACTTCGGCCTCGCCCGCAACCTCGACACGCTCGACGGCGAGGAGCCCGACCACCAAGGCTCGAGCTCGGGCTCGCTCGCCTACTTGGCGCCCGAGCACTTCGCGCGAGAGGTCGGCGACCAGCGCTGCGACCAATTCGCGTTCTGCGTGCTGCTCTGGGAGGCGCTGAGCGGCAAGAACCCCTTCGGCGGCGACGACCCGATCAGCCGCTACCAGTCGATCGCCCGCGGCCCCGGCCCGCTCGAGGCCGAAGTCCCCGCCCACGTGGTCCGGAGCCTGCGCCGTGGCCTGAGCCTCGCCCCCGACGATCGCTTCGCCACCATGGGCGAGCTGCTCGACAGCATCGAGCACTCGCCGAGCGCACCCCGACGCCGTCGGCGGCCGCTGCTCTCGGCGATGCTCGTCGCTGCAACCTTCGCGCTCGGTTGGGGCATCGCGCCCGATCCCCTGATCGAGCACGCGGTCTCGGGCGAGCCCTTCAACCTCAAGCAATCTGTGGCCTTCATCTTGCTCGACTCTGCCAACGCCAAGCTGGCCAGCGGCGACACCGTCGCCGCCAAGGACACCTTCGACGCCGCGACCAACCTGGTCTTGCAGCTCGAGGAGGCCTCACCGCCCTACTGCCGCTTCGCTTGGGAGATCGAAGGCTTCGCCGACCGGCTCTTGCTCGCCGGCGACCTGCCGCGCGGCCGAGTCCTCTACACCCGCGCCCGCAAGTTCGCGCGCGATTGCGACTTGCCCCGCGAATCAATCGAGAACCTCGACAGCAAGATTCGTTCGTCGCGCGAGGCCTTCCTCGCCAGCAAACGCGCCGCAGAGCACTCTTCGTCAGCGCCAGCGCCCGTCCAGCCGGCCGAGCCCACACCACCTTCGACGCCCACGCCCTGACCCACCCGCTCGATCCTCACTCGTCGGGCTGGACGCACTCGATGGTGCCGTCGTTGTTGGGCTGGTAGCCGTCGCACCAGAGCACCTCGCCCTCGCAATCGAGCACGTTGAGCGTGCAGGTCCCGGTGATCGGCTCCGGCTGACAGCAGACCTCGCCGCCGAGGGTCGGCATCTGCCCTCCGGGGCTCAGCACGCTGCACCAGCCGAGCCCGCACGCGTCATCGAGCGCGACATAGGCCTCGATCGCGCCCGTCAGCGGATCGATCGCGCCATGCTCGACCCAAAAGGGCCGCGCGCCGCCCGAGCAGCCGTTGCTGCCCGGCAGCGTCGCCAGCGTGCCATTCCAGCACACCGTCGCCGCCATCACTGGCGCGTCGGGGCCTGCGTACTCGCACGCGCCAGGGACCGACGAACAAAAGTCGAGAGGCCTCGCTGCGACCGGTTCCGACCAAAGGGCCAGTGCCACCCCCAACGACGAGATGGCTACGCCCAGGGACACCCTGTTGTGAATCTCCATATCCCCACACTAACCGCACTCGTCGGTTTTGTCGCCGCCTGCTGTCGACATTTACCAATTAACGCCACATGCAGCAAAGCCTGGGAATTCGGGGTCCAGAAGGCGTCCAGAGCCCATTTTGCGATTCACGCCCTCGCCGCATGATCATCGACCCCGGCCGCTAGGCTAATGCCATGGGCACTGTCCCCAATACGAGGGTTGGGGGTTCTCGGGCGGGCCATGAATCGCCAACACGGGGTATCTCCGCGAGTTCACGACCTTTGCACTGCCATGATTCCAGTGAAGATATCACGATTCAAAGCGTCGCGGATGCGAGCCCAATCGTGGGATGGGGACAATGCCATTCCAACGATGGGGCCTACACAATCCATTGCTCGTACATGCATTGGGCCAGGTGCGTGGGCGGCCCGGGCGGGCTGCCCACGCCTGGCCAGGCGGGTCAAATGCCGAAGCGTTCGGCCAGCTCGGCGATGAACGCCTGTTCCGCGTCCGACACGTCGCCATCGGCCGCCGCGATGGTTTGCAGGTCGGCCAGGACCCGCGCCCGCTGGTCCGCGTCGGTCTGCTCGACCAGGAGCTCGACACCGGCCTGGGCGCGAGCATGCCGGGCATCGGGCCCGAGCCCCTTGTACTCGGCGACCGTCCGCTTGAGCAGCTCTCCGACCTCGACCAGCTCGGTCTCGGGCGACCAGTCGCGCAGCTTCTGGGCCAGCGCCCGAATCTCGTCACCGGTCAGCGTCCCGTCGGTCGAGTGACCGAAGGTCAGATAGAGGAATGCCAGAGCATCGAGAGCTTGCGGGTCCAGGTTCGACATCGGGCGGGAGCATACCCGACCCTCGGCTCAGCCAGCGTCCGCCTCAGCTGGCGTCCGCCTCGTTCGCCTCGACCCGGCGCCGAATGGCGTCGACGAGGTCGAGGGTCTCTTTTTGGGTGATCCCCTGCGGAGCGAGGTGCAGGTACGCGTCCGCGACCTTGTGCCAGGGGAAGGCGCGCAGCTCCACGCGCCCGAGCCACGAGACCGCCGTCATCAAGCCGCGCACGATCGCCTCGTCGGTGACCACCGCGACCGCCGCTCCGCACTGCTTGAGCACGTCCGAGACCAGCTTGCGCTGCGCGCTGCTCACCTCGACCGCGCCGATCGAGGTCGCCATCACCTTGTGGCAAGTCGGCGACGCGATCGTGTCGCAATAGTCCTGCCAGACCTCGTCGGGGATCGGGCCCGAGCGGAAGAACGCCACCATCAGGTCGCCTTGGACCGTCCAGTTCTTGGCTTCGAGCTTGATCATGTGACCACGACGCGCTTGGGACGCCGCAGACTACATCAGGCGACCTTCCAGCGCCAAGCCGCGCATTGTTCGCCGCCCCAGAAGGCCCTCAGCCGACCGCCACGACGTCGATCTCGACCCGGGCGCCACGGGGCAACGCAGCCGCCTGCACGGTCGCCCGCGCCGGATGCAGACCGGCTACGAAGTGCCGGCCATAGATCGCGTCGACCGTCGCAAAGTCGTCGATGTCCGCCAGATAGATGGTCGCCCGGACCACGTTGGCGAACGCCATCCCGGCCGCCCCCAGCACCGCCTCGAGGTTGCGCATCACCTGCTCGGCCTGCACCGCCACATCGCCCGGGATCCCCAGCTCCGGCTTGCCCGGCACCAGCCCGATCTGGCCCGAGGCGTACAAGGTGCGGCCGCCCGTCACCACGATCGCCTGGTTGTAGTTCCCGACCGCCGCAGGTGCCTCGGCAGTGTTCACGACCTCGCGCACGAACTCACTCACCCGCGCAGGTTCACCCGAAGACGGCGGTCTTGCAAGCACGCTGGGAGGCTGGTAGAACGCCGACCCTTGCCGAACGGGCGCGTAACTCAGCGGTAGAGTGCCACCTTCACACGGTGGAAGCCACAGGTTCAAATCCTGTCGCGCCCATGCTTAGATCAAGCGCTAGAGGACCAAGGGGGCCGTTTCACGACGACCCCCTTTTTCATGTGCTCTCTATGTGCTCCGCGCCCGGAGCGCCTGCCGACGCTCGAGCCCCTGGATCGCCGACTGGGCTTGGCCATCCCGAATGTGCATGTACCGGAGCGTCGTCTTCAGATCCTTGTGTCCGGCCAAGTCCTGAATGACCCGTGCCGGCACATCGCTCTCCGCCAGCTCCGTCACGAAGGTGTGGCGCAGCATGTGGCTACGCCCATCCCCGTCGAGCCCCGCCTCTCGCTCCGCGCTGCGGACCCGCGCCCGCACGCATGACGACGTCATCGGCTCCCCGTCCCGCAGGAACACCTGCGGTCGTTTCGAGCGAGGCCGCGCCTTCATGTGCTCGCGCAGCGCCTCGAGCAATCGGGCGGTCATGGGCACCGTCCGATTGCGACGACCCTTCGGCGAGTGCTCCTCACCATCCAAGCTCAGCGCTCGCTGAACTCGAATGATCGGCGGCTCGAAGCGCACGTCCGTCACGTGCAACCCTCGAAGTTCGCCCTGACGAAGCCCGCCGTCCCCCATCAGAAGCACGATCGCCAGGGCTTCGGTCCCTGCCTTGCGTGCCCCTTCCACCAAGCGCTCGTACACGTCGCCCTCGTACACCTTGGCCTCGACCTCATCGAGCTTGAGCAACCCGGCATTGATGCGTGGCGCATCGAGCCCCTGCCGCTCCCACCAGAACCGGACCATCCGCGACAACACGGCCAAGATGTTGTTGACCGTCTTGGGCGAGTAGTCCGGGTTCTTCTTCAGCATCGCTCGCTTGACGAGTCCGAAGTGCTTGCTCCCAACCTCGGCGATCAGCTCGTCGCCGATCACCGGCAGCACGTGCATGTCGAGCGCCGTTTGCTGCTCACGAATGTAGCGAGGCCGCAGTCCTTCCGTCCGCGAATGCTCGTCGAGGAACACTTCGACGAATTCGCTCACCGTCATCGGCGCTTGTTCGGCCTCGACGGCGACTTCGTTCTCCTCTTCTTTCTTCAGCGGGCCATCGAGCAAGGACTGCCTCAGCTCTCGCTCGTACTGCTCGGCCCCCCGACGTGTCTGCACCGGCGAGACCTTGCGGATGATCTGCCGGCTACCGTCGGGGTGAAGGTGACTGATGTGGACCATCCACTTCTCCAGGGCGCGACCTTGCTTGTCGACCCACTTGCGTTTCCTGACGCTCATCGCTTCGCCTTTCACTCAGCGATGACGCCACCTTGGCGGAGCCAAGCTAGCACAGCACCCCGCTCGAAGAGTAGGCGTCGACCCAACCTTCGGTGCGGAATATGTCCGCGCTGCGCCGCCTCATAGACGGTCTTGCGGTCGACGCGGAGCATCTCGGCGACCTCGCTGGCCGTCAGGATCTCGGGTGCATCGCGGGTCGTCGCGGTCATCGGCGGATCTCCACGGCATGCTCGACAAACATGCGTTGATCTTGACGAGGATCGACGGCGTTGACTAGCTGGC
>JAMHUH010000631.1:0-6996 GCA_035904925.1 Nannocystaceae bacterium
CTTGTCGGTCTCGTAGCGGGTCTTGTCGCGCGGGATCACGACCAGGCGCTCGCCGTCGTTGCGGACCTCGGGCAGCACGGTCGACATGCTGCGCGGGCCGCCAGGCGGCAAGGTGCTCGGGTTGTAGGTCGGGCTGCCTGCGAGCAGGGTCTGCTTGGCGTCGCCCTTGCCCGAGTCGGCGAGCATCGTGTGCGAGTTGTCGATCGAGTCGGCCGCGAGCAGCGTGTGCGAGCCCATCGAGTCGATCGAGTCCGCCATCATCGTGGCGGCGTCGCCCAGGGGCTTCGAGGGCAGCGGGCGAGGCGGGAAGGCGGCGGTCTGGCGGTCCATCATGACTCTGACGTTCGAGCGGCGCGGGGATCGACACCGGCTCGCGCTGCATCGTACGCCCTGCAACCTGCCCAGTTACTCGCCCGCGATGCCCGACCAACTGCGCGGATCGAACTCGCCGGCCGCGGGCGCGACATCGACCACGAACCCGGTCAAATGCGCCATTCCAGACACGCGCTCGATCCGATCGGGGCCGTCGGCGGCCAAGAGGTTGACGTTGACGCCGCGGGTCTGGCCGGCGACCGAGAGCCCGCGCGCGTGCTGGTGACCCCAGCCGTGCGGGAGCGCGACCGTGCCCGGCATGAGATCGGCCAAGAGCTTGACCGGGACCCGGACGACCGCCGTCTCGGTCCGAACGTCGGCGTACTCGCCCTCGCGCAGCCCCAGCCGCGCGGCGTCGTCCGGGTGGACGTGGAGATGGTTGGTGTCGGTCGGCACGAACTCGTCGAGGTTGTGGGTCCACGAGTTGTGGGTGGTGATCGCTCGCTTGCTGATCAGCTTGAGCCGGTGGGCGTCGCGACGCTCGCGCTCGAACGCGGGCTCGAGCTCGCGGGCCGCGGCGGCGAGCAGCGCGGCCGGAGCAAGCTGAAGCTTGGCATCGGGCGTGACCATCCGCTGGCCGAGGAAGTCGTCGGGCCGATGCGGGTCGCGGGCGCGGCCGTGCGGCTCGGCGAGCAGGCGGGCGAAGCTGCCTTGCTTGGTCGCGCGCAGCAGCAAGCTCAAGATCGCCTCTTGCGGGATCGCGGGCTGGCGACCCGGGTGCTTGCGAGCGTGGCGACGCTTGGCCCACTCGAGCAGGCGCTGGGCGACCTTCGAGCCGAAGAGCTCGACGCCGCTGGCCCGACACAGGTCGAGGTAGATGGTCGCCTCGTCGCGCTGCTCGCCCTGCGGGGCCACGACCTCGCGGGTCGCCTGCAAGTAGGGCCGCGACTGCAGGCCGAGCATCAAGGGGAAGATGAAGGGCAGGTCGGGCCGCTGCATCGGCGAGGTGCAAGGCAGGACATAGTGGGCGAGCGAGGCGGTCTCACCCTGAAAGATGTCGAGGCAGACCAGCAGCTCGAGCTTGCTGAAGGCCTCGCGCAGCCGGCCCGAGTTGGCCATCGTGATCAAGGGGTTGCCGCCGGTCACGAAGAGCGCACGAACCTGGCGATCGCCGGGCGTGAGGATCTCGTCGGCCAGCACGCCGCCCGGGAACGCGTCGTTGACCGAGTCGAAGCCGCCGATCCGCGACTTGTCCTCGCGCATCAGCACGCCCTTGTCGACGCCGAAGCGGGCGAAGTCCATGACCCCGCGACCGACCAAGGTGCCGCCGCGACGATCGAGGTTGCCGGTGATCGCGTTGATCACCTCTTGCAGCCAGAACGCGAGCGAGCCCTGGCTGCCCATGTTGACGCCGGTCGAGCTGTAGAGCGCGGCCCCGTCGGCGCCGAGGTAGGCGTCGACCAGCTCGCGCAGCTTGGCGGCCGGAACCTTGGTGACCTCGGCGCAGCGCTCGGGCGTCCAGGGCTCGGCGATCGCCCCCAGCCGATCGAAGCCGGTCATGTGCGCGTCGATTCGGGCGCGGTCGACTGCGCCGCGCTCGAGCACCTCGCGCAAGAACGCGAGGAAGAAGAACACGTCGGTGTTGGGCCGAATGAACACGTGCTCGCCCGCGGCCTTGGCCGACTCGGTCTTGCGCGGATCGACGAACACCAGCTTGGCCCCGCGCCGCTCGATCGCCTTGAGCCGCTGGACCGGGTTGGAGACCTGCAAGAAGCTCCACTTCGACACCGCCGGGTTGGCGCCGACGACGATCAGGCAGTTGGTGTGATCGACGTCGGGGAAGGGCTGGGTGAAGGGAAAGCCGTAGACGTGGCGGGCGACCGCGAACTTGTTGGCGCAGTCTTGGGTGGCCGACGCATACATGCCCTTGCTGCCGACGCCGGTCATGAAGC
Organism: Nannocystaceae bacterium; assembly: GCA_035904925.1. Taxonomy (GTDB): domain Bacteria; phylum Myxococcota_A; class Polyangia; order Nannocystales; family Nannocystaceae; genus Plesiocystis. The sequence goes on from JAMHUH010000631.1 coordinate 2,265, forward strand.
CCTGGGCGAAGACCGGGTGGAGCACGCCGAAGCCGGCCGCGGTGCCGACGTACATGGCGATCGAGTCGGGCCCGTGATCGCGGCGCAGCTGGGCGACCTTGCCACCGATGCCCGCGAGCGCGTCGTCCCAGCTGGCCCGCTCGTACTCGCCGGCTTCGTCGCGGCGCAGCGGGTGCATCAGGCGATCGGGCGAGTCGTAGAGCTTGTATTGCTTGAGCCCCTTCACGCACGAGAAGCCGGCGGTCGCGACATGCTGCTCGTCGGGTCGGATGCCGCGGATCTTGCCCGCTTCGGTGGTGACTTCGAGCCCGCACAGGGCCTCGCAGATGCGGCAGAAGGTGTGGTGAACCTCGGCGCTCATTCGCGGGCGACCATAACAGCCACGCGCAAAAAGGGCGCGCCGGAGATCCGGCGCGCCCGTTCGTGTTCAGCGCTTTGCGGGAGGTTCAGGCGGGCTCGCCGGCCTCGACCTCGCGCTTGCCATGCTTGCCATGCTTGCCCTTGTGGCCGCGCTTACCGTGCTCACCTTCGTGGCCGTGCTTGCCCTTGCCGCCGAAGATCGCGTGCGGCCCTCGCTCGGCGATCTCGTCGGCGAGCAGCCCGCGCTGCTCGGGGGTCAGGACCGCGTGGATCGAGACCAGCAACTCGTCCATCGCCGGCCGCGGCGGCTTGGCCGGACGCGTGGCGTCGAGCAGCGCCTCGACGTCGGCGAGCGCGAGCGCGTCGGCTCGGAACGCGGCCGCGAAGCGAGTCTCGAGCGCATCGTCGACCTTGGCCGGCTCGGGCGGCGCGAGCTCGGCCAGCGCGTCGGTGAAGATGCTGCCGAGCTCTTCGACCTGAGCCTCGGTGCAAGTCAGGGTCGCGCAGAGTCGCTCGACCTTGCGCTCGGCGTGCTTGGCCGCGTCACCCTCTTGGCCGCGCTCGCCCTCGCCGCGCTTGCCATGCCCGCGCATGCCGGGCCCGTGACCGAGCAGACCCATCGGGCCACCAGCTTCGATCTTCGCCGCGATCAGCTCGCGTTGCTCGGCGGTGAGCAGATCGTGGAGGCCGACGATCGTGGTGGCCATCTGCGTGCGGTGGGCCTCGTGGGCCTCTTGATCATCGGGCTTGGGCAGCGCCGCGAGGTCGAAGGTCTCGGCCCGGAAGGCATCGGCCAGCGCGCGTTGGAAGGCCTCGCGACCCTCACCCTCGGGCCCGCGCTCGGGCTTGTTGGCGGCGAGCAGCTCGGCGATCGACTCGCGTTGGTCGTCGCTGCACTCGATCTCGCCGCAGAGGTGGTCGACCATCTTCTTGCCGTGGTCGAAGTGGCCCTCTCGGTCGTGATCGCCGTGTTCGGTGGCGATCGCGTCGGGCTCGTCGGCCGAGCGTGCCTCGACGGACTCGTCACCGGAGTCGCAGGCGAGCGTGAGCAACAGGGGCAGACAGAGACTGATTCGCTTGAGCATCGTGTTTGTGGAGTACACCCGTGGATCGGAGCGCTCCACGAAGCGCGGGCCGAAGTTTGGTGAAGGTTGGGTAAACGAAACCCGGACCAGCGTGGCTGGCCCGGGCGCAAAGACGAGCTGTGGTGAGCTGCGAGCAGCTCGGGTTGTCAGCTCCCGAAGGTCCAGGTGAACTTGGCCGCGCCGTCCCGCATGTCGGGCTGCTCGAGCGTGAGGCCTTCGATCTTCTTGGCGATGCACTCGCCGGCCTCGGCCGGGGCGGTGCTCTTGGCCGAGTCGACCTTGGGGTTGGTGATCTTGCCGGACTTCTTCTCGACGGTGAAGTCGACGACGACCTTGCCGTTGGCGCCCGCGAAGCAGCCTTCGATGTCGGCGCGGCGAGTGTCGACGAGCTTGCGGGTGACGGTGCGGTAGTCCTCGGGACCACGGGCGATGCAGGCCGTGGACGTCACGAAGGCGGCGCTCAGAACGATGATGTTGGCGATACGCATGGTTGCCTCCTTCGACTCAGATGATGTTCCCACCGGGCCGGCCACGGGCGCCGCCTTCGGTCGCGGCACCCGAGCGCTTCTCGATCTTGAACTCGACCCGACGGTTCTTTTCCTTGCCCTCGTCGGTCTCGTTGTCGGCGATCGGCTCCTTCTCGCCTTTGCCCTGCGAGCTGAGTCGACCGGCGTCGATGCCCTTGCCGACCAAGTAGGCCGAGACCGAAGCCGCGCGGTCCTTGGACAGCTTGAGGTTGGCGCTGTCGCTGCCCTCGGAGCTGGTGTGACCGACGATGTCGAGCTTCTCGATGTCGGGGTTGTCGGTGAGGATCACGGCCACCTCGTCCAGCAGCGAGTGCGACTCCGCCTTGATCGTGGCGGAGTTGTAGTCGAACTGGATCTTGTCCTCGAGCACGATCTGGTCGCCGGCGAGCGAGGCGCGCTTGGGCGGAGCCTCGACGGCGACAGGCTCGGGCGTAGGCGCAGGTTTGATGAAGTTGATACTGTCCTGGAAGGCGATCGGTCCGCAGGCGCTCAGCAATAGGCTGAGCCCCAGCGCAGCACCGACCGGCATCGCCCGGAGGTTGTTCGCTCGCATGGGCGGCATTCGGACACAGCGGCGCGCGCTTGGCAACACTGGGCAACGCGCTGTGCACCAGGATCGCGGCAGCGACGGCTCACGCCGCGTCGTTCTGCCGGGGCGCTTGCGCCCTGAATATCCCTGCACGGGGCGCTTCGCCCCAAGCTCGATGCGGGTCGCTTGCCCCCAAAACGACCGATGTTGCGCTCGTTCCAGCAGCACAGACGATCGCCGCGATGCGTCCGCTGCTCCCCTCCACGATCGCGATGATCGCGATGATCACGATTGTCTTGGTGTCGACAAGCAAGCCGCCGACGCCTGCTGGAAGGACGAGTGCGAGCAGAAGTCGGCCGGCAGACGGCCGATCCACTCGTGCTATAGACCGCCGATGCTCGGTGCCGAGCCGCAGGCGCACGTGACCCTCCCACCGCTGGAAGAGCGGGACTGGCTGATCGCGCGCACGGCCGAGCTGATCGCCGCGTTCGGCTTTCGTGGCTACGTTCAGGCGCCGCTGCTCGAGCCGACGCCGGAGTTCTTCCCCGACGCGTGGGCGGGCGGCGAGGCGAGCGTGCGGCGGGTGCTGCTGCGATTGCTCCGCTACGCCGCGGCGGCCACCAACCCGGAGCTCGGGCTCGGCCAGCTCGAGGTCGAGGTCGTGTTGCACGACAGCGATCCCGCCCGACGCGGGGCCGTCGTCGGCCAACCGCCGGCGATGCGTGGTCACGAAGCCAACGCGTGGTTCGTGCAGCTCGAGGGCAAGGGCCGGGTCGCTCGCTTCGCCGTCGAGGACGTCGCGCTGCGCGAGCCCGAGAACTTGGTCCCCGCGCTCGCGCGCGCGGTCGCCCACTGCGTTCGCGTGGTCCATCGACTGCCGACGCCGAGCGATCTCGCGGGTCAGCGCCTGATCGATCTGTCCGCGTTCGCGCTCGGCTTCGGCGTGCTCACGACCGACGCCGCGCAGCGCTTCTATGCCCGCTCGAGCGGGGGCTTTCGAGCGACCCGGGCCGAGTCGCGGCTCGGCGCGCTCTCGGTCCAGGACCTGAGCTTCTTGTTGGCCATGCAGACGCACGTGCGCCCGCTCGACCGGCGCGGGCGTCGGCGGGTCCTCGATCATCTGCAGCCCAATCAAGCCGGGTTCGTGCGCCAGGCTTGGGACGCCATCGAGAAGTCGGAGCGACTCGGGACCTCGCTGCGCGAGCGCCTGGCGATCCCCAAGCCCGAGTCGTGGCCCGCGGCGCCCTCGCTGGCGCAGATCCTCGGCCCGCCGATCTCGAGCCGAGCGCGGGTCGACGCGCTCGGCCCTGCGGACGCGGACGAACTCGACGACGCGGACGACGAGGAAGCCGACGATCTCGAGGACCTCGACGATCCGAGCGCCAGCCGAACCACCGAGCAGCGCCGCGACCTCGACCCCGGCGTCGTCGGCATGAACAAAGGCAAGCCGGTGTTCCGAGTCGAGCGCAGCGCGGCGCTGCGAATGGCCAAGCTGCTCGGCATGCCGATCCTCATGCTCGGCGGCTTGCTCAGCCGCGGCAGCTTCGGCGTCGAGCTGCCCATGCAGATCGTGATGCCGGTCGCGGCCGGGCTCGCGATCGGCGGGCTCGCGATCGGCAGCATGTTCACCGATCGGCGCTGCTCGGAGCCCAAGTGCGGCCGCGCGCTCTCGGTCGAAGACGAGGTCTGCCCGCTCTGCGGTGGTCAGGTCATGGGGGTCATCCACGGACCGAACGAGCGGCTCGGCGCCGAGGAAGACTTGGTCCGCGAGGGCAAGGTCGGGGCGGATGGGTTGCTGCTCGGGGCGGGGGCCGAGGTTGCCGAGGACGAGTCTGATGCGGATGAGGACGACGAGGAGTTGGCGGTCGTCGAGGGCGTCGGTTCTTCTCGGGGCTGACTCGATCGTTCGCGGACGGTGCTGTCACGATGGCGAGCCTGTGGGTGCCTCCGTGGGGGCCCACTGGTTCGAGTCTCCCGCCGCTGGGCATCGCTCGGTTTGGCCAGCATTCGAGTAGGCGGCTCCACATTCGAACCAGTGGGCCCCCACTGCGTCCCCCGATCCTCGATCGACTCGGCTCGCTGGGCGCAATGGGTGAGATTCTTTCCGGAGATCCCCAAAAGCAGGGACATCGAGCCTCTTCGGTTCGGGCTCCGATCCGAGGATCTCCACTGCACCCCGCGAAGCGAGTCGATCGAGGATCGGGGACGCAGTGGGGGCGTACCGGTTCGAA
>JAMHUH010000632.1:0-4548 GCA_035904925.1 Nannocystaceae bacterium
ACGACGTGCAAGCCTCGGCCTGGGAGACCTTCGACATCCCCAGCGAGCTCGATGTCGCCGACATCACTGGCCTGCGCAAAGACGGGGAGGGTGGCGTGGCGGTCGAGCTGGCTTTCGGTCGCGAACACCTGCCGCTCTTCGCCGGGGACGGGACGCTGATCGCCGCCCCTGGTGCCCCGATCTCGACGGTTCAGGTCGATGGCCACAGCGTCGCCCTGGTCGCCGCGACCAGCCTGGAAGCGGCCGACTTGTCGACGGCGTCGTTGCTCGTCGACGACGTCGAGGTCGCGACGATCAAGACCTTCGGCCTCCTCGGCGACTTCGCGCTGATCGGCGTCACGCCCGACGGGGACATGTGGCTTCGCGTCGCCGACGTCGGGCTCGTCGACGGTGCCTTCGTCACGCGCATGCTCGCCTACCGCTTCGCCCTCGACGGGACGCTGATGCAGGTGGTCGAGATGCCGATGCGCCACGAGCTGGTCTGGGTCGAACACCGGATCACCATGGATCCCGAGGGCGAGCTGCGGGTGATGAGTACGGGCGTCGACGAGGCGTCGCTGCGCCGGCCGGTCGACATTGGGGTGGCCACGCCCTTCGCCTCCCTCCCGGGGGTGGCGCCTCACCAGCCGAGCGAGGCCGGAGGCGGCGCGCTCGAGCAGCTCGGAGCGCTCGCCCCAGACACCGAGGGCGGCCTCGAGGGCGACGAGGCCCTGTGCATGAGCCGCGAGGAGATCATGCAGCGGGCCTACGCCTACGCGAACTTCGAGGCCGTCTACAACAGCCAGCACATGCACACCTGCGCCGGTCGGACGCCGGTCGCCTACTTTCAGCAACACCTCGGCCAGCCGATCAAGGGCGTCGCCTACAAATACGCCGGGCACATCGAGGTCAGCACCTACGCCAACGCGGTCGCCAACAGCTATACGGTCGGCGACCTCAACACGTCGACCGACAAGATCGTCGATGCTTGCTCCTACGGCGTCGATTGCTCGGGCTTCGTCAGCAAGGCATGGCTCTCCGGGCACTACTCGACCAGCACCCTGTACAACGTCAGCCACGGCCTCGACAGCTACGCCGCGCTGCAGAGCGGCGACGCGCTCAACAAGCCGGGCTCGCACGTCCGGCTCGTCGCCCAGAACCTCGGGGCCTATGGCGTGCAGGTCATCGAGGCAACCGTCGGCAAAGACGCCATGCGCGTGGTCGTCCGTGACCGGTCATGGGGCGACGCGGGCTACGCTGCTGGCTACGCGCCGGTTCGCTACAACAAGGTCTGCCCCGACGCCCCGCCGCCGCCGCCACAGACCACCACCCACGTGATCTTCGACGTCAGTGGCTATCTCCCGAGCGGCTCGGGCTACGTCCCGGTCGGGCCTGCGCGGGTGCTCGACACCCGATTGGCCGGGCAGGAGTTCGTCGGCCCGCTCGCGACCGACCAGAACATCTCGGTCACGTTGGCTGGCAAAGTCGGTCTCCCGGCCGCAGCTCAGCTCGGCGCGGTCGTGCTCAACATTGCGGTCGCCAATCCGCAAGGACAGGGCTTCCTCGCCGCGTATCCCGACGCGCCCTTCCCAGGCAACTCGAGCATCAACTTCGCGCTCGGTGAGGCGACCCCGGGGCTCGTCATCGTGGATCCCGGCGCCGACGGCAAGGTCGAGCTGCTTCACGTCACGAACAACGGCACCTCGCACGTGATCGTCGACGTGTTCGGCTACTTCCCGCCCGGCACGGATATCCACATGGTCGCCCCGGCCCGCGTATTCGACTCGCGTGACCCCTTGTTCGGGGCCGCGATGATCCCGGCCGGAACCAAGGAGCTGCAGATCGCGGGTGTCGGCGGGATTCCGCTCGTGGGTGTCGGCGCCGTCATTGCGAACCTCACCGCCGTGAACCCAGCCGCCGGCGGCTACGCGACGATCTACGAGTCCGGCGCCTCGCAACCGGTCACCTCCAACCTCAACTACACGGTCGGCGGTACCCGGGCGAACCTCGTCGTCATCCCGGTCTCGGCCGCCGGCTTCGCCACCCTCTTCACCCTGGAAGACTCCCACTACCTCGTCGACGTGCTCGGCTGGTTCGGCGAGGGGCTCGACTTCCAGCCTATCTCGCCCCTGCGGCTTCGAGACACTCGCAGCGACGACGCCGGGCCGGTCGGCCACGAAGGATCGATCTTGGTCGATGTCGTCGGAGCGCCGACGATCCCCGACGGGGTCGAGGCAATCTTCGGCAACTTGACCGCGGTCCAGGCGACCTCGGTCGGCTACCTGCAGGTCTACCCCGACGCCGTGCCGAGCACCTCGAACGTCAATTTCGTCGACGGGAAGGTGTCCTCCAACCTCGTGCTCACCCAGGTCTCGAACAACGGCGACGTCCACATCCGAGCGATGATCCCCACGCCCTGAGCTCGCTCGAGATCGGGCGCCATTCGGGGGCCGTCTCGCACCCCCTTGGGGCTCAGTCGGCGATGAAGCCGGCGGCTTTGTGGGCGCCGTCGCAGAAGGGCTTGTTGGCCGAGTGGCCGCAGCGGCACAGGGCGGTTCGCGTGCCTTGCCAGGCTTCGCGGCCGCTGCCGGCGACGATCGTCAGGTTGCCGCTGACGAGCAGGGGGCCGTTCTTGGCCCGGCGGATCTCGAGCAGGCCGCCGGAGCTGGGGAGCGTGGTTCCGGCATCGCCGACGGCTCCGCGATCGCGGAACCCGGCTTGCTCGTGGCTGTTGTCGCAGAAGGGCTTGTTGTTCGATTGGCCGCAGCGGCAGAGCGCGGCCCGAAACTTCACGCCGGTCATGTCTTCGCTGGCGCCGTCGATCGCGAGCTCGCCGGTCAGATAGAGCGGGCCGTTGTTGGTCACGACGACCCGGTTGCGCGCGGGCGCCTGCTCGGGCGCGCTGCCGTCGGCGAGCTGGTAGGTCAGCGCGCCGGTCGGGCAGCGGCTGACGACGTCGGCGACGGCGTCGAGGTCGACGAGGTCGGGCTGACACCAAGGGTTGCGCCCGCCCTCGAAGAGCTGGTTGGTCGCTCGTCCACACTCGCCGACGTGGATGCACAGGCGGCCGTCCCACGCCACTTGGGCCTGCTCGCCGGGATAGACCTTGATCGGGTTGTCGCTCATGTCTGGGCAACTACACACCCCCGAGCCAGTCCCGCGCAAGTGACGGATAGCCCGCGCGGCGCCGCCGCAAACGTGACATGCTGGCGCGATGGCGGGCCCAGACGACGGCCAAACTCCGGAGCCTTTCGAGGCGCGAATCCTCGAGCTCGAGCGTCAACTCGCCGAGGCCGAGACGCTGCACGATCGCGTGCGCGAGCTCGAAGAGCGGCGGATCGGGGTCTCGCTCGACTCGATCAAGAACCAGCTCGGGCAAGTCGAAAAACGGATCGGCGGGGTCGAGAGCCGCCGCGACGCGTGGGTGCGGACCTTGGTCCTGACCCTGGCGGTGCCGGTCGCGGCGGGCATCTTCGGGCAGGTCAGCCTCCGCCGTGACGTCGAGCTCAAGCGCTTCGAGCAGAACCTCGCGCTGGTCGATCGTGCGCTCGACTCGAGCAAGGGCGAGGCCTACCGCCGCTCGGTGCTCGACTACGTGGCTGCGCTCAACGACGAAGGCGCGCCGATCGGGGTCTGGGCGATCGCCGAGCGCGACAAGCTCGACACGACGATCGGCGTGCTCGAGGTCCAGGCCGAGCAGCAAAAGCAGGTCGTCGAGTCCAAGCAGGTCGAGCTCTCCGACGCTCGCGAGCGGATCGCCGAGCTGCGCGACGAGGTTCAGGTGGCCACGACCGCCAGCGTGTCGGACGATCCCAAGACGACCGAGAAGACCGTCGTCGCGCTCGACAAGAAGATCACCGAGATCGGCGAGACGGTCGAGAAGGCCAAGTCGGCCAAGGCCGATCTCGACGTCCAATCGATCCAGGCCAACAGCCTCGCCGATCGGGTCGGCAAAGGCCCGATCGCACCCTCGCTGCCCAGCGCGGTCGAGATCGATCCGGGCTTGCCGGGCGCCTTCGTGACCGAGCCTGGCTTCACCATCCAAGTCGCGAGCACCGGCCAGCTCGCGCCGGCTCAGGATCGGGTCGCGCAGCTGCGCAGCAAGGGGATCCCCAGCTTCGTGGTTCACCGGCGCAGGTACTACGTCGTGATGGTCGGACCCTACGCGACCGAGAGCGAGGCCGCGCTCGCGCTCGCCAACGGTCGCAACAGCTTCGATCCGGGCGCTCGGGTCCGGCAATTCGCCGAGTTCTGTCCTCGCCAGTTGCCGGTCGACGACGACCTGCGCATGTGCGTGGACTGAGCGCTCACTTGTCCGGCGCGAGGCTCGACGCGTAGAGCATCGCGAGCGCAGCGACACCGACCGCTAGCGCGCCGACGGGATGGACGTCGGCCGGCACGCCGCCCGCGTTCATGTTGGTCGAGACGATGCCGAGCACACCCGCCGCCGCCGCGAGCAAGGTCCCGATCCAGAACAACGTGGTCCGCATCGCGGGAGCCTAACACCGGTGCGGGAGCAGCCCGCTTGCTACCAAGACGCCGCCCGAAACCCGTCATGAACGAGCGAAC
>JAMHUH010000633.1:0-4815 GCA_035904925.1 Nannocystaceae bacterium
GTTCGCAAGGTCTTCAACCCGCTCCCCGCCACCGGCGGCAAAGAGCCGCCCACGCCCGAGCAGCAGCGCCGCGAGGCCCCGCTCTCGACCCTCGTGCTCGGTCGCCTCGTCTCCCTGCCCGACTTCGAGGCCGAGACCCGTCGCTATGGCAATGTCGTGAGCGCCAAGGCCCGCTGGGGTTGGGACGACTCGGGCGAAGACGCGGTCGTGCAGGTCTGGTTCGCCACCCGCGACGCCGGCGATCCCTCGGCCGAGCTGCGCAGCTATCTCCAGGGCATGGCCGAGCCCAACGCCCGAATTCATGTGATCAAGGCCAAGGCGGTCTCCAAGGCCTTGCGCGTCGAGCTCGAGATCGATCCCCGCTTTCGGGCCCAAGACGTCGAGCTCGAGGTCGCCGAGCGGCTCTTCGACGACTGGGATGGCGTCCTCTCGATCCGCAACATGCCCGTTGGCGCCAGCCTGGCCCGCAGCCGGCTCTACGCGACCATTCACGCGGTGCCTGGCGTGCTCGGCATCACCGGCATCGCGCTCGACGGCGTCGAGATGCCCGCGCTGCTGACCATGCCCGAGGATACCTACCTCGACCTCGAGAACACCGACTTGACCATCGGCAGCACGCCCGCCGGCCTCCAGCTCTTCGGCGCCAACTGAGACTCGACCATGGCCAACGACATCGACATCAACGCTGGCGCGGCCCTCGATGGCTTCGTCGACTACTACACCGAGAAGCTGTGGAGCTGGATCCCCGGCTACTACCGCAGCGAAGACGCCAAGACGGCCACGCCGGGCACCTTGCGTCGCTTGATCGAGCAGATGGGTGGCGACGCGGCCACGCTGCGCCGTCGCATCGATCGCCTGTGGGAGAACAACTTCGTCGAGCTCGCCGACGACGACGCGCTCGTCGAGCTCGGCAAGCTGCTCGCCACGCGCATGGTCCACGCGCTCAACCGTCGCGGCCGCCGGATCGACGTGGCCCGCACCATCTACTATCGCCGGCGCAAAGGCACGCCGCGGGTGATCGAGAGCCTGCTCGGCGACGTCACCGGTTGGTCGGGCGCGACGCTCGAGACGGCGCGCCTGCTCGCACGCTCGCATCACCTGCTCGAGCCCGCGCCCGCCCGCACCACATTGTTCAGCGACACGCCGCGCGGTGGTTGGGCCGATCTTCGCTCGCAGCGGCTGCCCGCGCTCGCCTACACCGCCTTCGAGGAGCTCGACCACACGCCCGATTTTCGTCGCTACGACCGCGGCGTCCGGGGTCGTTATGGCATCCCCAAGCTCGGTGCGCACCTCTATCGCATGCGGGCCTTCGCGCTCGTGCATCCGACCTGCTTCGCTCTGGGCAGCAACCACTTCGCCTTCGATCCGACAGGGCGGCCCGTCCCGCTCTTCCAGCCCGCCGATCGTCCGAGCGCCGACAGCTGGACGAAGCTGCGTGAATGGCAGATGCCCAAGGCGTTGTCGTGTCGGCTCTTCAACCATGCCGAGTACGAGTGGGACGCCGCGATCCTCCAGGCCATCACGCCACCGCTCGACGGACCGACCGCCACCCTGCTGGCCAAGTATGCAGGGCTGCGCGTCCGCAGCACGCTCGAGCTGCGCCGCTTCTTGGCCGGGGTCGGCATCGTCGACGCGCCGATGATCGCAGCGCTCCTCGCCGCGAGCCGGATCGCCGACTGCGGACGCTCGAAGCTCTACGAGTCCGACACCGTTTCGGGTGAAGCCGCGCTGACGCTGGGCGTCGGGGCCAACAACGGCGTCGCCGCGCTCGTGCACGCAGCCGTGCTGGCTTCGAATTTCCGCCCCGGTGAATTGCCGGACATCGTCGACGAGCTCGTGACTGGCGTCGAGGCGCTCATGCAGCCGGGCTTCGGCGTCGCGCTCACGCTCGGCAATCCACTCGTGGCCCACCGGCTCCACTATGGGGCGCCCGGCGAGATCGGAGCGGGGAGCTACGACCGGCGCTTCAGCCTGCTCACCACCGGCGTCAATTCGCTTCCCGATGGTGGCCTCGCCTTGGGCCCGATCGCGATGACCATCCCCTCGGCCGCGACCGCGATCGACCAGGTCGAGGACAGCAAGACCCACGAGCCCGACGCCGACCTCGCCGACCTCGAGGACTATCGGCTGCAGGCCGCGAACTTCGAGCGCCCCTTGCTGCGCCGCACCATCGCCAGCCCCGATCCGCTCACCTGGGTGTTCGGCGCGGCGGTCAAGGCCACTCCCGACGACCTGCGCCGGCTCGTGCTCGAGGGGCTTTGGCTGGGCATCGATCGGCCCGGAATCGTCGAGGAGGTCGTAGCCCCCGACGCACCCGCCACACCGGTCGAAGCGACGCTCGCAATCGAGGGCGTGTGGGATCGCGTGGAGATTCGTCATTGCACGATCGACCCCGGCGGCGAGCGAATCCGATTGGTCGGTACCCAAGCCAGGCCCATCCCCCGCGTCACGCTCGAGATTCGCGGACACATCGAAGAGCTGGTCATCGAATCGTCGATCACCGGACCGATCGTCGAAGCCGTGATCGACGGCGATCCCAGCACGGTCGGCAAGCTGATCATTCGTGACTCGATCATTCGAGGCGACATCACCACCGCGCTCGCCACCGTCGAGATCGAGCGAACCACCGTGATGGGCGACGTCGCCGTCAATCGACTCCACGCGACCGACTCGATCATCATTGGGGCGGGGGAGGTCACCGACCTCCAGCATGGTTGTTTTCGCTTCAGCGCCGCGCTAGAAGGAAAATGGCCGCATCCCTACGAGTCGCACTTCTACACCGACTTTTCGGCCATCTGGCTGGTCTCCGCCACCTTCGGCGACCCCGGCTTCGGCCTGCTCAGCGAGGCCGCGCCTGCCGAGATCCTGCGTGGCGCCGAGAACCACGCGGCAATGGGCGCCTTCCATCGCCTCTACGACCCCATCAAACGCGACGACCTGCGGGCCAAGCTCGGCGAGTTTCTCCCCTTCGACGCGATCCCGCAGATCGACATCGAGAACTGACATGACCACCCAGGACATCACTCGTCACCTGCTCCAGCCCGGCAAGCATTACGCAGGCGTTCGCATGCAGCAGGGCCGCACGGTCCTCGACTCCGACTGGAACGAAGATGCGATGCTCGAGGCCGAGGACCTGCGCGCGACGCTGGCCGACCTGACCGGCGCGCATGGGACCACCAACGACGGATTCGCCATCAGCGACGTCACGGCCGCCATCCACCCCAGCCTCGACGGCCTGACCTACGACGGGTACTTCACCTACGACTTCACGATCGCGCCCGGCAGCATGTTCGTGGGCGGCCTGCGGGTCGAGCTCGAGCAGCCCGAGCACTTCCTCGCCCAGGTCGACTGGCTGCGCCAAGACGCCTCGATCGACAATTTGCCGAGGCGGCCTTGGAAGGACGAGCTGCCTCAATTCTCCGATCATACCCGCTACGACCTCGTCTATTTGCACGTCTGGGAGCAGGTCGTGTCGATGGTCGAAGACAGCGAGTTGCGCGAGCGGGCGCTGGGTGGGCCCGACAGCACCACCCGCGTACGGCGAATGCGGCGAGTCGAGGTCGCCACCGACGTGGGCAGCGAAAAGGTCGACGAGGCCTTCGACGCCCTGATCGCCCGACTCGAGCAGGGCGCCACCTTCGAGCGCGAGCAGGCCGAGCTGGTCTCCAATGGCCGCTTGTGGGTCACGCCGATCCTCGACGGCGAGCCCTCGCCCTGCGGGCCACTCGTGACCGGCGGCTACCTCGGCAACGAGCACCAGGCGATCCGCGTCGAGCAGCGCGGGCCCAAGTCCTTCACGTGGGGGTTTGGCAACGCGGCCCCGCTGCACCGCGCTTGGGTGGTCGGCCCCGCGACGGCGAGCGGCGGCGGCACGGTGATCGAATTGCGAACCAGCCCGCGCGACAGCGTCGCCCGGCCACGCGCCAAGCAGATCGTCGAGCTCCTGCCCCGCGGCGCCCGCCTGCCCAACGGCGAGTACGTGGCCGAATTGCAAGGTCCCCTCTTTCGCGTGATCGGCAGCTACGACCCCGGCACGCGCCAGCTGATCATCGCCGGCCCGCTCCCGATCGACTGGGCCAACGAGCGCGAGGTCTACTTGCGAATCTGGGACCGCGGCCCCGACGACGAGAGCGAGGTCGAGATTCCCTTCCTCGAGGGCGTGCCGGTCCCCCTCGGCTACACCGGCCTGCAAGTCGCCTTTCGCCCGAGCGGAAGAATCGCGGATTTTTGGGTGATCGCCGCCCGCAAGGGCGCCAACACCCGCGTGCTCCCCTGGGAATTACTCGATGGCGCGGCTCCACACGGCACCCGGCATTTTTATGCCCCGCTCGCGATCGTTCGTTGGCAAGAGCCGACGGGCGTGTTGGGCGACATCCCGCCGGCTGCCCCTTCGATTCGAGACGTGCGGCGTCGGCTCCAGCCGCTGTGTCAGCGCGGCTGCTGCACCATCACGGTGGGGGACGGCGTCGTGAGCCACGGCCAGGTCGACTCGCTGTCCGAGGCGATCGCCTTGCTGCCGCTCGCAGGTGGGCGAATCTGCCTGCTGCCCGGCAACCATGACGGCGGGGCTACGCTCAGCGGTCGCGCCAACGTCGAGATCGTCGGCTGCGGCCCGAGGTCGGTGCTCGCCAACGCCAGCCCGGTCGTGCCGCAACCCGAGATCGACACCGCTGGCCCGCCCCTGCTCACCATCGACAGCTGCACCAATGTCGTCGTCGCGAACCTCGCCGTCGCCGGCTTCGCGTCGGTCGGGCTCGACATCCGTGATTCACAATCGGTCGAGGTCGCCCGAGTCCAATTCGCCACGACCGGCTT
>JAMHUH010000634.1:0-8054 GCA_035904925.1 Nannocystaceae bacterium
GGCCTTCCAGGCCAAGGGCTTGCTCTGCTTTTCGAGCGCCGCGAACCCGTCCTTGTGATAGTTGGCCGCCTCGTCGCGCAGCTCGACCGGGGTCAGCGAGGCCCTCGCCAGCTCGGTCTCGATCGCCAGCACGATCGCCGCGTCGGCGGCGGCTCGATCGGCCGCGATCCCGCTCGCTTCGAGCACGTCCGCGACGTGCTCTTCATAGCTGGCCAGCAGCGCGCGGCCCTCGTCGCCCTCGGGGCCCTCGGGCGGCAGGTACATGCCGAGCGCGGGCAGCCCGAGCCCCGCTTGCGAGACCGTCAACATGTACTTGTCGGGCGCCTCCATGAAGTCGGGATCGACGGTGGCGATGAAGAGCGGCGGCGAGGCGGGCATGCCCAGCCAGCCGATCCGGCCCCAGATCGTCCGGTGCAGCTCGCCGAGCACCGCCATGAATTGTTGACGGTCGGCGATGCCCTCGATCTTGGCCAGGGTCGGCGCGAGCGGTGCGAGCCCAGCGGCGTCGCGGGCGTCGAGGTCCATGCACGCGGCGTGGTAGCCCCCGAGCGTGGCGGTGACCGGATCGAGCTGGCCTTCGCGGGGCGCCCTGGCCTCGCTCGCCGCCTCCTCGAGCAGCGCACGAAGGACCAGCTCGTTGCGCTCGTTGACCCGATCGAAGGCCCGACCGTAGCGAGGCTTGTCCGCCGGGAGCTCGGTCGCGTCGAGCCAAGCGCCGCAGGCGTAGCGATGAAAGTCGACGCAAGGATCGGCGTGCTCGTCGATCGACGCCAGCAAGCCCTCGATGCCAGTCGTGGGCGGCGAGGTCTCGCTCGCCTCGGCCGAGTCGACCAAGGGCTTGGTCGGATCGGGATGTTCGCCGCGATCGGCAGGGTGACAAGCGAGCAGCGCGAGCGGCAGACCGATGCAAGAGGTCCAGCGAAGCGAGGTCGACATCCGCGCGAACCATGCCAGATCCGCGCGTGCCATGGCGAGCGGGCGTGTGCATGATCCTCGCGGTCGCTATACTCGCGCCCGCGTGCTCGAACTCGAGGGACTCCGCAAGGCCTACGCCGGCACTGTGGCGATCGACGATCTCTCGCTCCGGCTCGAGCCTGGCGAGGTCTTCGGCTTGCTCGGGCCCAACGGCGCCGGCAAGACCACGCTGGTCAGCCTCGCGGTCGGCCTGCTCGAGCCCGACGCCGGCAGCGTGTCGATCGCCGGGCTCGGGTCGCCGACGCGCGCGCAGGCCCGCCGGCAGATCGGCCTCGCGCCGCAGTCGCTGGCCATCTACGACAACCTCAGCGCGCGCGAGAACCTCGACTTCTTCGCGGCCATGCAGGGCCTCGACGCGGCGACTCGCGCCAAGCGTGTGAACGAGGCGCTCGCCTTCGTCGGCCTGGCCGAGCGCGCCGAGCAGCGACCCAAGCACTTCTCGGGTGGCATGGCCCGGCGGCTCAACCTCGCGGCCGCGCTGGTCCACGAGCCCGCGTTGATCTTGCTCGACGAGCCGACCGTCGGCGTCGATCCGCAGTCGCGCAACCGCTTGCTCGACAACGTCGCCGCGCTGCGCGACCAAGGCCGAACCATCCTCTACACCACCCACTACATGGACGAGGCCGCGCGCCTGTGCGACCGGGTCGGGATCCTCGACCAGGGCAAGCTGCTCGCCGTCGACAGCGTCGAGCGCTTGCTCGCTCGCCACGCTGGCCAGCCGCGCTTGGTCGTCGAGTTCGAGGGCGAGCCGACGATCGATGTCCGCGTCGACGATCCCTTCGCGGCCTTGCAAGCTCTGGTCAGCGCGCGCGGGCGCTCACCGCTGCGCTTTGGCGTCGAGCAGCCGACGCTCGAGCAGGTCTTCCTCGAGCTGACTGGCCGGAGCTTGCGCGATTAGGACCGCACAAGAGGTCGTCGAAGCTTGCGCCTGGCTGACACCGGGGCGATTTCTGTTCCGCGACAAGGACTCGAGTCATGGAGAGGCCTACGAGGCGTCCTTTGTCCAAGCTCGCTGCAAGTGCCTCAGTATGCTCCACACCGCACCCAGCGCAAATCCCGGCTCAGCCGCTATTTCCATCCGAACGTCATCCGCAGTCTCCAATATTATCACCCTGCATTCATCGGCCCGAACGTCACTTCCTTGCTCAATCGAAAGTGCGTGCACGCTTGCGATGGCGGCAACGGCCACACTGTCAAGCCTGCCATTCGCCGACCAGACCACACGATCTGTTGTGAGGACGACCCAGTTCGTTGGGTCGAGAATGGAAGCGAGTATCGGAATCTCGGGCTCTCGCGCATGAAACACATCAGGCGGGAGCCTTGTTGACATCATCTCGAAGGGTCCAGTCCGCGACATGTCTCCGGCACGGTGCAAGATGTGCAGACAGGCTCGTTCGAGTCGGTTTCGATTCATGGCGACAGAGTCTTTGCAAATGAGATCGTATCCCAAGGAACTTGGCGAACCCTCGCCGTCGGTCGAGCCCTCGAGCGTGACGCCAGAGTGCTCGATCGTCCACGGTTAATTGGCGAGCGGCTCGAGGTTGGCGACCCGCTCGATGTGGATGGTAGCGAGCGTGCTGCGGGCCGCGACCGAGCAGACGCACTCGCCTTGGCGGATGGGCTGGGGCATGGCCTCAGCCGTCGGCGGTGATGCGGGCGATCAGCTCGGCGCAGACTCGCTCGGCGTCATCGTTGGCGATCTGGCAGGTCCCGGCGGCATTGTGCCCGCCGCCGCCGTACTCGAGGCAGAGCTTGCCGACGTGGGTCTTCGACGAGCGGTCGAGGATCGACTTGCCGATCGCGAACACGGTGTTCTGCTGTTGGCGGCCCCACATCACGTGCATCGAGATGTTGGTCTCGGGGAAGAGCGCGTAGATCATGAAGCGGTTGCCCGACCAAATGGTCTCTTCGGCGCGCAGATCGAGGACCACGAGGTTGCCGTGGACGCTCGCGCAGCGCTGGATCTGCTCGCGCTGCTTGGGCGCGTGCTCCATGTAGAGGTCGACCCGCTCCTTGACGTCCGGCAGCGCGAGGATCTGCTCGACGTCGTGATCGCGGCAGTAGTCGATCAGCTCCATCATCAGGCTGTAGTTGCTGATTCGAAAGTCGCGGAAGCGGCCGAGGCCGGTCCGCGCGTCCATCAGGTAGTTGATCAGGATCCAGCCGTTCGGATCGAGGATCTCGTCCTTCGAGAGTCGGGCCGCGTCGCACTTGTCGACCGCGACCATCATGTCGTCGGCGACGTTGGGCAGCTTGGCCTTGCCGCCGTAGTAGTCATAGACCACTCGCGCCGCGCTCAGGGCGTTGGGATCGATGATGTGGTTGTCGCGCGGCCCACCGACCCGCTCGACCTCGCTCGCGTGGTGGTCGAAGCACAGGTGCAGGCCCTCGACGTAGGGCAGGTTGGTGCTGATGTCCCGCTCGGTGACCTCGACCTTGCCGTCCTGCATGTCCTTGGGATGGACGAAGAGAATCTCTTCGGGGCTGATGAGGTCGAGCTCCTTGAGCAAGACCGCGCACACCAATCCGTCGAAGTCACTGCGGGTAATCAGTCGGTGTTTCTTGCTCACGATCGCTCCCAGAGGCTCGGAGTATACGCAAGCGAGCGACGCCCGGGAAGCTCGTCGACCGAGCTCGGGCCGCTCACCAACCTCTCGCTCGGGCCGACGCTCGATCACGCACGAGTCAGGCGGACTCGGCCTCGGGCTGTTGCTCGACGATCGCGTCGCGAAGCTCGCAATCGATCGTCTTCGACTCGCGCTCTGCGAGCTCGTCGGCGACCTCCACGGCGGGCGCGAGCGGAACGACGTCGTGGAACTTGGCGAAGTCGAACTCGATCCGACCGTCGGGGATGTCGCGGATGATGTCGGCGAAGTGGTGGCCGGTCAGCACGTCGTTGGGCGTGTAGACGTGGCGGGCATGGACCGACTGGGCGAAGGTCCCGTCGAGGCCGATCAGCGAGATGATCAGCAGCACGCGATCGTCGATGATGTCCTGGAGATCGAGCCCCCACAGCGGGCTGCGTTCGTCGATCACGTGGACGACCAGCCAGCTGAGCCGAAACAGGGGCGAGTTGTTGCGGACGAGCTCGAGGTCCTGAAGTCGGCGGATCGAGTGGCCTTCGTTGGTGGTGTGGCTGCGCAGCGCGACGACCCGCACCGTCGCCTCGACCACGTCGTTGCCGCGCACGTTGGCGACGCGAAAGTAGAGGCTCTGGCGACCGTCGTAGGGGGCCAGCAAGATGTTGCGCGAGAAGAGCATGTTGGCGCGCGGGCGGGCGAATTTGGCGAAGGCGAGGCCGGTGCCGAGCGCGACCCCGAGCAGGCCGACCATCGCCTCGACCATCACGACCAAGTGGGCGTAGGTCGTCTTGGGCGCGAGCGCCCCGTAGCCGATCGTCGCCAGCGTCTGCACGCTGAAGAAGAACATGTCGCGGAAGTTGCCCGGCTGCGCGCCCTCGATGCAGTCGCCGCCGAGCATGAAGAAGACCGAGAAGATCAGGTTCGCGGCCAGGAAGCCGCCGACGTAGAGGCCCAACATCCGCGTCCACGAGCCGCGCTGCAGCTCGTAGTAGAGGTCGGTCATCGGGTGCGTCGGCACGCCCTTGCGGACGGTCGCGTCCTCGAAGCGATAGTTGGAGGGCAGCGGTGACGGCTTGGGCCGAGGGTCGCTCACGGCTGGCCACGCTCGCACGTCGGCGGCGGAGCGACAAGCAAGTCGAGCAGCGCCGCCGGTTGATCGACGTGCACCCAATGACCCGCACCGGGGATCTCGATGACGCCGATCCGACCGGCGCGGGCCAGACGATCGGCATGCTCGCGCTGCTCGCCGAACACGGCCTGCGACGCGCCGCCGAGGACCAGGCAGACCTCGGTGCCCGCGTCCGCGACTCGCTCGAGCGCAGGCCAGGCGTCGACGACCATGAAGTCGTCGAGCAGCCCACGCAGGGCGACGAGATCGAGCCCGAAGCGCCAGCCTCGGACCTCGCCGCTCGGGCCTTCGATCGCGACCAAGTTGGTCGCCAGCCATTGCGCGACCGGGCGGGCGATCGATCGCTCGACCAAGGCCTCGATGAACTCGCGCCGCTCGACGAAGGAGCCCGGCAGCTCGGCCAGCGCCGTGAACACCTGCTCGGTCGTTCGGTCGCGCGGCTGCGTGCGCGGACCCGGGGGAGCGTCGAGCACCCAGAGCCGCTCGAGCCCGCGAGCCTCGGCCCGCAGCGCATCCGCGACGCCGATGGCGACCTTGCCGCCAAAGCTATGACCGAGCAGGGCTGCGATCCGACCGCCATGCTCGAGCTCGACCGCCCGGGCCAACTCGACCACGTCGGCGCTGGCCGAGGCGAGGTCGTGCGGGCCCGCGAGCCCCTGCGAGTCGCCCGAGTCCTGCGAGTCTCCGTGGAGGCGAAGGTCGACCAACACGGCGCCCCAGCCCGGCATCCGATCGACCCAGCGGCGAGCGAAGCTCCGCCAGTTGACCCGCCGGCCGAGGATCCCATGCAAGAAGATCATCCAGCGCTCGGGCGCCGGGTCGCTTCGATGCGTCTCGTGAGCCAGCATCCGCGGGCATGGTACAGCGCTCGATCGGGCAAAACCTGCGCAGACTGATGCACACCGGCGCGAGTTGGCGTATGACCGAAGGGTGGACGAGGGCCTCAACTACGTCGCGTTTGCGATCCCGGTCTTTCTCGGCTCGATCATCCTCGAGGCGATCATCGCTCGTCGACAAGGCCGCCAGGGCTACTACTACTTCGGCACCGCGCTCTCGGACATCGGCACGGGCACCGTCTTTCAAGCGCTCGAGGTCTTCCTCAAGCTGGCCACGCTCGGGCTCTACGTCTGGGTCTATCAGCACGCGCGGCTGATCGACTGGAGCGAGCACATCGGGGTCGCGTGGTTGCTCGGGCTGCTCGGCGTCGACTTCTTGTTCTACTGGTGGCATCGAGCCAGCCACGTGGTCAACGTGTTTTGGGCGGTCCACGGCGTCCATCACCAGAGCGAGGACTTCAACCTCGCCGTCGCGCTCCGCCAGCCCGCGTTCGAGCCGATCACCTGGTTCTTGTTCTACGTCCCGCTCGCCTTCCTCGGCGTCAGCCCGGAGATCTACATCGCCAGCTACGCGATCGATCGTCTCTATCAGTTCTTCATCCACACCGAGCTGGTCGGCAAGCTGCCGCGACCGATCGAGTGGCTCTTCAACACGCCCTCGCACCACCGCGTGCACCACGGCGTCCAAGACCAGTACCTCGACAAGAACTACGGCGCGATCTTGATCGTGTGGGACCGGATCTTCGGCACCTTCGAGGTCGAGGGCGAGCGGGTCGTCTACGGCACGACCGTGCCGCTGGCCAGCTACAACCCGGTCTGGGGCAACTTCCAGCTGCTCGTCCGGATCGCCAAGCTCGCGGGCGCGGCCAAGACCTTGCGCGAGAAGCTCTGGGCTCCCTTCGCCCACCCGGCCTGGCTACCGGCGGGCGTCGAGCCCGATCCCGACGAGCCCAAGCGGATGAAGTCGGACAAGTATCGACCCGACATCTCGCGCGCGCTGGCTTGGTACCTCTCGGGCCACTACCTGCTGATCGGCGTCGCGCTGATCCCCTTCTTGCTCTTCGAGCACGACTTTTCGTGGGCCCAGCTGATCGCCGGCTCGGCGCTGATCATCGTCAGCAACATGACCTTCCTCGGCCTGATCGAGCGCAAGCGCTGGGCGGTCCAGCTCGAGCGCCTGCGCGGGGTCCTGACCGCCGCGACGATCGCTTGGCTGGCCAGCTTGTGGTTCGACGTGGTCGGCGTCGGCTTGATCGCGGGCGCCGTGTTGGTCGTGATGCTCGGCAGCCTCGTGCTCTTCCGCGAGGCGCTCGAGGCCCTGCCCGCGCAGAGCTCGACCTGAGGCTCAGCCTTCGGTCGGGGCCGTGTCGCCGGCGTTCTCTTTGGCCTTGAGCTCGGCCATCTTGGGCTGCGCGGTCTCTTTCGAGTAGCTCGAGCAGCAGTCTTGCTGGATGTACTTGGCCCATTGATCGACGGCCTTGCCGACCTGACCTTGGGCCTCGTAGACCAGCGCCGCGCCTGCGAAGGCGTCTTGGTCGCCCGCCCACGCGCTCTGGGCCTTCATGTACGTACGCAGCGCCTTGTCGAGATCGCCGGCCTCTTTGTGCGCGTGGGCGAGCTCGCGATAGACGTACTTGATCTTCGGGTTGCTCTCGGCGACCTCGCCGAAGACCGCGATCGCTTCGTCGTACTGCTTGCTCTCGCGCAGCGCGACCCCGTACTCGAGCCCGTACTGATCCTCGTCCTTGTCGAGCTCCCAGGCCTTGCCGAGGTGCTCGGCCGCGCCGGCCCAGTCTTTGGTGCCTGCGAGCGCGCGGCCGAGGCTGGCCTGGGCGAGCGGGTCATCGGCCTTGGCGGCGACGGCCTTCTTCAGCGGATCGATCGCGCCGGCCGGGTTCTCGCGGGCCAGCTCGACTCGGCCGAGCCCAGTCAGGGCGGCGGCGTTGCTGGCGTCCTGCTCGACCACCCACGCGTACTCTTTTGCGGCCTCGTCGACCTTGTTGTTGCGCAAGAGGCTGTCGCCGTCTGCCAGCGCGCGCACGATCATGGCCGGGATGTCTTGCGGCGGCGGCTCCGTCTTGCAGGCCGGAACCATCAACACAGCGAGGAGTGCGAGACCGAGAACGCGCTTCACGCCGCTCGGCGTAGCATGGGCCGGCTTCGCACGTCTAGCAGTAATGCCCCTCCGCAGAATCGGCAGGCAGTCGGCGTGGACAGCCGTCTGGATAGCCCCTATCAAACCAGAGTGACCAACCGCGAGACTCCCGCGACCCTCGGCCTTCGTCACCTCGCGCTCTTCGTTGCTCGTGAGCGCTTTGCCGCGACGCTGCGCTTCTATCGCGAGGGCTTGGGCATGACGATCGACTGGCAACCCGACGAGGACAACGTCTACCTGACTTCGGGACGAGACAACCTCGCGTTGCATGTCGCCGACGAAGTCCGGCGCGAGCTCGGGCCGCTCGATCATCACGGCTTCATGGTCCCCGATCTCGCCGCGCTCGAGGCCTGGCATGTTCGGCTGAGCGAGGGGGC
>JAMHUH010000635.1:0-1915 GCA_035904925.1 Nannocystaceae bacterium
CTACCGGCGCGTGTACAACTCGGGCCGGATTCGGCGGGTGTTCGCCGAGGAGCACACCGGTCTGCTCGCGCGGGCCGATCGCGAGGCGCTCGAGCGCGCGTTCAAGACCGGCACCAACCCCGACGCGCCCAACTTGCTGACCTGCACGCCGACGCTCGAGATGGGCATCGACATCGGCGATCTGTCGGCGGTCATGCTCTGCTCGGTCCCTCCTCTGCCCGCCAATTTCGTCCAGCGGGTCGGTCGGGCCGGTCGCTCGACCGGCAACGCGTTGATCATCACCGTCGCCAACGCCCGCCCGCACGACCGCTACTTCTTCGAGCAGCCCGAGCAGATGATGCGCGGCGACATCGATCCGCCGGCCTGCTTCCTCGACGCGCCCGACATGCTCAAGCGGCAGCTGATCGCCCACGCGCTCGACTACTGGGCCGCGCGGACCAAGGAGACCAAGCTCCCGCGCGACATGAAGACCTTGCTCGGCCCGGCCAACGCGGCCGGCTTCCCGCACAGCTTCTACGGCTTCTATGCCGACAACAAATTCGTGATCGCGGGCGAGTTCCTGAGCGCCTTCGGTCGTGACGAGCGCGAGCACCCCGGCTGGATCGAGATCAAGAAGCTCATCAATCGGCTGGTCGGAAGGGACTATGTGATCGAGGCCATGCGCGACGCCTTCGACGAGCTCGACCAAGAGCGCAACGCGCTCGGCAAGCGACGCAAGGCCCTGCTCGAGCGCAAGGCCGCGCTCGAGGCCGACCCGAGCCTGGCCACGCCGAACCCCGACGACCCGACCCACGCCGCCAAGCTCGAGCTCGAGGACATCGAAGAGGCCATGCAGGGCTACAAGCGCCAGATCGAGGCGCTCTCGACCAAGTACCCGCCCAACGTCCTGACCGACGCGGGTGTGCTGCCCAACTACGCCTTCCCCGAGCCGGGCGTGATCCTGCGCGCGACCTTCCGCGCCGGCCAGACCCAACCAGGTCCGAGCACGACCAAGGCCGACAAGCCCGAAAAGCGGATCAAGGCCGAATACCAGCGGCCCGCGAGCGCGGCATTACGCGAGTTCGCGCCTTTCAACAGTTTTTACGCCGAGGGCCGAAAGATCAAGATTACCCAGGTCGACCTCGGCAGCCGCAGCGATCCCACGATCGAGCATTGGCGGCTCTGCCCCGAATGCCACCATTCGGCCCGCGAGGAGCCCGGCGCCACGCCCAGCGATCATTGCCCCAATTGCAAGACCCGCGATTGGCGTGACGCGGGGCAATTGCGCAAGATGATCGCATTTCGCAAGGCTTGGTCGTCGAGCACGCTGAGCGAAGCGAGCACCTCGGACGAGAGCGACGAGCGCGAGCAAGAGAGCTACACCACGCGCGAGCTGATCGAGCGGATCCCCAGCGACGAGCCCGAGCAAGCCCGGCTGATCGACTCGGGCGACGTGCTCTTTGGCTACGAGCTGTGGTCGCGCGCGCTCCTGCGCGAGATCAACTTTGGTCGGGTCTGGGACACCGACGTCGCCGTGCAGATCGCTGGTCAAGCCGTGATGCAGCGCGGCTTCGGGGTTTGTCGCCACTGCGGTCGCGCCCAGGAGCCCAGCCCGACGCCGCTGCACGCCCCGTGGTGTCGCGTGCGAACCTCGGGCGCGGCCGAAGAATTCGAGCAGGTCAGCCTCTATCGTGAGATGACCTCCGAAGCGATCCGGGTGCTCTTGCCGGTCGCCAACCACGAGGTCAATTCGGTGCTGCGTTCGTTCTCGTCGGCGCTCGAGCTCGGCTTTCGCAAGAAGTTCGGCGGCCAGCCCCTGCACCTGCGCATCACCACGATGTCCGAGCCGGGCAGCGACGGTCGCAAGCAGTTCTTGGTCATCTACGACACCGTACCGGGCGGCACCGGCTACCTCGCCGAGCTGTGGCGCAGCGAG
>JAMHUH010000636.1:0-1740 GCA_035904925.1 Nannocystaceae bacterium
GGGTTGCGGATCTCGTCGATCTTCTGCAGGACATGGACGAGCTTGTCGGTCTTCAAGGGGACCACGCCGCCGATGGCGATGTACTCGTAGCCCATCTTCTGAAGCGACGTCACGGCGGCGGCGTAGGACTTGGGGCTCCAGCCTTGGGCGACGCCGACCGGCTTGAAGCCGACAGACTGGCTCTTGCAGGTGTCGAGGAACTTGCGGGCGAGCTCGAGGGTGATCTTCTGGCGCTGCTTGATCTCGGGCGGGACAGCGCTGCGCCCGTTGACCCGCATGTCCCAGGTCGGGTCGTAGTCGAGGATCACGTGGTCGACCGACACACCGAGGTCGAAGCGGCCGCGGACATAGAAGTCGATGACCTCGTCGACGGTGTAGGGCGGGACGTCGTCCTTGACGTAGCTGAACGCCCCGCAGTCGCCCATGAACTGCAACTTGCCCCACGCGTGACCCGTCGCGCGGAAGAATTCCTTGGCACCGAGGCGATCGAAGCGTCGCCGCTGCGGGCCCGTGTAGCGAGCCGAGCCACCACCCACGGAGTCGACCGCGGCCTTGGAGATCAGGATCCCGTCGAAGGCTCGCCGACCGAAGACCTCGTGCGCGTAGCGATCGTCGCGGTGGCGAACGCGATCGGGGCTGCGTGTCTCTTTTTGAAAGTCGAAGCTGGGATCGACGAGATCCTGGCTGTCGGGGAGGTAGTACTTCATCGGTGCGGGCTCGGTCAGGTCAGGGAGTCTTGTCCGTGACCGAGCGGAAGAGTCCACGGAAGCGCTTCTGCTCGCAAGCTTGGCCACTCGCCCGCCAGCGTCGCAGGAGTGGCGTCCAACCCAACCGAGGATCTTCTCGCAGTTGGGCCTTGATGAAGTCGAGCACGGCTTGGTCGTCGTGGCGCTCGCGCTGGGGCACGGCGGGAGGGGCGTGGTCGGTCACGAGCCGATTGTAAGCGGCTCCAAGCTCGGATGCGCGAGGCGGCCACGCGGTGGTGCTCGTCAGCAGCGTCTGGGCAGTTCGTGCGGCGAGGCCCTGCTTGCTGCCGCGCAAAGAGTCGCCTTGGCCGAGAGCAACCTGCACCCGCGCGTCGACCTTCACGAGCGAAGGCTGGAGCAGGTCATCGACCTCGCCGGCACCCGAGAACAAGGTGAGTCCGTCCTCGGGCAACTCGGCGAGGGCGCCCTGGAGGTCCTCGGACATCGCGCGAACATACTTCGCCGACCCGATCACGACGAGCGCCGACGCTCCCTCCCATGCTAGGTCCCTCAGTGAGTGGCCATGGGCCGCGCACAGGGATCGCCACCACAGGCGCAGCTGCGAGGTCTCGCTCACGGGCGCGACGGAGTCTGGGGTGCCGGGCGCAAAAGTCGCTGAGTAGGGTTTGAGCTTCGTGTCCGCGGACACGAGCCCGTAGCCAGCCGACGCAACCCAGAGTCGAACCTCGCGGCCTGCCTCTCGAAGCTGCTTCTCCAAGTCGAGAACCAACTTCCAGTGCTCGCCCGCATAGAGATCGCGGGCTGCGACGCGCGGAACGTCGACGGACTCGAGCCGCGCGAGCCAAGCCTCTGCGTCCGCCGAACTGCCGAGCGAGCCGAGCCGCAGCTCGTCGGGCACCACGGCCCGCTTGCGTTCGGTGCAGCTCGCGACGACGTGGACCGCGTTCACGGCCGCGTCCACTCGACCTGAGCGAAGGCCGAGTGATTGTGGATGCTCTCCTGATTCTCGGCATGCACGCGAAACCAGGCGATC
>JAMHUH010000637.1:0-7887 GCA_035904925.1 Nannocystaceae bacterium
GCCTGGCCATCGCCTGGGCCTCGCGTTCCATGCGGACGCGCGGATCGTGTTGGTCCTGCCGCTGCGTGTGGATCAGCTTGATCGCGACCCGACGATCGAGCTTGGGATCGTAGGCCGACACGACCACGCCCATGCCACCTTTGCCGAGCTGCTCGAGCACGATGTAGCGGCCGATCCGAGTCGAGCTCGCGAATTCGGACCCGACACGAGCGTCGTCGGTCAGCGTGTCGTCGTTGCCGAGCAGCGTTTGATCGCTGCCAAGCGTGCCATCGCCGGCCTCGGTCTTGCCGCTCGGATCCATTTCGAGGGTCATGACGCACGCTCACGATAGCGCGCAGGGCTCGCGCCTGGGCATGAATCGCTTGAAGCCAGCGCGTGCCCGCGCTTGGCCGGCGCGAGCATGCCGACGAAGTGCGCCGGGTCGCCGATCCCTTCGGCCTCGAAGTAGGCCTCGGCTTCGGCCTCGAGGCTGACCCGATCGGGCACGTCGAGCTCGGCGAGGCGCCGAGCTGCCGCTGCAGCCAGCCCCCGCGCGCCGATGGCTTGGCACTCGCTCGAGGCCTCGCGCCAGAGCTGAAGCTCGCGCTCGCGCTCACCGACCAGCGATGCCCGGCCGGCGGCGAGGATCAGCGCCTCGGCGGCGTGGTTGGGCAGACCGCAGCGCCGCAACCCGCGAAGCTCGTGCGGGGTCGGGGCCGCTCGGGGGGTGTCGCTCGCGATCGCGGCGGCGAGCGTCGCATAGAGGGTGGTCGCGCGCAGACGCATGCGCGGAAGCTTGATCCGGCGAAGCCCCCGCTCGAGGAACTCCGCCTCCTTGGCCCGGGCGACGCTCGCGGCTTCGACGAGCTTTCGCTCGCCCATCAGCAGCCATACGTCGGCGTTGGCGAGCAGCGCGTCCTCGAACCCGTAGCCATCCACGCACCAGCGCGAGCGCGCTCGCTCGCAACTGCGTCGTGCAGGCAGGCACTGGCCGAGCTGGGCCTGGGCGATCACGACCTCACAGGTCAGCAAGATCTCGAACTGGAGCTGGCCGGTCGCGTGCAAGAGCGCCAACCAGCCGGGAGCCGCATTCAACATCCGCATGTAGGCGCCCGAGCGCACCAGCAAGACCGAATGCCGGTGCAACATCGGCGTACGTAGCCAGCTCTCGCCCGGGCAGCGATCGAGGTAGGCCATCATCTGCTCGAAGGACGCCTCCGCAGCCGAGACCTCCATGATCGAGCGTCCGAGATACTCACACGCGTGGGCGTAGGCCAGGTAGAAGGGATCATCGAGATCCCTGGCGAGCTCGAGCGCCCGGTCGGCGAGTCGACGAGCACGGTCTCGCCGCCCGAGGGTCGCCAGCAAGGCAACCTCGATCGAGAGCGCCATGATGCGCCGCGCAGGATCGCCGGACTCGAGCGCCAGCTGGAGGACCCGAGGAATGAGCGCGGCGCCCATCAAGATGTGGCGGCGGCTGGTCGCCAGGCTGGCGGCGTAGGCGAGATCGAAGCGAACCTGAATGCTCGGGTCCGGCGCATGACGCCGCGATCGGGGGAGCAGCCGGCTGAGCGAGAGTCGCAGATGGTTCCAGACGAAGGTCGCGATCGCGCCGAGGGCCGAGCTCGGCATCCGCTCCCCCGCAGCGGCCAAGAGGTCCCTCAACAAGGCCAAGGCTTGCTCCGACCAACCCGAGATCGCGTACTGCTCCGCCGCCCTCAGCCGCAGCTTCGCCGCCTCCTCGCTCGTACTCGTCTTCGCGACCTCCACGAAGATCTCGGCGGCCTCGCGGCAGTGGGCGAGGTGCACGAGCTGCTCGGCGAGCGCGAGTCGAAGCTCGCGCAGCTCGGCCGCGCTCGTCTCGTCCTCGTCGAGCAGCCCGAGCGCACGCCGATAGAGTCGTGCGGCCCGCACGAAGGCCAGCGCCTCGGCGGCTGCGTCGGCACCCCGCCGCACGCATGCCCGCGCTCGCCGCCGCTCGCCCGCACGCACGAAGTGTTCGGCCACGCGCTCGGGCTCGGCGTCGGCCTGCGCGAGGATCTCGGCGATCCGCAGGTGCAGGCTCGCTTCGCGCTCGGTCTGGAGCTCGACCCGCACGAGCTCGATGATCCGCAGCGCGCGAGCGAGGCTCGAGCCAGGCTGCTCGAAGGCGACCGCCGCCGCCAAGCCAGCCTGTCGGATGGCCGTCTGGGCGAGCTCGGCCTCGGCCGGACCGCCCTCGAGCAGCGCGCACGCGAGCCCGCGCGAGAGCGGCTCGCCGAGCAAGACGCTCAGCTCGAGCAGGGTCCTCGCGCTCGCATCGAGCGAGCGGATCGCCCGCATGAGCTCGCCGTCGGAGACCTCGACCGCCGCCGAGGCGCCCTCGCGCTGCGCCCCACGAACCAAGGCCAGCGGCTCGCCAGCGCTCGCCTCGACCAGCGCCTCGACCCGCTCGGCCTCGCCATCGAGCAGCACCCGCGCCATCGAGCGCGCGGCCGCGTCGTCGAGCGAACCAAGCTCGAGATCGACGACCCGCGCGCCCCGAAAGGTGTCGACCTCGGCGAGCGGCCCGACGATCGAGCCGCCCGCGTCGGGATCGAAGGCCACGATCACGAGCATCGCGGGCGAATCGGGCGGCAGCATCAGCTCGGCGAGGACCCCGAGACCATCGAGATCCGACCAGTGAAAGTCGTCGACGAACACCACGAGCGGGCGCGTGTCGCTGACCCGCAGCAACACCTCGCGCAAGGCCGTGACGGCGTGGCGGCGGCGGGTGACCGGATCGAGTTCGTTCACACGTCGCCCGCTCTCGCGCCACACGCCCGCGAGCACCGGGAAGAGCTCGCAGAGCTCCTGCACGCGGCGCGGCTGCAGCTTGGCCGCCTCGAGGTCGGGCAGCGCACGCAAGTGCAGCGTGAGCGCATCGACCACGCCGTCGACGCCCTCGAAGGGGATCGACTCGCGCGGGTGACAGCGGCCGCGAAGGATCATCGCGCCGGACTCGGCCACGCCCTGCACGAAGCGATCGACGAGCGCCGTCTTCCCGCGTCCACGCGGCCCGGCCAGGCGCACGAGCGTGCAGCCGCCCTCGTCGACCACCTGCGCGTGGACGCGCTCGAGCAGCTCGAGCTCACGCTCGCGCCCGAACAGCTCGAGCTCGCGCGACGGCTCGGCCTCGCTGCGGGTCACGAGCTCGCCCTCGTCGAGCGCCGCGAGCAGCTCGTCGATCGTCGTGCGTCGCTCGGCGTCGGGGTCGAGCAGCCCGCGGCAGAGCCGACCCAACCACGCCGGGATGCCGGGCGCCAGCACGCCCGGCTCGGGTGCGGCCTGCTGCTGCTTGTCGATCACCATGCGGGCCGCCGTCCCGCCAAAGGGCAGACAGCCGGTGAGGCATTCGAAGAGCATCACGCCGATCGAGTAGAGGTCGACGGCCGGCCCGATCGCGTTGTGGCTGGCCTGCTCCGGCGCGAGGTAGGCTGGGGTCCCGAGCAGCTGGCCGGTCAAGGTGATCCTCGGCTCGCTGCCTCGCAGTTCGAACACCAGGCCGAAGTCGAGGATGACCACGCGCCCCTCGCTGCTGACCAACACGTTGGAGGGCTTGAGGTCGCGGTGCAGACGACCCGCCCGATGCAGGTGCCGGACACCGAGCGCGAGCTGGCGCAGCGCGTAGGTCAAGCGCGCGAAGTTGGGCGGCATCCCGACCGGCGCACGCCGCCGAACCCAACGCGAGAACGACTCGCCCTCGATCCGCTCCATCGTGAAGAAGGCCAGCCCGCTGGCCAGCACGACGAGCTCGCCGAGCCGCACCAAGTTGGGATGCGCGATGTCGGCGAGCGCTCGAAACTCCTGCTTGAATCGATAGAGGTGGGTCGGATCGAACACCGTGATCTGCTTGAGCGCGACCAGCTCACCGCCCTGGCGTGGTCGCGCCGAGTAGACCTGGCCCATCGCGCCCGCGCCGAGCCGTGCGACGAGCCGATAGCCACCGAGTTCGGCCCCGCCGTCGGCCAGCGTGTCCTCGATGGCTTTGCGCGAGTGGCTGACCATCGGGCTGCCACGTTAGCACCGCGCGCTTCAACCGCGCGGCTCTTTTCAGCCCAGGGGCCGCAGACGTCGAGCGGCCCAGATTGGTCCCCCCGCGGGGTCGATCAGCGCGTCGACGCGAGCGCCAGCAAGGCCGCGTTGTCGGGCATGCGATCGAGGAAGCTGCGGCGAAGCTCGCGATCGTCGATCGCCTGCGCACGCGCGAGCAAGCGCTCGACCGCGCGCTCGCAGGTCGCGTTGGCCTGCTCGTCGCGGGCCCCCGCGCGCAGGAGCTCGACATGCACGAGGTCGAGCGCGCTGACCTGCTGGAAGTGCGTACGCCCGAGAACCCGACGCAGCTCGAGCGCCTCGTCGAGCGCGACTTGGGCCTCGTCGAGCCGAGCCTGGCCGAGCCGCAGCCGCGCGAGCGAGGTCGAATACCAGGTCCGCTGAAAGGGGTACCACTGCGCCGCCGAACGGATCGACTCGAGCTTGGCGTCGGCCTGCTCGAGCTCGTTGCGCTGGATCGCGACGTCGGCTTGGATGAGCCCGGCGAGCAGCCGAGGCAGCTGCTCACCCCGGGCGTCCGCGGCCGCGAAGTTGGGATCGGCGAACGCGAGGGCGCGCTCATGATGCCCCTGCAAGTAGGCCGAGCTCGACGCGAAGTGACGTGCGACGAAGCCCTGGACGCTCTCGCTCTGGGCCAGCCGGAGCGCTCGCTCGAGCAGCGCGTCGGCGCTTTCGAAGTCGCCGAGCAAGACCCGGTCGATCGCCATGTAGGCGTAGGAGTAGGGCAAGAAGTAGCGATGCCCGACCTGTTCGAAGTAGCCGGCCGCGGCCTCGGAGTGGCGCTGCGCCGGACCGACCGCCCCGATCGCGCGGGTCCATGACGCGCGCACGTTCTCGCTCCAAGCCCGGACCAGCAGGTCGTCGGGGCTCCGTCGGGTGAACACGTCGAGCCGCGCGACGTGCTGGCGAACGGCCTCGTTGGGCTCGACGCAGACGAGGTAGAGCATCGCGGCGTCGAAGCCGAACGCAAGGCTCGCGATCGCCTCGTCGGCGGGTTCGGTGGCGAGCAAGCGATCGAGGATCCGGCGCGGCTGCGAGGCGCTGCCCCGACGAAAGAGCCCAGCCGCGATCAGATCGCCGAGCGCTCGGCAGTAGCAGCGGCTGCCCGGAGGGCTGGCCAGCGCCTGCTCGGCCGCCGCGATCGCCTGGTCCTGCTCGCGGCTCCAAAACGAGGCGTGAGCGATCACCGACCACAGCTCGGCGGCGCGTTCGGGTTCGGGTGTGAGCGCGAGTCCCCGCTCGGCTCGTCGCAGCGCGCCTAGGAAATCACTCAGCGCGAGCGCCTGCTCGGCCGCGCGGGTGTGGAAATCGATCGCGCGCCCGAGCTGGCCGCCGAGTTCGAAATGGTGGGCGAGCACGCTGGCGTCGCGCTCCCCGGCGTCGAGCAGCCAGGTCGCCGCGCGAGCGTGGGCGAGCGCGCGATCGTGCTCGGTCAGCTTCGCGTACACGCCCTCGCGCATCAGCACATGGTGAAATCCGTGCTCGAGCTGGCCCGCGAAGCGGCGCTGATCGTGGGCGACGATCAGCTCGGCGCCGACCAGCGCGGCGAGGTGAGCGTCGACCACGGCGCGCGGCTCGTCGAGCAGCTCGCACAGACCCGCCGCCCAGAACGACTCGCCAAACACGCTCGCCGCTCGCAGGACCCGCCGCGCCTCGCCCTGCAAGCCGGCGAGCCGGACATCGAGCATGCCGAGCAACGTGGCCGGCAGCTGCTCGGCGTGGCCCTCGACGTGGCCGCGGATCAGCTCCTCGAGGAAGAGCGGGTTGCCGCCTGCATGCTCGACCAAGGCCTCGATTCGCTCGCCCGCGACCGAGTCGAGGATCGCTCGGACCAGCTCGCGCGAGGCTCGACGCGAGAGCGGAGCCAGCGAGATCCGCTGGACGCGTTGCCGGGCCCAGAGCTTGGCCACATGCTCGTCGACCTCGGGCCGCGCGAACGCGACGACGACGTAACGAGAGTCCTGCAGGGCCCCGAGTGCGGCGGCGACGAGCTCGAGCGAGGCCGTGTCGGCCCACTGCAGATCGTCGAGCAGCACCACCGTCGAGAAGATCTGCGCGAAGCCACACACGAACTCGACGTAGGCCCGCGTGATCTGGGCGACCATGATCTGCGGGCTCTGCCGGGCGGCGCGAAGCTGCGGGCTGGCCTCGTCCGAGAAGTGGACGCCCATCATCTCGCCGAGGAACTCGGCCACCCGGGCCCGCTCCGAAGCCGGCACCGTCACGCCCGCGGCAAACTCGATCTTCTCGCGCTGCCGGCCGCGGTCCTCGCCCTCGCCGATGTCGAGCGCCGTCCGGAAGAGCGAGCCGACCATGGCCATCGGCGAGTCGCGCGACATGAAGTCGCCGCGCCCGACGATGATCTGCAGCTCGGGCTCGTGCTCGCGCAGCGCCGGGCCGATCTCCTGACGAAGCCGCGACTTGCCGACGCCCGGCTCACCGACGACGAGCGCGACCATGGGCTCGCGCTCGTCGAACGAGGTCTCGACCAGCTCCACGAGGTTGCGAAGGTCTCGCTCGCGCCCGACGAAGGGTGAGTTGCGACCGAGCACGAGGTGGCTGACGTCGCCCAGCGGTCGCTCGGCTCGCAGGACCAAGCGCTCGCCCTCGAGGTGGACCTCGAAGCGCTCGTCGATCAGGTCGTGAGTGGCGGGATCGACCAAGATCACGCCGAGGTTCGAGCGCTCGGCCGGCGGGGGCGCGAGCGCGAGCAGCTCGGCCGCGCGATCGAGCAGCTCGCCGACCGGCGCGCTGCCATGGGCCGAGCTCCAGCCGGTCACCAACGCGAGCGCCAGCGCCTTGCCCGAACCGCGGGCCCACAGCGCGCAGCGAGCCGCTCGCAAGGCTTGGTCACGCGGTTGGACCTGCTCGTCGACCAACATGATGAGCAGGGTCCCGTCGAGCAGCACGTCCACGCGAGCGCCGAGCGGGACCACGGCCCGCTCGACGGCCTCGCGCAGATCCGTCGCAGGCCGCGGATCGAGCATCGCCGTCTCGGCCAGCGCGAACTCGGACTCGGGCGCAATCGCGACGACCGAGCGGAAGCATCGCTCCGCGCTCGAGATCGCGGCGGGCTTGCGATCCGCCCGCTCGCTCTCGAGCGGGCCGAGCTCGACGAAGCAACGCCAGAGCGCGTCACCATCGGCCGGCCGGGCAGCGACCGGCTTGGCCAGCATCCGCTCGACCAGCTCGACCAGCGCGACCGGGAGCTCGGGATCGAGATCGCCGAGTCGGGCAGGCTCCTCGAAGAGCAGCTTGGCGAGCAGCGCCATCGCGTGATGACCACGAAAGGCGGGGCGCCCGGTCAAGCTCTCGAAGAGCACACAGCCGAGCGAGAACACGTCGGCGGCGGGCCCGATCTCGGCCTCGCTGCGGGCCTGCTCGGGCGCCATGTAGCCGGCCGTGCCGAGGATCATTCCGGTTTGCGTGATCGCCCGCTGGGCGCCAAAGAGACGCGCGATCCCGAAATCGAGCAGCTTGGCCTGATTGAGGTCCTCGTGGCCGACGATGATGTTGCTCGGCTTGATGTCGCGATGCACGATTCCGCGGGCGTGGGCGAGCGCGAGCGCGCTGGCCATCCGCAGACCCAGCGTGACGACCTCGCGTGGGCTCAGCTTGCGGCGGGCCAGCAACGCCGCGAGCGTCTCGCCTTCGAGCCACTCGAGCACCAAGATCGCGTCGCCCTCGCACGTGTTGGCCTGGTCGAGGTAGCGAACGATGCTGGGGTGCTCGAGCTCGGCGAGCAGCTTGGCCTCGAGTCGAAAGCGCTCGAGCGAGGCGCCATCCGGCTGCTTGAGCAGCTTGAGCGCGACGAGCTGGCCGCTGCGGTGGTCGAGG
>JAMHUH010000638.1:0-27427 GCA_035904925.1 Nannocystaceae bacterium
TTCGCGCGCGTCGACCTCGACGCGGGCCAAGCCCGCGCGATCGAGCCCACGCCCCCGCCGGGCTGGGATTGGTTCGACTGCGCCGGGCGTGGCGCGGCGATCGATCGCGACGGCCGAGTGCTCTTCGAGCTGCGCAGCACCACGGCGGCGGCCGTGTGGGCCTACGATCTCGACACCGATGCTTGGTCGGAGCTCGGCCTGCCGATGAGCGGCGTCGAAGACCTCGAGTTCGTCGCCGGGGCCGGAGACGTCCACGTCGTGCGTGGGATCGCCAGCGGCTTTTGTCCCGACGTCGTCTGGCCCGAGGCTCCGCCCGCCGACGCCTTGCTCGGCGCGTCGTTGCAGGTCCTACGCCGCGAGCCCGCCCTCGCGCTCGAGTTGCCCGGAGCGAGCGGCGACGCGAGCATCGACGCCGGCCAGCGCTGCGTCGCCTACGAGGCGGGCCAGGCCTGGCAGGTCCGCGCGCTCGACGAAGACGCCAGCCTGAGCTTCGACCCCGGCGGCACATGGATCTGGGTCGACTGAGCCCTCACTCGAGCGTCGGTCCGACGACGTCGACCTGCAGCCCGCCGTAGTCCGAGCGCGCGAGCTCGAGCGCGAAGCCGTGCAGCTCGGCCACGCGATAGGCGATCGAGAGCCCGAGACCTTGGCCGGAAGGATCGCGGGTCCGGGCCTCGTCTCCTCGCGCGCCGCGTTCGATCAGCTTGGCGAGCTCGGCCGCCGGTACGCCGCAACCATCGTCGATCACCCGCACGCGAAAGCGTCCGAGGCTCGAGCGCTCGACCAAGACCGCGACGTGACCTCCTGGGCGGTTGTGCCGGATCGCGTTGTGGACCAGGTTGCCGAGCGCTTGCTCGAGCATGGTCAGGTCGCCCTCGACGACGACCGGTGGTTCGGCCCGCGCGGACGCGAGCTCGATCGTCAGCGCGCGAGCGATCGGGCGGTGGCGCGCGACCACGCGCTCGACCAAGGCGTCGAGATCGACCGAGCCGCGGACCAGCGAGGGCTCGCCAGCCTCGAGCTTGGCCGCCAACGCGAGGTTGGAGAGGATCGCGCCCAGGTAGTGGACCTCGTCCATCGCCGCGCTCAGCACCCTCCGCTCGCCGGGCTCACCGGCTCGCAGCTGCTCGTCGAGCGTGGTCAGGTGATCGGCGAGCACGGTCAGCGGGGTCATCACGTCGTGCGTGGTGTTGGCCAAGAACTCGCGCAGCGCTCGCTCGCGGCGTTGGTTCTCGGCCAGCTGATCGCGGACCGTCCGCGCGGCGGCGTCGAAGGCCCGCGAGAGCTCGGCGAGCTCATCGCGACCATCGAGCGTGACCGGCTCGGCGAAGCCCGCGGCGGCCGAGTGTTGGACCAGCGTCGCGAGCCGACGAATTCGCCGGAGGATCGGGCCCGCGGCCACGATCAGGGCGATGAAGATCGCCAGCACGGGCAGCAACCACAGCGGGCTGGCGGGCAGCAAGGCGCCCAACCAACCAGCCGAGGTGGTGCCGTGGGCCAAGATCAGCGCACAGGGACCCTCGGACCCGGGGCTGCGGATCAACACGTCGACCGAATCGCCTGGCCAGAGCGGATCGAAGGTCGCGAGGTCGCGCTCGGCGATCGCCTCGGCCAGCTCGCCGTCGATCGACGGCGCGTCGGGGTTGGCCGAGCGCAGGTCCGCCGCGTAGGCGAAGAGCACGGGCGGCGCTCCATGAGGTTGGTCGTCGTCGGGCGGCGCTGCGTGTCCACCCGGCGGGCCTCCGCGAGCAGGCGGCATCAGTGGCTGGCCGCCCCAGCGCTGCGGATCCGCTTCGCAGCGCTCGCGCTCGCCGGGCTCGAGCATGTGCAGACGGGTCGACTCGGCCAGCAAGCGCTCGGCAGCGTGATGCCGGGCCCGCGCGTCGACCAAGTAGAGGCCGGCGATCATCGGCACCGCGAGCACCAAGCTGGTCAGGACCAAGCGCGTGCGCAGCTTCATGGATCGAGCCCCGCCAGGCGATAGCCGATCCCCCAGACCGTCTCGATCACGACCTCGCGGCCCAGCTTCTTGCGCAAGCGCGAGGCGTGAGCGTCGAGCGTGCGCTCCGATCCCTCGCGCTCCGGGTCGAGCACCTGCTGGACCAACCACGCCCGAGTCAGCGCCTGGCCTGGCCGCTTGGCCAGCGCGACCAAGAAGCCCAGCTCGACGCGCGTCAGCTCGACGACCCGATCACCGACGCGAACCTCCGGGGTCGCGAGATCGATCCGCAAGCAGCCGAGCTCGAGCACGTCGCCGCGCTGCAGCGTCGGCCGGCGCAAGCGGGCCCGAACCCGCTCGACCAGCTCATCGGGCCAGAAGGGCTTGGTCATGTAGTCGTCGGCGCCCAGGCGCAGCGCCAAGACCTTGTCGCTGGTGTCTTGCCGAGCGCTGAGCACCAAGACCGGGACATCCGAGCCGGCCCGAAGGTCGCGCAGGATGTCGAGCCCATAGGCGCCCGGCAGCATCAGGTCGAGGATCACGAGCTCGACCCGCGGGACCTCGTCGGCGGCCAAGCGACGGCCCTGCTGCCACCACGTCGGCTCGAAGCCGGCCTTGCCCAAGCGCTCGACGATCTGTCGGCCCAGGTCGGGATCGTCCTCGATCAGCAGGATGCGCTCGCCCATCGGGACCTCGACCATGCCACGAGATCAGGGCGGGCCGCCCATGCCAGCGCCTTGGGCCGCGCACTGCGACTGGTCGAGCGACGAGCGAATCGCGACCACCTTCCAGGCCAGCATCGCGCCGTCGCTCATGCGCTGGGTGTCGAGCAGGTAGGGCGAGATGTCGTCCTCACCGCCGATCACGTTGTCGGTGCCGTTGGTCGTGTTGGGCTGACCGAACTCGCTGTACTCGGGGTGACTGGCGAAGATCGACGCGCTCAGCTCATCGGTGAAGAAGAGCTGCGAGGTCAGGTAGAGATCGCCCTCGAGGTAGACGCGAAAGTGGATGTGGATCGCGCGGCCCGAGTACCAGCCCGGATAGCAGGTGTCGAAGTCGATCCGGCCCGCCGCGTCGGTCGTCTGGGAGCCGCGAAAGTAGAGGTAGCTCTCGGCGTCGGGATCGTCGCCATAGCAGAACGCACCGCTCGGGGTCTTGCCCGAGTACACGCCCGTGCGTTGGGTGTGCCAGATCTCGACCAGCGCGCCCGCGACCGGCGAGCAGTCGTCGGCGTTCACGAACTTCAACGCCAGCCGCACCGGCAGCCCCGACCAGCCCTCGCTGACGTCCTGGCGCTCGATCGTGTCGGCCGTGCAGGGGCCTTCGGTGGTCGAGCAGAGCAGCGCGCAGGTCGTCACGCCGCTAGCGAAGGGATCGGGGTAGCAGTCCTTGCCCGTCATCGCCACGGTCCCGCCGCTCGCCCACGCAGCAGCGTCGCCACATCCCTCACCGGCGGTGTCGCTGCTGGTCTCGCTCGAGCTGCTCGAGCTCGAGTCGCTCGAGCCATCGGACTCGGTCGACGTCGAGTCGCTGCCGGTCGAGTCGCCAAGCTCGTCGCCACTGCTCCCATCGTCGGAGCAGGCAAAGAGTGGCGCGAGCGGAGCGAGAGCGACGCCAGCGCCAAGATGGCGCAAGAGCGAGCGGCGAGTCAGCGTAGGGGGTGCTCGAACAATTCGCGGGTCAGCCATGACCCCAGGCTGCCGAACGAAGCTGAAGAAAGTCTCGCGAACGAGCGCTCGATCGCGTCCGCGAACCGCCCCCTGTCGCACCCACGAAAAAGACCGCCAATCGTGCGAAGCACGGAGGCGGTCCCAAGCACCCTCCCGGGCCACAGAGCCGCGAGGAGGGGGTTCCTCGAGCGGAGCTCGAGGGGGAGGACGGCGGCCGTCCTCCCTATTTTCAATGCGGGCCGTGGCCGGTGGTGCCGGCCTCGTCGAGCGCCTTCTTCTTGCGCTCGCGCTCGTCGATGTAGACCCGTGCAGCGATCCAGTCGGTCGGATCGGCCGGGCGATCGGCGTCCATGAACTGCTTGAGCGCCTTGTTCGGGTGCTCCTCGGGCATCGGCGCGAGCGCCCAACGCAGGACCTGATCGATGTTGCTGGCGAAGCGGATGTCGAGCGCCTTGAGGGCGTTCTTCGGCACGTCGTGGAGGTCCTTCTCGTTGTCGGCTGGGCAGATGACGATCTTCATGTCACTGCGGTAGGCCGCGAGCAGCTTCTCCTTGAGCCCGCCGATCGGCAGGACCTTGCCGCGCAGGTTGATCTCGCCGGTCATCGCCACGTCCTTGCGCACGGGCACGCCGAGCAGCGCCGAGACGACCGAGGTCACCATGGTCACGCCCGCGCTCGGGCCGTCCTTGGGCACCGCGCCCTCGGGGAAGTGGATGTGGAAGTCGACGTGCTCGTAGAAGTCGGGGTCGAGCCCGAAGCTCAAGCAGCGCGAGCGAACGTAGGTGATCGCGGCCCGAGCCGACTCTTGCATCACCTCGCCGAGCTTGCCGGTCAGGGTGACCTTGCCGCGGCCCGGGGTGATCGTGACCTCGGCCGGGAGCAGGTCGCCACCGAAGATCGTGACCGCCAAGCCGTTGGTCATGCCGATCTGATCGTTCTCTTCGCCTCGCTGGTAGCGGAACTTCCGCGGCCCGAGGTACTTCTGGACCATCTTGGTGTCGATCTTGAAGCTCTTTCGCTTCTTGCTCTCCTTGATGTAGTCGCGCGCGACCTTGCGCAGGACCGCCGCGATCTCGCGCTCGAGCCCACGGACACCGGCTTCCTTGGTGTAGTGGTGGACGAGCTCCTTGATCGCCGAGTCGCTGAAGGTGACCTCGACCTCGTCGAGGCCGTTGAGCTCGCGCTGCTTGGTCAGCAGGTACTGGCGGGCGATCTTGAGCTTGTCCTCGTCGGTGTAGCCCGACAGCTCGATGATCTCCATGCGGTCCTGCAGCGGCAGCGGGATCGTGTGCAGGCTGTTGGCCGTGCACAAGAAGAGCACGTCGCTCAGGTCGTAGTCGAGGTCGAGGAAGTGGTCGACGAAGGCCGAATTCTGCTCGGGGTCGAGGACCTCGAGCATCGCGGCCGAAGGATCGCCGCGGAAGTCCATCGACATCTTGTCGATCTCGTCGAGCAAGAACACCGGGTTGGACGAGCCCGACTTGCGCAGACCTTGGATGATCTTGCCCGGCATCGCGCCGATGTAAGTCCGCCGATGCCCGCGGATCTCGGCCTCGTCGCGAACGCCACCGAGCGAGACGCGGACGAACTTGCGTCCGGTCGAACGCGCGACGCTCTTGGCCAGCGAGGTCTTGCCGACGCCGGGCGGCCCGACCAGGCAGAGGATCGGGCCCTTGACCCGCTTCACCAGCGCCTGCACGGCCAGGTACTCGACGATCCGCTCCTTCGGCTTCTCGAGCCCGTAGTGGTCTTCGTCGAGGATCTGCTCGGCCTCGGTGATGTCGAGCTTGTCGCCGGTCTTGTCGCTCCAGGGCAGCGAGAGCACGGTGTCGATGTAGTTGCGGACGACGGTCGCCTCGGCCGACATCGGGCTCATCATCTTGAGCTTGCGCAGCTCCTTCTTGAGCCGCTCCGCCGCCTCCTTGCTCATCTTCTTGCGTCGGATCTTGTCCTCGAGCTCCTGCAGCTCGTTCTTGAACTCGTCCTGCGATCCGAGCTCCTTCTGGATCGCCTGCATCTGCTCGTTGAGGTAGTACTCCTTCTGGTTCTTCTCCATCTGCTTCTTGACGCGCGTCCGGATCTTCTTCTCCACCTGGAGAATCTCGATCTCGTTCTGCATCAGCTCGTAGAGGGTCTCCAGCCGAGTCCAGACGTTCTCGGTCTCGAGCAGGTCCTGCTTGGCGGCCAGCTTGAAATTGACGTGCGCGGCGATGGTGTCGGCGAGGCGCGAGGGGTTGTCGATGCTCTGCACGCTGACGGCCAGCTCGGGCGGCACGCGCTTGTTGAGCTTGACGTAGTTCTCGAAGGTGGCCTGGACCGAGCGCATGAGCGCCTGGAAGTCGGGCTCTTGCTCGGGATCGATCTCGGCCGTCTCGACCAGCTCGGCCTCGACTTCGAAGTACTTGGCGGTGTCGAGGTACTGCTTGATCCGCGCGCGGGTCTTGCCCTCGACCAGGACCTTCACGGTGCCGTCGGGCAAGCGCAGCAACTGGACGATGGTCCCGATGGTCCCGAACTCGTGGATGCCTTCGGGCTTGGGGTCGTTGACCTTGGCCTTCTTCTGCGCACACAAGAGGATCTGGCGATCGGCGGCCATCGCCTCCTCGAGCGCGTTGATCGACTTTTCGCGGCCAACGAAGAGCGGCACCACCTCGTGGGGGAAGACGATCAGTTCGCGCAAGGGCAGGAGAGGGATCTTGACGGTCGTCATGATCGAGACGTGGACCAAGAGGACGGTAACCATCCCCGTCGTGGTCGAGCGCAAGTTAGCACCGGGGCCCGAGAGGGTCAAACGACCAGGGTCGCGAAGGTCGGCAGTTTTCGTCGTGATCTCGAATAGTTAGCCGCATGAATCGCGACCGACCCATTCGGGTGGGTGACGATCACGTCTGGAAACGCTCGACGGATCGCCGTCAGCCGGGCAGCGGACTCGTGAACCATCGCCACAAGCGAGAGAAGGCCGAGGCGACCATGACCGTCCAGGGTACGCCCGGCTCGCCCGTCAGCGCGCCGAGGGCCACGCACATCTCGAGCAGCGGGGCGCCTTGCAGCCAGGAGGGCATCGTGACGCCCAATCGCTTGATCAGCGCCGCGGAGCGGGGAAGCTCGAGCACGCCAGCGTCGTCTCCGCGCAGCCGCGCTCGTGCATGCGCGAGCGAGAGCAAGATCGCGACCGCGCCGGTGGCCAGCAACACTAACGCGGCGACGTTGGAACGTTCGGTGTCGGCGACCAGCACGTAGGTCAGGCAAGCCGTAGAAGTTGCGTGCGCGAGCGGACGCGTGGCGCCTGCGAGCGTGTCGCCGGGGACCCAGATCTCTGGTCGACCGAGCTCGTCGCGGGGGTTGATCGCTTCGTCCCGCAAGAAGCGCAGCGGCGCGAGCAGGCGCGAGACATGGACGCCGAGCAGCAAGAGCAGGCCCGAGAGCAGCAGCGTCGGCCAGGAGTTGCCGAGCGCGACCGGGCCAGCGACCAGCGCGACGCCCAAGGCGATCAGCTCGAGCTGCGCGACCGCGAGGTTCGAGCGGGCCAACCAGCGCAAGGTTCGAATGCTGACCTCGCGATGCCAGCGTGACTCGCCCGCGAGGCTGCGACGCACGTGCTCGGTCTCGGTCCCGCGCCAGCCCGAGGTTCGCGAGCGACGAGCCTCGGTCCGCAGGACCAGCCACTCGGCGCGCTCGCGATCTTCGGGATAGACGACCCGCGCGACGTCGTCGGGGCCGAGCTGCTCGGGCCACTCGAGCTCTTCGGACACCGGCATGATCCCCGGCATCGCTCCGACCTCGCCGGTGAAGCAGCCGGCTGGTCGCGCGGCGCCGTCATAGACCGAGAAGCGCTCGTCGGGCTCGAGCGGGTGCTCGACCATCAGGCGCAGGACTTGGGGATCGACGTAGGTGCCTTCGAAGAGGATCAGCGCGGGGCCGCCGAGCGGATCGCCGATCGGCACCTCGCGGACCTCGGGCGGGGTGCCGGCGAGCCCAGGCGCGGCGACGATCTCGACGAAGCCGGCCTCGCGCGCGGCCGTGCACACGCGCGAGGTCAGCGGGATCCCGAGCATCGGCACGCCGAGCTCCACGCGGGCCTCGGGATCGGGCAGCAGGACCAAGCGGACGCCCACTCGCTCGCTGGTCGGGATCGGCCCGGCCCGGCGAGGGTCGCTCATCCCGGCTCCGTCATCTCGACACCCGTCATCGCCCGACAGAGCAGCGCGCGATCGATCCCGCGCAGGTCCGGGAGGCGAAGGTGCGCCCGCGACTGATCTTGATGGCCGGGGTCGCTGGCGGGTGGGTTGGCCGCCGCCGTCGCGACCACGCGCATGCCGGCGGCCAAGCCCGAG
Source organism: Nannocystaceae bacterium (assembly GCA_035904925.1). Classification (GTDB taxonomy): domain Bacteria; phylum Myxococcota_A; class Polyangia; order Nannocystales; family Nannocystaceae; genus Plesiocystis. The sequence goes on from JAMHUH010000638.1 coordinate 7,944, forward strand.
GCGATCCCGGCGTGACTGTCTTCGAACACCAGCGTGCGGGCTGGCGCGATCGCGAGGCGCTTGGCCGCGCGCAAGTAGCCGTCGGGCGCCGGCTTGCCGTGCGGGTAGTCCTCGGCGCCCAACCAAAATTCCAGCCGCTTGGCGAAGCCCAGCTCGTCGAGCGCCTCGGCGATCTCGGCCCGGCTCGAGCCGCTGACGATCGCGATCGGGATGCTCAGCTCGCACAAGAGATCGACCAGCTCGCGCGCGCCCGCGAGCACCTGGAGGCCGAGACCTTCCTTGCGCATCGCGATCTTGGCGTGGGTCGAGCCGGCTTGGAGCGCGAGCAGATCCTCGCCGAGCCGCTCACGAACCTTCAGCTCGGCGTGGATCTCCTGCCAGGCATGACCGATGACGAACGCACGCTCGCGCTCGTCGAGCGTGACCCCGCGGCTGGCCATGTAGCGGGCGATCGACTCGGCGTGAAACGACTCGCTGTCGACCAGCGTGCCGTCGAGATCGAGCAAGACTGCGTGGGGCAGCACGTGCACGAGAGTATCACGGGCTCATTCGACGCAGGTGTCGCAGGCGTCGCCCGAGAGCTCGCAGTCGTCGACCGCACGCTCGCAAGCGTCGGCGTAGAGCGGGTCGCTGCGATGGTGCTCGCTCATCGAGCAGATCCTGACCTCGAGCTCGCAGATCGTCTCGCTGAGCTCGCAAACGCTCTCGCAGCGGCTCACGGCCTCACCGGCCCCCGCGGGCGAGGGCTGCTTGTTGCGCTCGGCGATCGGGCGGGGGAGCGTCTGCGGCTCGATCGGCGCGGTCGGGATTCCGGCTTCGTCGTCGACGTCCTCGCTCTTGTCCCCGCCGACCTTGGCGCTGGCGTCGAGCTCGGCTTCGTGACCCTCGGTCGAGCCTCCAGCGTCGCGGGCGTCACGGCGAGGGCTCGCCGGCGTCAGACCCAGCCCGCGCATGCGTTGCTCGAGCTGGTCGAGCTCGGCCAGCGCATCGCCAGGCGGCGGCTCGGCGAACGCGCTCGCTTCTTCGGATGCCGGCATGGACGACCGCTCTTGCTTGCGACAGCCGAGCCCGCCCAGGCCCACGCTCGCCAGCATCAACGCGAGGACGAGCGCGCGATCAAAGCGGGCATTCACGACACGCCTCCTTGGCTTGCTCGCAGTCGTTGTTGGCTCGCTCGCACGCGACCGAGTAGTCGTCCTCGTCGGCGTGGCGATCGGCGAGCTCGCAGATCTCGTCGCTGAGCTCGCAGGTGCTGTCGGCGAGCGAGCAGATCAAAGGGCAGCGCGGCTCGGCCTGCTCGTTGTTGCCGACCGGAGGGCCCTGCACCGACTTGGCCTCGTCGGGCTGGATGCCGCCGCTGCCGCCCGCGATGCCTTGGCTGATCGAGGGATCGGCGGACGGGCTCGGGGCCATGCCGGGCTTGGCGTCGGCCTTGCTCGATTTCTCGGTCGGGCTCGCTTTCCCGGACTTCTTCTTGGTCGTGGTCGCCTTCTTGTCGGCGCCGCGATCCTTGGCTGGGCTCGTCTGGCCGGCCGAGCCGGTGGTCGTGCGAGCCTCGATCGCGTCTGCAGGTGGCTCCGCTTCGGCGACCTCGCGCAGCTCACCGTCGCCGAGCGCGGCGACGATCGGCACGCCGAGTCGACGCAGCTCGGCCTCGTTGGCGGCCAGCTTGCGTTGGAGCTCGGACAAAGGGTCCGGCGTGGGCTCGGCCTCGGGAATGTCGCTCGGCTTGTCGCCCGTGGGCGTCGCTTCGTCGCGCGCGGCCTCGCGTTGGCGCGAGTCGGTCTCGCTCTCGCTCGGACGCGTCGCGCAGGCGAGCCCGGCCAACGCGAACCCGAGCGTGAGCAGCCCGAGCCGGCTCACCGACCACCCCCCGACATCACTTCGTCGAGCAGATCGCGGTTCATGTCGAGCGCGCGCTCGTAGTCGAGCAGCGCGTCGTCGTCACGGCCGAGCTGCTCGAGCACCTCGCCGCGCAGCGCCAGCAAGCGGGCGGTGAAGGGGTTGGCGTCGATCAGCTCCCACTCGCGTCCGAGGCCTTCGTCGGCGATCGCGAGCAGATCGGTCGCGCTCAGGCCATCGACCTGCGGGTTGTCGAGCCGCAGCCGGAGCAGGCGACCGTAGGCGTCATGGCGGATCTGGATGCCGGCATCGCCACCGCGCTCGCGGTTGGGCCAAGGTTGGCTGCGCAGCTGCTCGAGCGTGGCGATCGCCCCGGCCATGTCGCCGCGCTCGATCTGAATGTCGACCTTCTTGTCGCTGGCTTCGACGATCTGCGCGAGCGCGACCAGAGCCTCGGGTTCGCCGGGCGGCTTGAGCTTGCCGGCGAGCGCGAGGCCGCCGAGGGTCAGGAGGCCGCCGAGCACCAAGCCGGTCACCAGCAGACCGATCGAGCGAAGGGTGGTGCGTAGTTGTTCGCGGATCATCGCGTGGCTCCCCGAGCGTCGGCCAGCAATTGGCTACGAAGTTGGTCGCGGCTGGTGTCGACGCTCCCGCGGATCGCTCGGCGACCGTAGGGCGCGAGCTCTTGGAAGCTGGCCTCGAAGGCGTTGGACCCACCCGCTCGAGCGATCTGGTTGTCGTCCTTGGTCGCGCCCGAGCGGGCTCCGGCCGCGCTGCCTTCGGCCTCTTCGGCGAAGCCGGCGATCCCATCGCTGGGCGCTGCGGCGCTGGGCGTCGGCGCCTCGGCTTTCGCTTCGAGGTTCGCGCTCTCCGAGCGCTTCTCGTCGTTGTGGGCGACGTTGGGCGCCTCTTGCTTGCCATCGTCGATGACGATGACCGCGAGCACGGCCACGGCCGCGAGCGCTGGAGCCGACCACCACAGCCAGGTCTTGCGCCACCAGGGCGTGGCCACGGGCGCGACCTCGGCCGCGATCGCGCTCCACAGCGCGTCGAGTTGTTCGGGCGCGAGCGAGTCGGGCTCGCGGACGTGGCGGAGCAAGTGGAGCAGCTCGAGCTCGGGCTCGACGCTGCCCTGCTCGCCCTCGGCCGCTTGACCGCTGCGAAGCTCGTCTTCCCATGCGGGGTCGATCACACCTCGGGGGCGGGGCTTGGGGTCGTTCTCGATCTCGGTCATGACATGCACCCTTGGCGTGGGTGGTTCGTTGGAGTCGCTGGAGCTGGGGCTCGAGTCCGCGGCGCGCGTGTGAGGCGGGCCGCGTGGGGGGCAGCGTGGGTGGGAACGCCAGGCCGAAATTCCTGCTTACGGGCGAAGCGTTGGTCGTTTTCAGCCACGGGTGGCTGACTCGGGTTTTCAGCCACGGGTGGCTGACTCGGGTAGCTCATGAGGTGGCCTCCTCCAGTTCGAATTGCACCCCAGCTTGCTCGCAGGCCTTTCGAAACGCTCGCACGGCCCGGAAGAGAAGCACGTCGAGCGTGCCGATCTTGATGTCGAGGAGCTCGGCGCAGTCTTCGCGGCTGCGATCTTCGAGCAGGCGCAGGCGGAGCACTCGGGCGTAGCGAGGGTTGAGCTCGTCGAGGATCGCGTCGATCTTGGTCCGCATCGACTGGCGCTGGACCACCTCTTCCATCGGCGAGGATGGTTCGCGATCACCAAACACATCGAGGTGGTGCGAGAAGGCGCCGCGGAGCCGCTGCCGACGACCCGAAGCGCGCAGCAGATCGCGGGCCTTGTTCTTGGCCAGCGTCTTGAGCCAGGGGTAGATGCTGGTCCCGCGCCACTCGTAGCGAGGCAGCGCGCGGTGGGCCGAGATGAAGGTCTCGCGCACGCAGTCTTGCGCGTCGTCGCGATCACCGAGCATCGGCACCAGGACATAGCTGAAGAGCGAAGGCGCGTAGTGGCGATAGATGCGCTCGAACGCTCGCGGGTCGCCTCGCATCGCCCGCTCGACCAGGGCTTGCTCGTCCGGCAAGGGCTCGGGGCGACCCACGGGGCGGACTCTACCCCTTCGCTTGGCTCACTACCATTCGCCCGGGAGGTCGGGTCGGCGCTGCGCGTGGGAGGGTAGAGTCCGCCGCCGTGGCTCGCTTCGACCAACTCCTCGCCCGCAACCTCGGCTGTTCGCGCAAGGACGTGACTCGCTTGCTGCGGGTTGGAGCGATCCGAGACGCCGAAGGACGTGTGATTCGGGATCCCCGGGCCGCTCCGCCGCTCGGCGAGATCGAGGTCGATGGCCAGCGCCTCGTGCTGCGTGAGCGCATGCACCTGATGCAGCACAAGCCCGCGGGGGTCGTGACTTCGCGCAAGGACGGCCTGCACGAGACCGCCTGGGCGCTGCTGCGAGGGGCACCGCTGCACGCCGAGCTGCTGGCCGTCGGTCGGCTCGACCTCGACGCGACCGGGCTCTTGTTGTGGACGACCGAGGGGCCGGCCGTGCACGCGCTGACCCATCCCAAGCGAGCCGTGTCGCGCGAGTACCAGGTCGCGCTGGCCCGGCCTTTCACGAGTCCACCACGCGACGAGGCTGGCGAGATCACGCTCGATCTCGACGAGGGCTACCGGCCGATCATCGTCGAGCTGAGCGAGCTCGGTGAAGCTGCCCGCCATGTCGCCCTGCCCACGCCGAGCGGGACCGAGCGGCTGGCCAGGGTCGTGCTGCGCAGCGGGGCCTTCCACGAGGTCAAGCGGATCTTCGCGGCGCTCGGCAGCGAGGTCCTGGCGCTGACGCGGACCGAACACGCGGGCCTGCGCCTGCCCGACGATCTCGCGCCCGGTGAGTGGCGCGAGCTCGAGGAGCTGCCGACCTGAGCGCGACGCTCGAGCTGGCCCACTGGGTCCCGGTCAGCGCGGCCGAGGGGCCGCACGAGCGCTTCGCGGTGTGGGTCCAAGGTTGCACCCTGAACTGCCCGGGCTGCTGCAACCCCGAGCTGTTCGAGCGCGGGCGCGGGCGCGAGCTGGCGCTCGCGGAGCTGCTCGAGCACATCCATGCGGCCATGCGCGTCCACGCGATCGAGGGCGTGACGGTGCTCGGCGGCGAGCCGCTCGAGCAATTGGGCGGCCTGACGGCGCTGTGCAAGGGCGCGCAGGAGGCCGGGCTCGGCGTGATCGTGTTCACCGGGTTCACGCTGGCCGAGGCCCGCTCGCGGCCTGGTTTCGCGCAGCTCTGGGCTCACGTCGACACCCTGGTCGCGGGCCCCTTCTCGGCCCGCGAGCTCGAGCCCACGCCCGCGCTCGGCGGTCGCCGCTTCATCGGCTCGCGCAACCAAGACCTCCACCATCGCAGCGATCGCTACGCCGACCCTGGTCTGTGGACCGGGCCCCGCGAGGCCGAGCTCCGGATCGATCGCGCGGGGCGAGTGAGCGTGCACGGCTCACCCGAGCTCGCGCGCTCACTCGTCCGCGAGCTCGGCCGCGACCCGGGCTTGCTCGGCCCGCAGCGCTCGCGCGAGTGACTCGGGCATGAACGCGTGATCGATCGACGCTCCGGCGATCGCGAGCAGCTCGCTTCGATCCCAGCCGAACGCGGCGGCGCTGCGCAGGTACTCGTCGACCAAGCTGGTCCCGAACAAAGGTGGGTCGTCGCTGGCCAAGCTCAGCGCGATCCCGGCCGCGCGCAGGGCCGGCAGCGGGTGGCTGGCCATGCTGGTAGCGACGCCGAGCGCGAGGTTGCTGGTCGGGCAGACCTCGAGCGGGATCTGTCGCTCGCGCAGCTCGGCGACCAGCTCGGCGTCCTCGATGCAGCGGACGCCGTGGCCGATCCGATCGGGATCGAAGAGCGCGAGGGTCGAGCGGAGGCTGGCGGGGCCGTCTTGCTCGCCCGCGTGGGGGACTCGGCGAAGGCCCTCGGCCTTGGCCCGGGCGAAGGTCGGTGCGAGCGGCTCGTTGGGCCAGCGCGGACCCTCGGGGCCGCCGACGCCGAGCGCGACCACGCCTTGGTCGCGAGCACGCAGCGCGAGCGCGAGCGTGGGCTCGGCTTGCTCGGGCAAGCTGCGGACGATGTCGAACACCCAGGCGAGCTCGACCCCGTGCTCGTGGCTCGCTCGCGCTCGGCCCTCGGCGAGCCCGGCCAACATCGCGTTGGCATCGACCCCGCGGCTGACGTGGGTCATCGGCGTGAAGGTCATCTCGGCGTAGCGGACCTGCTGCGCGGCGAGGTTGGCCGCGACGCCGACCACCGCCTCACAGAAGTCCTCGGCTTGCTCGAGCGTGCGCGAGATCGCCACGTAGACCTTCAAGAAGTCGCCGAAGTTGCGGAAGCGATAGGCCTCGCGCAGGCCCTCGACGCCTCGCTCGTCGCCGGGCAGTCGGACCCCACGGCGTGCGGCCAGGCGCAGGGCCAGCTCGGGCAGCAAGCTGCCCTCGAGGTGGACGTGCAGCTCGGCCTTGGGCAAGGCACGGATCAATCGGTCGAGCGCGGGATCGAGGGTGGGCGAGGACTCCACGAGCTCCGAGCTTGTCGCGGCGAGATCGAGCAGGCAACCTGCGATCGATGTCCGATGGTCAGGCCGAGGGCCCCACGTTGCCCGAGATCCCCTTTCGTTGGGCGCTGGTGCCCGTGCTGGCCTTGATCGGATTTCTCGCGTTCACGATCTTGGCGCTCCAAGGCTCCGGGCACGTTCCGCTGGTGCTCGCCGCATGCGTCGCGGGCCTGGTCGCCTGGGCTCACGGCCGCGACTGGCGGGAGCTCGAGGCTGGGGTCTTGCAGGCGATCCACCTCGCGATGGGGGCGATCTTGATCTTGCTGGTGATCGGGATGCTGATGGGCACCTGGCTGGCCGCGGGGATCGTTCCGGCCTTGATCGCCTGGGGGCTCGAGCTGCTCTCGCCGAGCTGGTTCTTGCCTGCGACCTGTCTGGTCTGCTCGTTGGTCGCCTTGGTCTCGGGGTCGTCGTGGTCGACGGCCGGCACGGTCGGGCTCGCGCTGATCGGGGTCGGCGACGCGATGGGCATCGACCCGGCGATGACGGCCGGCGCGGTCATCAGCGGGGCCTACTTCGGCGACAAGCTCTCGCCGATGTCGGACACCACCAACCTCGCGCCGGCGATGGCCGGCACCGATCTCTTCTCGCACGTCCGCCACATGGTCTGGTCGACCGGGCCCTCGTGGGTGCTGGCGATGATCGGCTTCGCGATCGTCAGCCTTCAGCTCGAGGGTGGGGCCGACGACGCCTCGGTCGCGGCGATCACCTCGGTCCTCGACGCCAACTACCACCCGAGCTTGACCCACCTGCTGGTCCCGGCCGTGGTCGCGATCATGGTCGCGGGCAAGCTGCCGGCGTTGCCGACCTTGCTGGTCGGGGCGCTGCTCGGCGGGGTCCAGGCTTGGGTCGCCGGCGTGCCGCTCGACCAGGTCTTGGCGACCGCGATGAACGGCCATCAGCCGGCGACGGGCGACGCGATGGTCGACGACCTGCTCGCCCGCGGCGGCATGAACAGCATGGCCAGCACGGTGATCTTGGTCCTGTGCGCGATGAGCTTCGGCGGGATCATGGAGCGGACCGGCCAGCTGCGCACGCTCGCGGCCAAGACCCTCGCGGCCGCCAAGTCGAACGGCTCGCTGGTCGCCGCGACCATCCTGACCGCGATCGGCATCAACATCCTCGCCGCCGATCAATACCTGGCGATCGTCGTGCCCGGGCGGATGTACGCGCCCGAGTACGCGGCGAGGGGCCTGGACCCGAAGAACCTCTCGCGCGCGCTCGAGGACGGCGGGACCATCACCTCGCCGCTGATCCCCTGGAACACCTGCGGCGCGTTCATGAGCTCGACGCTCGGGGTCGCGACCTTGGCCTACATCCCATGGTGCTTCTTGAACCTGATCAACCCGATCGTCGGCATCGTGCTCGGTTACACCGGCTGGACGATCACCAAGCTCGATCCCGATCCGGCCAAGCCGCCGCCGCCCGCCAAGGCCTGACTCTCGAAGGTGTCGGATGACCATCTATTTTTATCGAGTCGAAGACGAGTTCGGTGAGTTCTCGAATTTCGCGGGCTTCCCGATCGAGCTCGAGGGCAAGCGCTGGCCGACCAGCGAGCACTACTTTCAGGCCCAGAAGTTTGTCGCCACCGATCCGGCTTGGTCCGTGGCGATCCGCAAGGCCAACACGCCGGGCATCGCCGCGCGAATGGGCCGCGATCGCAAGCGCCCGCTCCGGCGCGACTGGGAGTCGGTCAAGGACCAGGTCATGCGAGAGGCGCTCGCGGCCAAGTTCGAGCAGCACCCCGAGCTGGCCGAGCTGCTGCTCTCGACCGGCGACGAGCCGCTGGTCGAGCACACGACCAACGACAATTACTGGGCCGACGGCGGCGACGGTTCGGGCAAGAACATGCTCGGCCGGCTCTTGGTCGAGCTACGCACGCGGCTGCGTGGGCAAGCGAAATAGCTCGCGGGCCGTGCGGCCACAGATCCACTCGAGCGTGTCGGGCGGGAGCCGAAACTCTCGCAGCAGCCGCAGCTCGCGGTCCCAGGCGTAGGGCAGGTTGGGGAAGTCGGTCCCGAAGAGCACGCGCTCGGGTCGAAGCTCGAGCAAGTGACGCGGCGGCTGGCCGGGAAAGTAGTCGGCCAGCATCATGGTCGAGTCGAGCCAGAGGTTGTCGTGGCGCTCGAGCAGGGCCGCGTAGCCTTCGAACTCGTCGGCGCCGAAGTGGGGCACGCACAGGCGCAGGCGCGGCCAGTTGCGCAGGACTTGCTCGACCCGCTCGGCCGCGCAGAGCGAGTGGGGATCGCAGCGATAGCCGGGGCTCTTGGGCTCGCGCCCCGCGTGCATGACCAAGGGCCGATCCCAGCGGACGCACGCGTCGTAGACCTCGGCCAGCTCGGGGGCATCGGGCGCGAAGCACTGGACGTGACAGTGCAGCTTGACCCCGGCCAAGCCCAGCGCGAAGGCTTCATCGAGGATCGCGGCCGCCTCGGGCTCACCCGGTAGCACGGTCGCGAGCCCGGTCACGCGCGGTCGCTCGCGCGCGAGCTCGGCCATGAACGCGTTCATCGCTCGCGCGAGGCCGGGCTTGTGCGCGTAGTGGAGACCGACGAGCTGCTCGACCCCGCGCTCGAGCAAGAAGTCGATCACTTGCTCGGCGTAGAGTTGATAGCGGATCGGCCAGCCCCAGGTCTCGAACCAGCGCCAGATGGCCTCGAACAAGCGGGGCGGAAACAAGTGGACGTGGGCGTCGACCAGCGGCGGCAGGTCGTCGCCCACGTGCAGGCCCTCTTCGTCTTCGAGACCCGGCAGCGGCTGGGCGAGGATCCCCGGGCTGCTCGCGGCGCACACGGGCGCGGCGAGCTGGTCGAAGCCAGCGAAGGCGTCGAGCTCGACTCCCCGGTTCACGCCGACCTCACTTGGGCGGCGGGCAGCCGTAGGTGCCGTCGAACACGGCCGTGCCGTTCTTGAAGTCGTCGCAGTAGGACCCGCAGAAGGTCACGATCTCACCTTCGACGATCCAGGTCCAGCCGTCCTCGGTGTCGCAGTCCATCACCTTGGGCACCGTCATGCCGTCGACCACGAAGCTGACGAAGGGGATCTGGCTGGGGTCGGGCGGACCTTCGGGGGTCATGGTGAGGTCGATGGTGCAGTCGGTGACCTCGCCCAAGATCGACTGGATGGCGTCGAGCAGCTCTTGCTGGTTGGTGGTGTTGAAGAACTTGTCGGGGTCGTTGCCCATGTTCTTCGGGAAGCCACCGGCGAGCGCGACCTCGTTCAGCTCTTCGAAGGCGTTGGCAAAGGGCGCGCCGTCGTTGCCCGCACCGACCAGCGCGTCGAGGATGTCGATCCCGACCACGAAGGTCGGGATGTTGTCGTCGGTGTAGGCCTTGCCGATCTCGAGCTGAAGGTTGCTGTCGTAGGTCTCGATGAAGTCGGGGAAGGGCAGGCCGTCGACGCAGTTGGCCGCGCCGTCGGTGATCAGCAGGACGTAGTTGGGAATGTCCACCGGCTGCATCAGGAGGTGGCTGCGGGCCGAGAGGAAGCCGGCCGTGGCCGGGGTGCCGCCGACGACCTCGACGTTGTTGGCGTCGGCGCCCGGGATCGCGGCGAGGATGGCCGCGGCGTTGTCGGGCGCGACCCCGACCTCGGGCGTGCTGTTCACCAAGCAGGCGTCGGCGTTGTAGCAGTTGGACGATTGTGGCGTGGCCGCCGGGCAGGCGTCGGACGAGGGGAAGCGCTGGATGCCAGCGTTCATGGCCCCGGCGAAGTTGTTCATGACGACCTCGACGACCCCGTAGAGGGTGTTCCAGCGGGTCACGTTGGGCGTGGCCACGTTCTGGTCGTGGTCCCACTGGTTGCTGATCATGCTGCCCGAGGCATCGACGACCAGCATGACGTTGGGCGGCACGTACTCGGGCGCGATGCTGACCTCGCCGCAGTCGTCGTTGCCGTCGGTGGTCGTGTCGGCGGTGTCGGTCGAGGTGTCGAAGGTGTCGCCATCGCCGTCGCCGTCGCCCGTGCTCTCGCCTGGCTGGGTCTCGCCCGCGGTCGAGATGCCGATGTCATCGTCGGCGATCGCGTCATCGCTGCCTCCGCCACCACAAGCGCTCATCAACAACACGACTGGAACAATCAAATTATTGGTACGCATCGTCATCCCCCAGGCTCAACATAGCACGAGAGAGAGCCTGGCCAGGCTCTCTCTCGTGTTTGCTCCCTGCGAGGAGGGGCCTCGGACGAGGCGGAGGCTCAGCCCGCGGGCGGGCAGCCGTAGGTGCCGTCGAACATCGCGGTACCGTTCTTGAAGTCGTCGCAGTAGGACCCGCAGAAGGTCATGATCTCGCCCTCGATGATCCAGGCCCAGCCGTCCTCGGTGTCGCAGTCCATCACCAGCGGGACCTCCATGCCGTCGACCACGAAGCTGACGTAGGGGATCTGCTTGGGCTCGGGCGGACCCTCGGGGGTCATGGTGAGGTCGATGGTGCAGTCGGTGACCTCGCCCAAGATGCTCTGGATGGCGTCGAGCAGCTCTTGCTGGTTGGTGGTGTTGAAGAACTTGTCGGGGTCGTTGCCCATGTTCTTCGGGAAGCCACCGGCGAGCGCGACCTCGTTCAGCTCCTCGAAGGCGTTCGCGTAGGGGGCGCCATCGTTGCCCGCACCAACGAGGGCGTCGAGGATGTCGATGCCGACCACGAAGGTCGGGATTTCGTCGTTGTTGAACGCGTTGCCGATCTCGAGCTGGAGGTTGCTGTCGTAGGTCTCGATGAAGTCGGGGAAGGGCAGGCCGTCGACGCAGTTGGCCGCGCCGTCGGTGATCAGCAGGACGTAGTTGGGGATCCCGTCCGGCTGCATGAGGAGGTGGTCACGGGCCGAGAGGAAGCCCGCCGTGGCCGGTGTGCCGCCGACGACCTCGACGTTGTTGGCGTCGGCGCCCGGGATCGCGGCGAGGATGGCCGCGGCGTTGTCGGGGGCGACCCCGACCTCGGGCGTGCCGTTCACCAAGCAGGCGTCGGCGTTGTAGCAGTTGGACGACTGAGGGGTGGCGTTGGGGCAGGCGTCGGACGAGGGGAAGCGCTGGATGCCGGCGTTCATGGCCCCGGCGAAGTTGTTCATGACGACCTCGACGACCCCGTAGAGGGTGTTCCAGCGGGTCACGTTGGGCGTGGCCACGTTGAGGTCGTGGTCCCACTGGTTGCTGATCATGCTGCCCGAGGCGTCGACCAAGAGCATGACGTTGGGCGGCACGTAGGTCGGCACGATCGAGACCTCGCCGCAGTTCATCCCGGTCGTGTCGGAGCCCGCGGTCTCGGTGGTGTCGGTGTCGAAGGTGTCGACGCCGGTGGACGAAGAGGTGTCGCTGCTGGTGTCGTTGGAAGTGTCGCCGAGCGTCGAGATGCCGTCGTCGGCCTCGTCGGCGTTCTCGTCTCCAGCGGTCGAAGGACAAGCGGTCAGTACCAAAGGCAGTGCCGCGCTCATGATCAGGCTACGGTTCATCGTCAGGGCTCCTTGAAGTCGCGTCTGGGGGGGCAGAGAGAAGGGGCAGAGAAACCGAGTCCGCCACCCGTGGCGGAGAAAGCCGCGGAGGTCGGGCCAGAGGACGGCCCGAAACTCGTACATTGGGATGGCCTCGCACTCGGCACGTCCGCCGTCGACAATACCCCATCTCGACCAGCGGGTGGTGCCGAGTTACTCGAAAGCAGGCGTTCGAGACCCTAACGAAGCTGGTTCGGGGAATTCGGTTTCGTAGGTACACCTCGTCCTGCGGGACAGACGCAGGACCGGACTCAGAAGCGAAGGTCGAGCGAGAGGCCCAACTCGCGAGTCGAACGCGACGCCGTCCACCACGGCGCAACCTTCAGCGACGAGAGGCCTTGCTGCCAGCGGCGATGCTTGGCTTGCTGGCTGGCGCCGATGCTGAACAGGACGATCCCCGTGACGAACATGAGCCCGCCGAAGCCGACGCCCGACCAGCCGAAGGGGCCCATCGAGGCGCAGTTCGGTGAGCACAGGTCGGGTCGCGTCGCCATGTAGACCGACACGCCGCCGGCGCCCGCTCGGATCAGGCCGAGCGAGAAGAGCACCGAGCCGATCGTGAGGTTGTCGTGGCCATCGACGGGCTCGCGTTCGCGCAGCTCACCGAGGCTTCGATAGCCGCCTGGCGCAGCGCTCGGTCCCTCGCTCGGCCCCTCGAGAAGCGCTCCGGTGGGTGGACCCGCGAGCAGGGAAGCGGCGAGCGAGATCGCGACGAGCGAGTGCACTGGGTTCCAAGCATCCCCTCCCTCGCGGGGCGAAGCAACTGCGGGCGCGAGAGTCCAGCGCAGCCTCTGCGTCTCGCCGTGGCTCGCACACGTCTCGCGCGGGCTCGCTCGCGATCGAGACGGGTTGCCAGGTGGCGATGCATGCACAGGGTGTGTCTTCGAGGTTCACGACGACATGGCGGCATTCAACCCCGAGAAGGCAACGGTCAAGACGCGTCACGCGCTGGCGCATGCGCAGGCAATGGCACGCGAGCTCGGGCATCCCGAGGTCGGCAGCCTGCACCTGTTGATGGCAGCGGTGCAGCAAGAAGGTGGCTTGGTTCGGCCGCTGCTCGAGCGGGCCGGCATTCACGGTGCAGCGCTCGAGCGGGCGATCTCTGCCGAGCTCGCCAAGCGGGCTCGCGGCAGCAGCGGCAACGTCGGCGTCGGTCGCGATCTGCGAACGATGCTCGATCTGGCCGCGGACGAAGCCGACGCGCTCAAGGACAAGTTCATCAGCACCGAGCACCTGGTCTTGGCGCTGCTCTCGAGCGCGGCGGAGAAGGCTGGGATCGAGGCCGCCCGGCTGCTGCGCTCGCTCGGAGCCAACCGCGATCTCCTGCTCTCGGCCCTGCAAGAGGTCCGCGGCACCCAGAGCGTCACGACCGAGGATCCCGAGGGCACCTACGAGTCGCTGGCCAAGTACACCCGCGATCTGACCGAGCTCGCGCACGCGCAGAAGCTCGATCCGGTGATCGGCCGCGACAGCGAGATCCGTCGCGCCATCCAGGTGCTCTCGCGCCGGACCAAGAACAACCCCATCCTGATCGGCGACCCTGGGGTCGGCAAGACCGCGATCGCCGAGGGCATCGCCTTGCGGATCGACGCGGGTGACGTGCCCGAGTCGCTGCGCGGGCGTCGGCTGCTCCAGCTCGACCTCGCGGCGCTGGTCGCTGGCGCCAAGTATCGCGGCGAATTCGAGGAGCGGCTCAAGGCCGTGCTCGGCGAGATCGCGGCCGCCGAGGGCAAGATCCTGCTCTTCATCGACGAGCTGCACACCTTGGTCGGCGCGGGCGGCAGCGAGGGCACCCAAGACGCGGCCAACATGCTCAAGCCGGCGCTGGCCCGCGGCGAGCTGCGCTGCATCGGCGCGACCACGCTCGACGAGTTCCGCAAGTTCATCGAGAAGGACAAGGCGCTCGAGCGGCGCTTCCAGCCGGTGATGATCGACGAGCCCTCGGTCGAGGACACGGTCGCGATCCTCCGCGGCCTTCGCGATCGCTTCGAGACCCATCACGGCATCCAGATCGAGGACGCGGCGCTGGTCGCCGCAGCCAACCTCAGCCATCGCTACATCCAAAACCGGTTCTTGCCCGACAAGGCGATCGACTTGATCGACGAGGCCTCGGCCCGGCTCAAGATGGAGGTCGAGAGCCTGCCGCTGCCGATCGACCAGCTCGAGCGGCGGATCACCCGGCTCGAGATGGAGCGCCAGGCGCTCCTGCGCGAGGGCGAGGGCGGGCTCAAGGACAAGCTCGGCCAGGTCTTCCGCGGCAAGGACGAGGACGAGCGGGCGCGCGAGGACAAGCGCAAGGCTCGACTCGACGAGCTCGACGCCGAGCTGGCCGGGCTGCGCGAGGACGCGGCGGGTCTGCGTGGCCGCTGGCAGAGCGAGCGCGACCGGATCACCGAGCTCAAGCAGATCGGCGAGCAGCTCGAGCGGGTTCGGGCCGACGCGGCCAAGGCTCAACAGGCCGGCGATCTCAACCGTGCGGCCGAGCTGACCTACGGGACGGCCCGCGAGCTCGAGGCCCAGCGCGAGCGGGTCCGCAAGACGCTGCACGAGGCTCAGGCCGCGGGCGGCTCGTTCCTGCGCGAGGTCGTGACCGAGGAGGACGTGGCCGAGATCGTCAGCAAGTGGACCGGCGTGCCGGTCAGCAAGATGCTCGAGGGCGAGCAGTCGAAGCTGCTGCGCATGGAAGACGACCTGCACGGGCGGGTCATCGGCCAAGACGAGGCGGTCGAGGCCGTGGCCTCGGCGGTTCGCCAGGCGCGTGCCGGGCTCGGCGATCCCGACCGGCCGATCGGCTCGTTCTTGTTCCTGGGCCCGACCGGCGTCGGCAAGACCGAGCTGGCCAAGGCGCTGGCCGAGTTCTTGTTCGACGACGAGCGCAACGTCGTGCGCATCGACATGAGCGAGTACATGGAGAAGTTCTCGGTCTCGCGGCTGATCGGTGCCCCGCCCGGATACGTCGGCTACGACGAGGGCGGTCAGTTGACCGAGGCGGTCCGGCGCAAGCCCTACAGCGTGGTCCTGCTCGACGAGATCGAGAAGGCCCACCCGGAGGTGTTCAACCTCTTGTTGCAGGTGCTCGACGACGGGCGCTTGACCGACAGCCAAGGCCGAACCGTCGACTTCCGCAACACGATCGTGTTGATGACCTCGAACATCGGCTCCGAGCTGGTGGCCAGCGGGCTGACGGGCGAGGCGCTCGAGCGGGCCCGCGACCAGCGGCTCAAGCAGCACTTCCGGCCCGAGTTCCTCAATCGCCTCGACGGGATCTTGCAGTTCCACTCGCTCGGCCGCGAGCACATGCTGAGGATCCTGCAGATTCAGCTCGCGCGACTCGGCAAGCGGCTGAGCGATCGGGATCTGGTCCTCGCGGTCGACGAGCCGGCTCAGGCGTGGCTGGCCGATCGCGGCTACGAGCCCGAATTCGGCGCTCGTCCGCTCAAGCGCTTGCTGCAAAAGACGATCCTCGAGCCGCTCTCTCGCGCCATCCTCGCGGGCCAGTTCGGGCACGGCGAGACGGTGCGGGTGAAGGTCCGGCCGGATGGCGAGGGGCTCGTGTTGAGCGGCGACGAGGCGATGCGATCGGCGAGCTGAGCTCGATCCGCGAGCGTGGGCGAGTCGGGGTGGATCGTGACGACAATTCTCCCCCGACTCGTCGACGCCGCGATACCCTGACGCGACCCCGTGCAGGAGTACCTCAAGACCTTCTTGATCGCGCTCGTCACCTCGGTGGCCGTGCTCTTCGCACTCGGCCCCGTGATGATGAAGCTCCAGCAGCCGCCGGGTCCTCGGCAGCAAGCGGAGCCGGCGATCAACACCAAGGCCCCGCCGACGAGCGAGCCCAAGTCGAGCGAGCTGACCGCTCCCAACGTGGTCGGCCTCGATCTGCGCGAGGCTCGTGAGCGTTGGCGTGCGCAGGGCTTCGTGATCATCGAGGACGGGCAGCGAGTCGACAGCACGGTCGAGGCCGGCACGATCGTCTCGCAGATCCCCGATGGCGGCGCGACGCTCCAGACCAAGGAGCTGCGCGTGGTCGTGGCTGCGGCGCCCGAGCTGGTCACGGTGCCCAGCGTGATCGGCAAGTCCGTGACCGACGCGACCCAGGCGCTGGTCGAGGCCGGCTTCGAGGTCGCGACCCCGGCCAAGCAGGCGTCGTCGGAGCCGCTCGGCGAGGTGCTCAGCCAAGACCCCAACGCCGGGAGCAAGTCCGAGAAGGGCTCCTTGGTCAACCTGACGATCTCGGGCGAGCCCGAGCCCGAGCTCGGCGAGGGCGAGGGCAGCGGCGCCAGCCCCAGCGTCGAGGGCATGGTCGAGGTGCCGAAGGTGACGCGACTGTCGATCACCAGCGCCCGGGCCAAGCTCACGGAGGCTGGGCTGATCGTGGGTACGGTCCGCGAGCGCGAGCACGAAGAGATGGGCGGGCGCCGGGTGATCACGCAGGACCCCGCGGCGGGCACCAAGGTCGCCAAGGGCAGCGCCGTCGACCTCGTGATCGTCGCACCCGACTGAGCACCCGACCGAGCACCCGACCGAGCCCCCGACCGAGCCCCCGACCGAGCACCCCGACCGAGGCCCCCGACCGAGCGAAGCCCCTGGGTCGCTCTCGGGGCGCGCCTGAGCTACCGTCCCGCGTCGTGAGTCACGAGGGCGAAGCCAAAATCGAGACCAAGCCCAACGTCGTCCGTCGGCTCTACGATTGGGTGCTGGGCTGGGCCGAGACGCCCTACGGCGTGCCGGCCCTGTTCGTGATCGCCTTCGCCGAGTCGAGCTTCTTCCCGATCCCGCCCGACGTGCTGTTGATCGCGTTGGCGCTCGCGGTCCCGACCAAGGCCTACCGCTTCGCGCTGTGGTGCTCGCTCGGCTCGGTCCTGGGCGGGATGTTCGGCTACCTGCTCGGCTTCGCGTTGTGGAGCAGCGTCGAACCACTGCTGATCCCCCATGTCTTCTCGACCGAGAAGTTCGCCCACGTCACCGACATCTACGACCGCTACGGGATCCCCTTCGTGTTCGCGGCCGGGTTCACGCCGATCCCCTACAAGATCTTCACGGTCGCGGGTGGCGTCGCGCAGATCAACTTCTTCGGGTTCGTCGGCGCCAGCATCGTCGGTCGCAGCGCCCGCTTCTTCTTGGTCGCCTGGGTGATTCGCCGCTACGGCGACGCGGCGAGGGGCTTCATCGATCGCTACTTCAACCTGGTCACGCTGGCGTTCACGGTCCTGCTGGTCGGCGCGTTCTTGCTGCTCAAGGTCGTGCTTTGAGGCTTCGCTCGAGCGCTGTGCGCTCGAGCGAGCCTCGATCCCTAAGGTAGAAACCAGTGCGGCATCGAGCCGTGCGGGGCGTGGAAGTAGCGGTTGGGGCTGACGAAGAGGAAATTGCTGACCCGGCTCGTGTACATGCAGGCGTAGTTCTCGAGCTGGGAGCCGAAGAAGCTCGAGTCGTAGCGCTCGGCGAAGACCGAGCCCCAGTAGCGGTTGAACGCGCGATCGACCTGGGTCGAGCGCTTGCGCAAGGCCGTGGCGATCTCCTCTTCGTGGGTGCGGAGGCGATCGAGGCGCTCCTTGGTCTGCGCGCGGATCCGGTCGAGCAGCGCCTCGGCCTGGGCGAGCGAGAGCGGCTCGCCGCGGGCGTGGTAGTCGGCCAGGATCGCCTCGACGTCGAGCAGCTTGATCCCGCGCTGCATGTAGCGTTGGTCGGAGACCTCCTCGGTCAGCAGCTCCCAGAGCTCGGAGAGCTGGCGGATCTCCTGCAGCGCGACGTGATGATCGGCGCGGACTCGGAGCTCGCGCTCGAGCTCTTCGACGATCAGCACGGTCCGCCAGCCCGAGGTCTTCTTGCTGCGGACGATGTCACCGTAGATGTGATCGCCGACGTAGAGGATCTCGTCGGGTCGAACCCCGAGCGCGCGCTGCAGGCCCATCTGGTTGCCGCCCGCGTAGATCCGGCCCTTGAGCGGCTCGGTGACCGGCTTGCCGATGTTGCCGTTGCCGCCGTTGCCGTTGCCGTTGCCGTTGCCGTTGTTGGGCTTGCGCCGCTGCTCGATGAAGGGCTCGCCCGCGGTGAAGAACGCGGGCTTGCAGCTGCCGACGATCATCCAGTCGAAGTAGCTGGTCCAGTCGTCGTAAGCGTCGAGCTCGTTGTCGAGCAAGTAGCTCATGACCGCCTCGGTGTAGTCCATCAAGCTGTTGGTCAGTAGGAACAGCTTCTTGCCCGAGGAGCGCAGCTTGTGCAGGGTCGGCGCGAGCTCGGGGTCCTTGTCGAAGTAGGCGCCGACGTCGGCCTTGATCCGCGACTTGATGCTGTCGTCTTGGTGCGACTCGTCGATCGCCGCGCGCACGCTGTTCCACGCGTTCGCGTAGTCGGGCGGGCCGCCAGGGCCCCAGAGCTCGGGCTGGTTGTCGATCAAGTCGACGACCGCGGCGTAGAGCGTGACCTCGGGCAGCGAGAAGAGCGTGTCGACGTAGGCGAAGCGGGTCCGCTCCTGGCCGACGCGCTGGGTGTGGTAGATCGACTTTCGCTGCGGCCGATCGAGCTGGTTGCGGCCGTGATAGACGCGGCCGACGTAGCCGTGGCGATCCATCTTGACCAGGTTGCCGCGCTGCTTGTCGACCAGGAGCCCGCGGGTGGCGAACTCGGGCTCGGGCTGGACCTCGCGCAGGACCTCGGGCCAACCGATCGCGATCAGCTTGTCGACGGTGGCCTCGAGCGAGAGCGCCTCGAGCCGGTCCTGGCGGTAGCGCGCCAGGGTGTAGTCCATGTCGAAGCCGATGACCGGGACGCGGTCGAAGTCGAGATCGCGGTTGGTGAAGATCCGCCGCGTTCGTGGGGTTTCGTGCTCGTGGCCAAGGGCGCGCAACAACCTGCGGATGGGCTCGGGCAGTTCCTGCTCGCTAGGCATGTGCAGGGTTCAGCCTATCAGACTGCGCCGCTCGGCTGCCGACCCTGATCATTCGAAGTCGGGCGTGGGCGGAGGCGGAGGGCCGGGCATGGGCCCGGCGATGGCCTCGGGCGGCAGCTCTGCCGAACGGTCCACGGGGATGGTCCCGCCGCTCGTCCCGGCGGAGGGCGGGGGAGAGTTGGGGGCGGCCTCGGGAGCGGCCTCGGGATCGATGACGACGTAGTGCTCGTTCGGCGGGGGCGGGCGATCCTTCGACGAGTCGTCGTTGGGCTCGCCCTCGTCGGGCTCGCGCTCGTCGTCGGGCTCTTCGCCCTTCGACGTGTTCGCTTCGCCCGAGTTGGGCTTGCTCGAGCCCTTGGCCGAGTCGGCGCTCGGCGCAATCCCAGCTGGCGCTCCGCGGGGCGCCACCCTTGGCTCACCACACGCGAGCGTGGAGGTTGCGAGCAGGCCGAGCAGCGCGACTCGGCCCGCAATGGGCAAGCGAAGCGATCGCATCACAGGTCGATCTCGAGCGGCGAGAACCCTTGCAGCTCCGACCAGCCGATCTGCACGGCCGTCGGCCCGGCGGCCACGCCTGCGCCACCCGTGTTGGGATCGCAGGGCGAGGTGCCCGGCGCCTTTTGAGTGATGCCGCTGCCGATCTGTTGGACGACCGGGCCGCTCAGGTTGCCGCTGGTCCCGAACCCGTCGCCGCCGTCACCCGGCAGCTGGTAGTTGTTCTGGAAGTTGAAGGGGT
>JAMHUH010000639.1:0-3642 GCA_035904925.1 Nannocystaceae bacterium
GCCCCTTCAACACCGAGTTCGAAGCCCTGCAGCTGCGCGTGCTCGGCCAGCTGCCCTTCATCCAGAACAGCTTCTTCCTGCTCTCGATGCGGGCCGAGAAGACCCCGCGCCTGGTCTTCGCGCTCTTCCAAGTGCCGATCCGCAACGGTCACTACTTCAACATCAACTCGGGCGGCGGCGGGCTCTCGACCGAGCTGGTCCGCTCGATCCACAAGCGGATGCTGGTCGACCCGGCCTTCTACGTCTACAACGCGTTCGAGCAGGGCAACGGGGCCGCGCTCGAGTTCGGCGGCCCGCTGAGCAAGAACGGCAAGTTCTTGTACCGAACCTTCCTCGCGGGTGGCAGCGGCCGCTTCGCCGGCAACGTCGGCGGCACCTTCTTCCCCGACGGCGACCGCAACTACACCTGGTCGGTCGGCGGCCAGATCCACATGAACTTGGTCGGCTACTACAACAGCCGCTTCGACTCGCCGATGCTCTACGTGCCGGTGCCGACCACCTTCACGCTCACGCTCGGGGCCAAGTACGACCAGCGCGCGCAAGAGCGTTACCCGGCCGTCAACCTCCAGAGCGTGTTCCGCTGGCGTCGCTTGATCCTGCTCGGCGAGGTCTACGGCAAGCGCGAGCTCAACTTCAAGAACTGGCAGGTCGCGTTCAACGTCCAAGCCGGCGTGCTCGCGATCAAGCGGCGCTTGCTGCTGGCCGCGGACTTCGGCCAGTACCTTGCCAGCGACTTCGAGAGTCCGCCCGACGAGCTCGGCGCCGACCTTCGCCGCCAGCTGACCGAGCTCCAATATCGAATCACCGCGCATGCTTACCTGTGGCGCGACGTGGTCGTGATGAGCCTGGTCTGGCGCGACCGCTACGTCGAGCGGGCTCCGAGCTCGCAGATCCCCGAGGGCACCGACCGCCGCGCCGACCTTCGGCTCTTGCTGATGTATCGCTTCTGAGGGCGCTCCGCGTGAACCACCGCCCAAGTCTGGGCTCCTCCATCCAAACCAGGTACGGCTGGTTGATCCACGCGTGCTTCCGGGTCATCGTGTCGGCGTGTTCGGGTTCGTCGATCCCCGCAAGCTGAAGATGGTCGATCCCGGCAAGGCCTTGCCGGGCCGCAGCGAGCCGATCCCCGAGGTGCCCGAGCTGCACTTCGTCAACGGCCACCGGATCTCGCCGCCCTTCCCCGCGGGGCTCGAGCTGATCGACGTCGCGCTCGGCTGTTTTTGGGGCGCCGAGCGGAAATTCTGGAAGCTGCCTGGCGTGTGGTCGACCGCGGTCGGCTACCAGGGCGGCTACACGCCGAACCCGACCTACCGCGAGGTCTGCTCGGGCGCGACCGGGCACACCGAGGTCGTGCGCGTGGTCTTCGATCCGACCCAGCTCGAGCTCGCGGCGCTGCTTCGCGTGTTCTGGGAGAGCCACGATCCGACCCAGGGCATGCGCCAGGGCAACGACGTCGGCACCCAGTACCGCTCGGCGATCTACACCCACTCGGCCACGCAGCGGGCCGCCGCGGAGGCCTCGCGCGACGCCTATCAGAGGGCGCTGAGCTCGGCCGGCCACGCCACGATCACGACCGAGATCGCCGACGCGGGGCCCTTCTACTACGCCGAGGATTACCACCAGCAGTATCTGGCCAAGAACCCCGATGGCTACTGCGGCCTCGGTGGAACCGGCGTCGCGTGCCCGGTCGGACTCTCAACCTAATTGGCTCCTGGCATCTCATGGTAGGTGAAGGCCTACCCTGCAAAGAGCACATCCGTGCTGGTTGACCGAATGATCGCGGCTTGATAAATGCCGCGCGTCATTCGTAGTCCTTTCGAGGTCATCGATGCAGCGCTCCACACGACATCTTTGCGGGCCCCTCGGGGCGATCGTGTGTTCGAGCGTTCTCGACTGACCCCGATCGACGGCCCCGATCCTCGACTCGCTCGCTGACCTCCGCGTCGGCGAGCGCCTCGATGCCCTCACGCCCAATGCTACGCCTCGAGCGGTATGACTCGGCCAGCCGGCTGACTCCTGCGCTCGAGCTCGACCGATTCGACCGACTTCGACCCTTTTGACCATGGAAAACCAAGCAAGCACCCCGACCCCCGGTCAGGCCGATCGCCCAACCGACGCGCCTCGCCACCTTCGAACTCACCAGCACCTCCACGCTCGTCGTCGCCGTGTGCTGTGGGCCCTCGGGCTCATGCAAAACGACGCGGCGCGGCCGACCGACCCGCCGGCTAGCCGAGCCACCCACTGAGCGGCCAGCTAGGCCGAGACCCGAGGAATCTGCATCATGACCACCCGCGTTCAATCCTCCCCGCCCGCGATCCCCTGCTCCTTGCCCCCACGCCCACGTGCGCCCCTCGCCGAGCAGCCCACCGCGATCTTCGTGCAGCCCACCAGAGACCCCAGCATGCATCGTCAACTCAAGCCGCCCGCGCTCGTGACCCAACGCCGGGCGAGCCCCGTCAGGCGCGAGCAAGTCCGCGGTCAAGCTCTGCCGATGGCTCCGCCCGTGCACGCGATCATCGACGAGCTCAGCGATCTGCTGGCGCTCGACGAGCGGGCGAACCCCTTGGCTCGCATGCGGCCCAACGAGTTCGCGCGACCGAGCTGGTGCACCCACGAGGGCGTGACCGTGACCCGGATCGGCCATCGAACCTGCCTGCGCTGCGGCGCGATCCTCGACTGATCGCTGCGCCCCGGCCGACTCCAGCGATCTTCGTGATCACGAGGGAATTGCGGCAATTGCCCACGCCGGCGGATTGCTGCAATTCCCCCGACTTCATGCTCGGCCGGGCCGCACGATCGATTCTGCGCGGCGCCGAATTCAGCGGCCCCACCGCGCGATCGCGGCGGATTAGCTTCGACGCATGCCCTACCTGTCCGACACGCGAAATCCCCCGATCGTGATCATGGCGGCCAGTGGCGAAATGTCGTCCGCCGATTGGCAAGCCCTCTACACCGACACCGACGACTTGCTCGCCCGCGAGCGTGAATTCGCCGTCTTGCTCGAGGTCCGCGAGGTCAAGGTCCCGGACTTCATCGATCTGCGCGAGTGTGCCGTGTTCTTGCGCGAGCGAACCAGCCTGCTCGGCCGCTGGCATCGTGGCATCGCGTGCGTGAGCGCGTCGCCCTTGATCCGCGGGCTGCTCAAGGGCGTCGTTCAGCTCGGCGCCTTGCCGATGCCGATCGCCAGCTTCGAGTCGACCGAGGAGGCGCGCCTGTGGCTGGCCGAGCGGCTGACCGAGGGCCGCGCGGGCGCAGCAGCCCGCCCGGGCTGAAGCGCCCGCGGCTCCGAGCCGAGGTCAGAACGAGATGTTGTCTTCGAACACCGGATCGACCGTGTTCGGCCACGCGGGCAGCTGGCCTTGATACATCAGGTCGTAGGTCGCGTGGACCTCCATGACCCGTCGGGCATAATTCGCGGTCTCGGAGAAGGGAATCTCTTCGACGAATTCGTCGAGCCCGATGCCCGTCGGCCCCTGGCTCTTGCCGGCCAGCCAGCGCGCGACGTTGCTGGGCCCGCCGTTGTAGCTGGCGTAGGCGAACATCGCCTGGCCGTGGAACTTGGTCAGCAGCTCGTCGATGTAGTAGGCGGCGAGGCGCGAGTTGGTCTCGATCTCGAAGAGCACGTCGGGATCGAAGCGTCCG
>JAMHUH010000640.1:0-4711 GCA_035904925.1 Nannocystaceae bacterium
AAGGCCCAATGCGTGGTCGCCCGCCGACCTCGAAGCAAGCCCGCCGCGCCGAGCAAGAGCGCGCCCGTGCACACCGACGCGACCACGCGAGCACCCGCCGCGAGTCGGCGCAGCTCGGCCAACAACGCCTCGTCGCGCTCGAGCGCCCGCGTACCCGGGCCACCCGGCACCAGCAGCACATCGGTGCTCGCGATCGAAGCCAGCGATCGATCCGCGTTCAGCAACAAGGGGCCACGGCTCGTCGTCATCGGCCCCGGCTGCATCGCCGCGAGCTCGACCACGCTCTGTGGCATTCGAATCAGCGCCTCGTAGGGGCCGACCGCGTCGAGCGGGGTGAGCTGCGGGAAGAGGACCAGCGTGACGTGCATGGTTCGACTCTACCAGCGCCTCGCGCTTGGCTGGCTGTCGTGGATCGCATCGCTCGCCTATGCTGTCGGCATGCGGGAATGGACGTGGACCCTGTGTACCGCGCTCTGCCTCGTCTCGGCTGCATGCCACGAGGACCCTGCCCATGCTGAAGACGACGTGGGCGTCGGCTCCGACACCTCGGGCGAGAGCGATGCCAGCACCAGCGACCCGACGGGCACCGATGGAACCGATGCGACCGATGCGACCGAGGGCACCAGCGAGATGCCGAGCCCCGCCGAGCTCGTGCTCCCGCGGACCCTCGCTATCCCCTACGTGTCCACGAGCGCCGGCCCGAGCATGGGCGAATTTCAGATCGTGAACCTCGGTGACCAAGTCGCGGAGGGCCCGAATGGCACCGATCTTTCGTGGTCGCTCGAGGGCGACGCGAGGCTCTCGCTGGTCGAGGCGCCGACCCGAGTCGAAGCGGGCGCCGAGCAGACGCTCGTGCTCGCCTTCGCGGGCGCCGACGAAGAGACCATCGCCAGCGCGACGCTCTCGGTCGTGGTCGGGGACGAGAGCCTGAGCGCCGCGGTGTTTGGCGTGGCTGGTGATCCCGATCTAGCAGTAGCGGAGTGGGAGAACGTGGAGCTGCCCGGCGGCCAACCTTGCGGCCGAGGTCTCACCCTCGAGCTCCCGACCGCCCCCTTTCCCCATCCGAGCGCCGGCTTCACCGACGATCGCGTGCGCATCTTCGTCCCCGACGGCTCGAGGGACGTGGGCGTCCAAGATCTCGTCGTCCACTTTCACGGCCACAACACCGATCTCGACGCGACCCTCGCGGGCCACCACTACGAACAACACATGTGCGCCAGCGGTGTGAACGGCGTCCTGATCGTGCCCCAAGGGCCCGTTCAAACCGCCAGCGGCAACTTCGGCAAGCTCATGGATCCCGGCGGCCTCGCAGCGCTCGTGCAGCAGGTGATGGTGGTGCTCTACCGCGAGGGCAGCATCCTCAGCCCGCAGCTCGGCGATCTCGTCCTCACTTCCCACTCGGGTGGCTACGTCGCGGTCGCGACCAACCTCGACCCCGACACCAACCCGCTTCCGGTCACGCACGTCCACCTCTACGACTCCATCTACGGGTTCGTGTCGAGCTTCGTCGACTACGTCGAGGCGGGCGGTGTGCTGCGCTCGAACTACACGCCCTACGGCGGCACGGTCGCCAACAATCAACAGGTGATCGCCAGCTTGGAACAAGCCGGCGTGGCGGTCGCGACCGAGCCGACGCAGCGGGCCCTGCGTGACGAGCCCGTGATCATCTACGCCGCCGACACCAGCCACACGGGCTCGACGCGCATCGACGGTGCCTTCGGGGAGCAGCTCCGCTTCGCCCTCCACCACCATCGTCGCGGGCCCCGGGTCGAGCTGCGCGAGGCGTGGGTCGAAGCGGGCGTGGCCGAGGTCCGCTGGTTCTCGCCTCACGACGCCGAGCTGACCGGCTTCGCCGTGCTCACCATGGTCGATGGGCTCGATGGCAACTGGACGGTCGCGGCCGAAGTGGCGGCCAACGAAGAGCAGGCGAGCTTTCCCTTCGTCGGGTCCGCGCGCGTCCGCATCGTGCCCCGGCTCGCCGATCTCGCCGACGACCAGGTCTTGGGCTCCGACGTCTACCGGCTCAGCGAACAACCAAAGACCCTGATCGTGGATGGTTTCGACCGCACGATCGACGGCTCCTTCGGCGGCCTCACGCATGACTTCTCCGCCCTCGTCGGCGAGGCCGCTGGCCCCGTCGCGAGCGTCTCCAACGAAGCGCTGACCGAAGACGGCTTCAGCCTCACGCCCTGGACGCGCACGATCTGGCTGCTGGGCGACGAGTCGACCGCCGATCACTCGCTCGACCCGCTCGAGCTGCAGCTGGTCAGCGACTACCTGGCCGCCGGTGGCACCCTCGTGCTGAGTGGCAGCGAGGTCGCCTTCGAACTCGACGGCAGCAACGCTGGTGCGGCGCTGCTCTCGGACGTCTTCGGAGCCGCCTTCGCGGCCGACGACGCCAACAGCCACACGGTCCTCGGCACCGGCGCGTTGATGAACCTCGGCAACCTCGGCTTCGCCGGACCGCTTGCGCCCTACGACGAGGACTACCCCGACGCGCTCACCAGCGATGGCGCGGGCGAGCTCGTCTTGGTCTACGACAATGGCCTGGGCGCGGCCGTGGGGATCGCCGGACGTGCGGTCTTGGTCGGCTTCCCGCTCGAGCTGATCGATGTCGAGGACGAGCGCGCCGCGCTGGTGGGCGGCTTGCTCGACTTCGTGTCGCCGCCTTGACGACCGCGATTCAGCGGTGACGAGCACGAAGAGCTTCGCCCCGTCGACCAGAGCCTCCGTTTTGGAGACATTCTGGAGACGAGGCGAAGCTGAGAAAAGAACCCCAGTGATCCCGGGGACTTGGGTCATGGAGGCGCCGGGAGTCGAACCCGACCAGGCGCATGCGGGAAACCTCAATGATGACGCGCCCTTGGCCCGCATGCGCTTGGAATCACTCGGGATCTTCAGTCCGGCTCGTCCCGTCCCGTACCGGCTCGCGGAGCGAGTCGGTGCGGGGTCACAGCACACTGGCGGCACATCCTGGAAGCGGCGTCCCCTGTCCTGCCCCAGTTGAAATTGGACACCGGCACGGGTCATTCGTATCCGTTCAGCGAACCGCGTCGTGACATCGGATCCCTCATCCCATAGACAAGACCTCGGAATGTCCCCGCGGTTGACCAAGCTCCAGTGGTGCGAGCACGTCACGAAGTGGCGTGCCAGCGGCCTCTCCTGTCGTGATTATGCCGCACGGGCCGGCCTCAACCATCACACGCTCGCGTCGTACGCCAAGCGTCGCGCCGATCCGCCGGTCACGATCCGCGCCGACTTCGTCGAGCTGGCACCAGTCGAGCCCAACATGCCGCAGCCGCTCGACCTCCAAGTCCAAGTCGGCGAGTTCCACATTCACGTGCCGTCCAACTTCGATGCGACCACGCTCGTGCGCGTGCTCGAGGTCCTGGAGGCGCGGCGATGATCCCCACGTCGGTCAGGATCTTCGTGTGCACGAAGCCTCAGGACATGCGGCGCAGCTTCGACGCGCTGGCCTTGGTCGCGCAGCAGGTGCTCGGTGAGGACCCGCGAGGCGGCGCGCTCTTCTGCTTCGTGAACAAGCGGGCCAATCGTTTGAAGATCCTGTGGTGGGACCGCAACGGCTACTGCCTGCTCTACAAGCGTCTCCATCGCGCGATCTTTGAGCCGCCCGTTTCGGCGGACGCGTCGATCCGCATCGACGCGGCGCAGCTCGGCGAGCTGCTCGCTGGCGTCGCGCTCGAACGACGACGCCAAGCACGAAGTGCTTGACCTGCGATCGAAAATCGCTATTTAGAAACTCGGTGACCGAGCTCGCCGCACTCGTCGAACGCCTCAACCAACTCGAGGCCAACTACGCGAAGGCGACGACCGAGCGCGAGCACTATCGACGGCTCTACTTGGACATGCTCGAGCGCTGCAAGAGGCTCGAGCGGGGTCTGCTCGGGCAAAAGGCCGAGCGTCTGCCGGCCTCGGACTCCCAGCTGACGCTTCAATTGCTGGGCTCGCTGCTCGAGGCGAGCGCAGAGAACTCGGCGGCTGCGGACTCGAACGAGACGAGCGCGACGACCCCCGACGCCACGAGCGAAGCCTCGACCGAGCAGGTCCGCGGGCATACGCGGCGCAAGCCGAAGGGGCGCGGGCCGCTGCCCGAGAACCTGCCGAGGATCGACATCGACCTGATCCCCGAAGAAGTCCAGCGCGAGGGTCTCGACGCCTTCGAGCAATTGCCCGGCGAGGTCAGCGTGGTCCTCGAGCGTCGGCGGGCCTCGCTGGTGGCCTTGCACATCCACCGGCCCAAGTTTTTGCGCAAAGATCGGGAGCGCAATGCCGCGACGAAATTTCACGTGGCCGATCCGGTCGACCTGCCCATCGAGCGTGGGCTCGCGGGTCCGGGGCTGCTTGCCGACACGGCGGTGAAGCGATTCCAAGATCACCTGCCGCTGCATCGACTCGAGAAGATCTACGAGCGCGAAGGCGTGCACCTGGCCCGCTCGACGCTGTGCAGCTGGCACCAAGAGCTCGCCGATCTCGTCGAGCCGCTGGTCGCGGCCATGTGGCGTGACGCCAAGGCGGCGCCCTATCTGTGCACCGACGCGACCGGCGTGCTCGTGCAGGCGAAGGACCAATGTCGTCGCGGCCACTTCTGGGTCGTCGTCGTGCCCGCTCGACACGTGCTCTACGGCTACTCGGCCCGGCACGATAGCGCCGCCGTCGACAAGCTCTTCGCCGGCTACCAGGGCTATCTGGT
>JAMHUH010000641.1:0-11860 GCA_035904925.1 Nannocystaceae bacterium
CTACTGCGATCCGGTCTGGGTGTCCGACTGGACCTGGGACTGGGTCCACGAGCAGGTCCGCCAGCTGACCTCGTGGGACTACGCCGATCAGAGCGGCGACGATCCGATGGTCGAGATCCTGCACGGCTGGGTCCACCCCTCGGGCGAGCAAGCCTGGTGGACCTCGCCCGGCGAGCTGCCCGACGAGATGCTGAGCACCGCCGAGACCATCGACTTTTACGACGACGAGGGCGTGCTCATCGATCGCCGTCCGGCCGCCAGCTGGACGCTCGACGACGGCAAGACCCAGTACTTCATGGCCGTGGTGCCGGACTCCGACCTCGGCCTGGTCGGCGACGTCGTGCGGATCTCGAAGGACGTCGAGACCACCGTGCCCCGCCACGCGATCACCCGCCGCTTCGACGATTGAACCTTCGCATGATCGACATGACGACCAAGACAAGCGCGACCTCGACCTTGCTCTTGCTGCTCCTTGGCGTGGGCTCTGCCCCCGCCTGTGGTGGCGACGACGGCAAGGGCGACGAGCTCGGCAGCGACACCACCGGCGAGACCAGCTCGGGCGACTCGAGCACGAGCTCGAGCGAGTCGAGCGGCAGCACCAGCGACAGCGGCGACTCGACCAGCGAGACTGGCGAGGACCCGAACATCGCCTGCGAGAGCAGCTGGGACGCCGTGCAGCAGAAGACCAACGGCCAGACCCACGCCGGCTATGGGGTCGCGGTCGCGGACGACGGCAACTTCGCGGTCGTCGGCAAGCTCGAGAACATGGACGACGACGCTTGGGTCGGCGTGTTCAGCCCGAGCGGCGAGCCGATCTGGGACGAGGTCATCAGCAGCGGCCAGGGCAAGGACTACGCCCAGGCGGTGACCTTCGACGCGGGCGGCGATCTGGTCTTGGTCGGAAGCCTGGCCAACACCAACAAGGATCTCTGGGTCGAGAAGCGCAGCGTCGGCGACGGCGCGATCCTCTGGACGGTGGTCGAGCCGAGCGAGTTCGCGGGCGACAACATCCCCGCCGACATCGACCTCGCGCCCGACGGCAGCATCGTGGTCTCGGCGACGATCCGAACCGGCGACAAGGACTCGGACATCGGCCTGCGCAAGCTGGCCAGCGCCGACGGCTCGCTGGTCTGGGCCACGACCTACTCGGGCTCGCCCGACGCCAACGGCTACTCGATCGATCGCGCGGGCCCAGTCGGGGTCGCGGGCGACGGCTCGATCTATGTCGGCGGCGAAGAGGGCGTCGACGCGATGACCAAAGAGGGCGTGCTGCTCGAGTTCGGCGCGGGCGGTGGCTCGAACCAATGGCGGCTGGCCCCGCGCGAAGATGGCAGCACCCACCTTCACGACGTCGTCGGCGTCGCTGGCGGTGCCGATGGCGAGGTCTACTTCGTCGTCCATCAAGGCGCCGATCCATCGCCCTTTTGGTTCTACCGGGCGGCCGGTGACGGCTCGATCGAGTGGGAGCTGACCCGCGAGGACTTCGAATTCCCGCCGACCAGCGGCTGGATCGTCAGCGGCCTCGACCTCGCCGACGACGGCAGCGTGACGATCGGCGGTCGCCTGACCAATGAAGAGGTCGGCCAGGCGATCGACTGGTCCGAGGCTTGGATCGCCAACATCCGGCTCGACGGCGTCGGCACCTGCATCGCCCACCACACCTGGAAGAACACCCACATCATCCCGGCCTCGACCTTCGCCTACGGCTTCGCCGAGGGGCCCAACGGGGTCGTGTTGGCGGGCGAGGTGGTCGACGGGCCCGAGAACTACCTCTGGGTCGGCGGCTTCGACTAGCGAGCTCGCGCCATTCAGTCACGCACGCAGCAGCCGGATCGTGAACTCGGCTCCGGCGGCTGGCTGCGAGTCGTCGAATCGGGAGACCCAGGCGTCCTCGAGTATTCGGTGTCTTGGACGGAAAATACGAGGCGATGGCTGATCAGCACTCCCACGGTTCCAGGAGTACCGTGCCGGGCACGTTGGAGCAGTCGTAAATGTCGCAGGAGCAGGTTGGGTGGAACAAGGTATGGCCCATGCAGCATGTGAGCGTCGTCGCGCCGCACTGCCACTCCGGCACGCAGCAGATTGTGGCCTCGCCCTCGCACGCGCACTCGCTCGACGGACCGCGCGTTCCATCGACGGCCGCGCAGGCGCTTATGCCAGTACACAAGCCACCCGCGTGCGCACACACGCCATCGATCGCGCTCGGAGGCGGAGGGATGCAGCAGTAGCCGACGCAGTTGGCGTCGCCTGCCTCGGCGCGAGTGCCCCCCTGAGCCGCACAATCGGCCTCGAAGTATAGACACACGCCGCCAGCGTCCTTGCACGCATTACCACTGCCGCCCACAGGCCCACCCTCGACCATGCAGACCTCGCCCCCGGTCTCGGTGGTGTCACAGTTGTCAGTGGTGCCATTAATGTCGGTGGTGTCACCAATGTCGGTCGCATCGCCAGTCGCCGTCGTATCGCCGGTCGTCGTCGTATCGCCGGTAGTCGTCGTATCGCCGGTCGTCGTCGTATCGCCGGTCGCCGTCGCACCGCTGGTCGCCGTCGCATCGCCGTTGGTGGTGTCGGCGACAGTATCCGTCCCAGACTCGTCATCGCTGCCGCACGCGGTGGAGAGCAGGAATGCAGAGAAAACCAGAGTTTTCGTCATTCGCATCGCTCGATGCTAGTGGCCTCAGTCCGCAGCACAAACGAAATCATTGCTGGCAGTGGCGGCCTTGACTGCCAGATGGGACCGCGCCGTGTTCGGGTCGTGCATATCCTGTTCCCCCCTCGAACCACGCGTGCCCATCTACCCACTCTGATCTGCGGTCTCGCCCGCGTCGCTCGACCGATCGAAGCGCTCGAACGCGCGCCACTAGACCAGAGCGGCGATCGGTTTGAATTCGCGTGCTGAGGTCGAGCCGATCGACGTCGCGTGGGGCGAGGGGACCCGCGACGAGATGTGCTTGGCGGTGCTGGCGTTCTCGGCGCCCTGAGGCTGGGTCAGGTCGTGCTGCAGCCGGAGTAGCCGTCGCTGCTCCCTTTGATCGGCGGCTTGGTCGTCCAGTCGAAGAGGACCCGCGCACCGTCGCCGAGCGCTCGCTCCCACAACTCGAGTTCGCAGCCCATGCCCTGGGCGATCGCAAACACCCGCATGACGGCCTCGGCCTGCAGCGCGACGGGCCAGATGATCCCAGCCGGCTCGGTGACGCTGTAGTCGACGCTCAGAGTCAGATAGTGGCGCTGCCCGTCCTTTTCCTGGGCGATCGAGATCGTGATGTTCGCCGGCTCCGTGCCGCTCGAGTCCATCGTGAGCGCGCCGGTGTACCAGTTGGTCTTGCACGCGAAGGGTGTGAAGCTGAACCCAGCTTCTTGATGGATCGAGACGCCCATGGTCGGGGCGAAGTAGAGGACCTCGGGGTTGCCCTGTGCGCTGCCGCTCTCGAGCACATAGAAGATCGGCACGGTGTCGCTTGCGCTCGTGTACGCCAGGTAGATCGAGATCGGCGAGAAGCGACCGAGCGAGCGGGCACCGGTGATGAGGTCGACCCGCGCGACCGTCGGGGTGGTCCCGAACACCGCGGTGTAGCCCTCGACGATCTGCTGGATGGAGAACGCGAGGTGATCGGAGGGCTCGACCGCGCCGACGTGGGTCCAGATCGTGGTCGCTTCGGCCGGCGTCGCGGGCAGCGTGACGCGGACGGACTGGCAGTGGCCGGTCCAGATGCTCGTGAAGGGCTTGACTCGCCCATGCATCGCGGTCAAGGCGTAGATCGTGTGGGCGCCGGTCGTGGCCAGCCGAGCTTCGTCGAGCTGCTCTCGCTCTTGGTTGGTTGGCACGAGCGGCTGGGCGCGCTGGTGCGAGAGTCGATGCTGCAGCTGCTCGCGCAAGGCCCCCCTCTGTGCCAAGAAGTCCGCGTCCTCAGCCTCGTTCCAGCTTGGAAAGGCTCGCCGAAGCGTCTTGTCCAATCGGCGGGTGTCGTCGAGGAGTTCACGAATTTTGTCGTCGGGGGTCGCCACGAGGACACGCTATCACTGGCTGCGGCGACCCTTCGAGGCGATCTCGTTTCACGTCGCTCGCCGCTCGCTTCGACCGCTGGGAAGTTTCCAGCAAGGTAAGATCCCGCGATGTCCTACGATCTCATCGTCCGCACCAAGCCTGGTGAAGCCCGACCAAGCGCCGACATCCTCGACGAGCTCGAAACCCAAGTCAGCAACGTCCAGTGGCTCGAGCTCTCGGACGAGAGTGGCGATCTCGCGGTCGTCTCCTTCTCCGCCCGCGACCCCGACGAGCTGGTCGCGTCCGTCTACCAGAAGCTCGTGACTTTCGCGTCCAAGCGTTCGCTTCGCATCCACGATCCTCAGGTCGGGAGCGACGTCGATCTCGATCGCCCGGGCGTCCACCCGCCGGGTTGGTAGCTCCAATCGCGCCTCACCCGCGAGCCCGCGCGTGATCCCGAGCAAACCACCCGCCCCGATCCCCGGTTATGGTCGCGGCGCATGACGGTCGTCGTCACCGGAGCCTCGGGTCACCTCGGCACGAACTTGGTCCACGAGCTGCTCGCTCGGGGCGAGTCGGTCCGAGCGTTGGTCCATCGCAGCAGCGCCAGCCTGACAGCCTTGGGAGTCGAGCAGGTCGCGGGCAGCGTGACCGAGGCGGCGTCGTTGGTGGCCGCGTTCGCGGGCGCTCGGCGGGTCTATCACCTCGCGGGGGTCATCTCGCTCGATGGCGATCCCGAGGGACGCGTGCAGCGAGTCAACGTCGGTGGGACGGCCAAGGTCGCGCGGGCTTGCCTCGACGCGGGGGTCGAGCGGCTGATCCATGTCAGCTCGGTCCACGCCTACGATCAGCGGCCGCTCGATCGTCCGCTCGACGAGACCCGCCCGCAGGTCGCCGACTCGATCCACCACAGCGCTTACGATCGCAGCAAGGCGGCGAGCGAGAAGGTGGTGCGCGAGGCGATCGAGCAGGGGCTCGACGCGGTGATCGTCAACCCGACTGGGATCATGGGCCACATCGATCACGGGCCCTCGCGGCTCGGCCAGCTCTTGCTCGATCTCGCGGCGCGCAAGCTGCCGGCCTTGCTCGACGGCGGCTTCGACTTCGTCGACGTCCGCGACGTGGTCGCGGGCACGCTGGCCGCGGCCGAGCGCGGGCAGACGGGCTCGAACTACATTCTCGGCAACACCTGGTACTCGCTCTGGGAGCTGGCCGGGATCGCCAGCTCGGTCACCGGCGTGCCGGCGCCGCGACTCGTGACCCCGGTCTGGACGGCGCGGCTCGGGGTCCCGATCGCCAAGCTCGTCGCCAAGCTGGGTGACAAGGAGGCGACGATGACCCACGAGTCGCTCGACGTGCTGATGTCGAATCGCTCGATCAGCAGCGAGAGGGCCAAGCGCGAGCTCGACTATCGGCCGCGGCCGCTGGCCGAGACCGTGCGCGACGCGTATCGCTGGTTCGCAGGCCAGGGCATGGTCGATCGCCGCGTGGGCGCGCGGGTGCTCGCGCGGGCCTCGGCCCTGTAGCTGGCCGGCTCTTCGCTACCCGAGTCGAGCGCCCGCTGGTGTACGCTGGGCGGCGCCCATGCTCGACGCTCCCGAGACCCACCGCCTCGCGACCTTGATCCTCATCGCGCTCGCGCTGCTGACCTTCGCCGCGGTCAGCTTCGTGACCGCGCCCTACGGCCGCCACCAAGGCAAGGAGCGCGGCTGGGGCCCGACCATGCCTGCGCGGCTCGGCTGGATCATCATGGAGACGCCGGCGGTGTTCGCCTTCTTGGCGATCTACATGCAGGGCCAACATCGCTTCGAGACCGTGCCGCTGGTCTTGCTCGGGCTGTGGCAGTTCCACTATGTCCGGCGGACCTACGTGTTCCCCTTTCGCATGCGGGCCGAGGGCAAGCGCATGCCGGTGCTCGTCTGCGTGTCGGCGGTCGCCTTCAACCTGCTCAACGCCTACGTCAACGCCCGCTGGATCTCGCACTACGCCGGCTACGAGAGCGCGTGGTTCGCTGACCCGCGCCTGTGGATCGGCGTCGGGCTCTTCGTGCTGGGCTGGGCGATCAACGTCAAGGCCGACGCGATGTTGATCGCGCTGCGCAAGCCGGGCGAGCAGGGCTACTCGATCCCACGTGGCTGGCTCTACGAGTACATCTCGTGCCCCAACTACTTCGGCGAGATCCTCGAGTGGTTCGGCTGGGCGATCGCGACATGGTCGCTCTCGGGCTTGGCCTTCGCGCTCTACACCACGTCCAACATCGGACCGCGGGCGCTGTCCAACCATCGCTGGTACCGCGATCGCTTCGCCGACTACCCGGCCGAGCGCAAGGCGTTGATCCCCTTCGTGCTCTGAGTCGAAGAGGCGATCGAAGGGCGATCCGAGGGGACCTCGAACGAGCCCACGCGATCGCGGGGCTCGCTCGAGTCCGACTCAGTCGGCGTCGCTCGGCTCGTCGCTGGGCGCGGGTCGGGGCGGATCGGCGTCGCGGCTGGTCGGCCCGAGCTGGAGCGCGAGCCGGAGCAGCGCCTCGCGGTTGCTGGTCTTGGTCTTGCCGAACACGTTGTGCATGTGCCACTTGATGGTCGCGCGGCTGACCTCGAAGCCCTTGGCGATGTCGACGTTGCTGCGACCATCGAGCACGCCAGCGAGCACCTCGCGTTCGCGCTCGGTCAGGCCATAGCGGCGAGTGAGCTGGTCGATCGCCCATTCGAGCCGGCTGCTGCCTTCGCCTTCTTGCAGCTCGCGGACGACCTTGTAGCCGAGCGCCTCGAGCACGGCCGCGATCCGAGCGGCGTCGTCGTCGGAGGCGATGCGAATCTGAACCTCGATCGGGGTGTGGTTGGGGTTGGACAATGCGGTCTCCACCGACCCACGGTGGTTCGTCGAGCGCGGTACTGTCAGGGACCGCGGTGCAACCATGGCGTCGCCCACAAGCGAGTCCGGGCGGTGACGATTGGTTCGCGAGGCCCCATCGCAGGGGTGGGGACACGGCCCCATCGCAGCAAGCAGGGGCCCGCTCGAGCGGGTCGGCCCACCCCGCGATGGGGCAACCACACGACCGCGAGGTCATGGCGCGGACGCGAACCGTTACGAATGGTTCGCGAGTCAGGTCATCTCGCGGGTCGGCACGGCTTCGCCCGCACAATGTTCATCGAGGAACTCGCGCAGGGCCTGGTTGACCGCGCTCGGGTTCTCGATCGTCATCGTGTGGCCGGCTCGCTCGATCGCGCGAAAGCTGGCGCCGCGCAGGGCCTTGTGGGTTGCGAGCGCGCGCGCGCGGGCGATCGCGGCGTCCTCGTCTCCGTGCAGGATCATCGTCGGGCACTGGATGTTCTCGAGCTCGTCGATGCAGCCCTCGCGCTCGATCACGCCGGTCACGGCCCGGTGGATGGTCTTGGCGTTGCCGCGCAGCTCGCCGGTCCAGCGGGTTCGCTCTGCGGCTCGGGCCGGGTCGGCGAGGAAGCTGGTCCCGAACATGATCGGCATGACCTTGTTGGCGACGACGCCGAGGCCGAACAAGCGCGCGACCGTGTTGAGCGTTCGATACTTGCCGATGTTGGCTCGGGGCTCGGGGTCGGCCGCGCTGGCCATCAAGGTGAGCGAGCGAAGCAGCTCGGGGTGGCGAGCGGCCACGCGCATGCCGACGAAGCCACCCATGCTGAGCCCGACGAAGTGACAGGGCGCAGCGCCGAGGTGATCGATCAAGGCCAGCGCGTCGTGGTAGCAGGCCTCGATCTGATGCGAGCGCTCGTTCGGGCTCTCGCTGCGGCCCTGGCCGCGGTGGTCCCAGGCGATGCAGCGAAACTCGCCGGCCAAGGCCCGAATCTGCGGCTCGAACATCGCCCCGCTCCACAGCAGGCCATGGCTGAACACGATCGTCTCGGCCCCGCGCCCTTGCTCTTCGTAGTGGAGGCGAACTCCGTTGACCGTGACGCTGGGCATGGCCCGAGCATGGTATCAGCGGGCGAACTCGACCGTCGCGAACCAGGCGTTGATCTCCGCTTCATGCCGCTTCCACAGCGCTGGCCGGCCCTCGGCCGAGATCGCGAAGATCCGATGACCGACGATCGCTACGCGCTCGCGCTTGCGAATCGTCCCGTAGCGCTCGTGCGAGGCCTCGAGTTCGGCCTCCCAGCCGGGCGCGCCACCGAGCTCGGCAGGACCGTCGGCGCGGTACTCGACGTGGGCGAAGAAGCCCTCGTTGTCGGCCCGATAGAGCGACATCAGCAAGGTCTTGGCGTCGACGGCTTGCTCGGGCGGCTGGCGGTGGGTCTTGGCCGCGAAGAAGAGCAGCTCGCCAGCATCGACGCGACGACAGCGAAGCGCGACCGCAGCCCCGGGCCCTTGGCCGTGCTGGTCTTGCAGGCACTCCCAGCCCTCGCCCTCGGGGATCGGCACGGCGATCCGTCCGTCGGCGGAGACGAAGCGACCCGGCGCGGCGCTCAGGGGCGTGAACGCGTCGGTGTCGCTCGCCGTCGCTTCGACCTCGGGCTCGCGCTGGCAGGCGAGCCCGCCGAGCAGCACGAGCGCGGCGAGCAGGCCGAGCGCGGCGAGTTGGGCACGCGTGCGGGTCACGGGTTGAACTTGCTGATCCACCAGTCGGCGTTCGCCATGTTGCCATGGGTGATCGCGACGTAGACGTAGCCGTAGCGGTCGAAGTGGAGGTCGCCGGAGAGCGGCAGCAAGGCGGGCCCGAGGAAGAGGTCGTCGTCGTAGATCTGCTCCCAGATCAAGCTGCCCTCGACGTCGTACTTGCGGATCTGCAGGTCGCAGCCGACGGTCGCGAGGAAGCCGCCATCGCAGTCGACGACGTTGACGATCACGCTGTCGCCCCAAGGATCGATGTCGGCGGCGACGGTCGCTCCGATCCCGGGGTGGGGATCGTCCTTGACCCACAGCTGGGTCGCGCTGGCGTCGTAGCGGGCCAGCCAGGCTTGGTTGCCGCCGTCGACGAAGCGCGAGCCGCCGAGCATGATGTCGCCCTGGTCGCCGATGCCGACCGCCCAAGCCGTGCCTTCGAAGTCCGCGACCTCGATCTGGTCCATGAGCCCGCCGTTGGTTCCGAAGCGGCCCATCCACATCCGGTTGACCACGGGCATGGCTTGGCGAAGCTGACCGGCGATCACGACCGTATCGCCAGCGACGTCGAGCCGAACGGTGTAGGGCGGGATCGGGTAGGTCATCGCGTTGCTGCCGTAGACGTTCCAGACATTGGACCCGTCCTCGGCGAATTTGCGCAGCATGAAGGTGTCGTAGTCTTGGCCGGTCGCGAAGATGCCGGTCGCGTAGTAGTTGCCCTCGTCGTCGACGGCGAGGTCGAGCGGGGCTTCGAAGCCGTCGGTCGGGACGTTGGGCGGCGACCAGTCGCTCTGCTCTTCGTCGGTCTGCAAGCCGGTCGGGTCGAAGCGGTAGCGCGCCGATTGGTTCTGGTTCCAGCTGACCGCCACGTAGTCGCCGCCCGGCAGACCGACGACGCCCGAGGCCGGCGAGGTGTTGGTGCCGATGTCGGTCACCCAATCGTCGCCAACCACTCGGTCGACCCGCATCTGCGACACGCCCATCACGTAGCTCATGCCCGACGCGACGACCTCGCTGCCTTCCTCGTCGACCCAGACCCGATAGACGATGTCGTCTTCGCCGCCGTCGAAGGTCCAGTTCTCGACCAGGCCGCCGTTGGGCACGTCGACCGCGAGGCTGATCGGCCCGGCCATCGCCTCGAGCCCGTCATCGTCGACCGCGCGGGCG
The DNA here is from genome assembly GCA_035904925.1 of Nannocystaceae bacterium. Classification (GTDB taxonomy): domain Bacteria; phylum Myxococcota_A; class Polyangia; order Nannocystales; family Nannocystaceae; genus Plesiocystis. The sequence continues at coordinate 9,731 of JAMHUH010000641.1, forward strand.
GTGAACTGGTAGTTGCCATCGAAGGCTTCGCCGCCGATCAGGAACTCGCCGACGTAGGGACCGGGCGCCGGGATGGTCGCGAACACTTCGCCGTTGCGCATCAGCTCGACCTGGGTGATCTCGCCGTCGGCGTCGCTGGCCTCGACGACGATCGCGACCGCGCTCGCGGCCGTGACTTGGTCGGGCGTCTCGCTGCCGGCGACGGTGAACACGTCGATGGTCGGCGGGATCGGCATCGGCCCATCGGTCGTGTCGGTCGTGGTCGTGCTGGTGTCGGTGGTGGTGTCGCTCGAGCCGGTCTCGGTGCCAGTGTCGTCGCCGACTTCGTCATCGCTGCCGGCCTTGAAGCAGCCCGTCGAGCTCGCGGCGATCATGGCCGCGCAAGCGAGCAGAGTGGTGACGCGGTTGGGTTCGGGGCGGGAAGCCATGCCGCGATGATACGGCGCTCGCGCTGCCATTCCAGCGCGATCACGATCGCGGCCTCACGCGCGACTCAGCCCGACCAGGGGCGAGCGCCGAGCAGCAACGCGAGCAAGGCCTTCTGTGCGTGGAGGCGATTCTCGGCTTGGTCGAAGACGACCGAGCGCGGGCTGTCCATGACCTCGTCGCTGACCTCTTCGCCCCGATGCGCGGGCAGGCAGTGCATGAAGATCGCGTCGGCACCAGCGCGTTGCATCAGCGCCGCGTCGACGGTGAAGGGCCGCAGCTCGGTACGCAGGCGCTCGGCTTGGTCTTCCTCGCCCATGCTGATCCAGGTGTCGGTGTAGACGACGTCGGCGCCCGCGACCGCCTCGGCGGGCTGGGTGCTCAGCTCGAGTCGGGTCCCGGCCGCGTCCGCGTCGGCCCGAGCGCGCGCCCAGACCTGCGGGTCGGGTGGGAGCGAGGGCGGGCAGCAGAGCACGACGTGCATGCCCGCCCGCGAGCCGGCCAAGGCGAGCGAGTGGGCGACGTTGTTGCCCGCGCCCACCCACGTCAGCGTTCGACCCTCGCAGCTGCCGAAGCGCTCCGCGATGGTCTGGAGATCGGCCAACGCCTGGCAGGGGTGGTAGAGGTCGGTCAAGGCGTTGACCACCGGGATCGAGCCATGGGCCGCGAGCTCGTCGACCTCGTGCTGGCCGAAGGTTCGGATCACGATCGCGTCGACATAGCGCGAGAGGACCTTGGCGGTGTCGTGAATGGTCTCGCCGCGGCCCATCTGCATGCCGGTCCCACCGCCCGTGCTGAGCACGACCGCGTGGGCGCCGAGCTGCTGGATGCCGACCTCGAACGAGATGCGGGTGCGCGTCGACTGCTTGGCGAAGATCAACGCGATCGACTTGCCCGCGAGCGCGCCGCCGAGCTCGCTCGGATTCGCCTTGGCTGCGCGGGCGAGCTCGACGACGCGGCGCGTCTCGGTCGGCGAGAGGTCGAGCAGGCTGCGAAGATGGCGAAGGGGTGTGCTCATGCCTCGGGCGAATGTAGTCGGGCGCGCCGCTGATCCGAAGGCCGCACGAGCGCGTGTCTTCGCCCAACCCTGATCTTTGGACCGAATATCGACGAGAAATACATGGGTCCGGCTCACGGATTTTCCTGGACCCGACGAGCGCACGATCGGATACTGGTGGCATTCGATGGCGAAGTTTCCCGAGCGTCGCATTGCTGGCTGTGTGTGCCCCGACTGTCATGGTTCGGGCCGGCCGAGCGACGCTGATCCGCCGCACGAGCCTTGGGTCTTGCTCTTCGACCGCTGCGTGACCTGCGAAGGCAGCGGCGCCGCGCTCGAGGCTCCGCTCGACGATCTGCACGAGCTCGCCCCGCATCCGCGGCTGGTCGCGCCGCGCTCGTTGATCGACTCGGGTCGCTACGGCGTGGTCGGTGAGATCGTCGATGGCGTGGGTGGGCGGCGGACCTGCGTGATCGACAGCGCCTGGCGTCACCCTTCCGTTTGAGAGCGTTCGCGAACCTTCGCGAGCGAGCAGCTCGGGCGCGAAACCGGAGCCCTCAGCCCTGGCAGCCTTCGGCGTGGCGGCAGGCGACTTGCTCGAGCGGCTCGATCTGCAAGGTCGTGTGATCGATGCCGAAGCGATCGTGCAAGGTCGTCTCGGTCTCGCTCAAGAAGTCGGCGCTGGCTCGATCGAGCACGAGGTGCGC
>JAMHUH010000642.1:0-2827 GCA_035904925.1 Nannocystaceae bacterium
CTGAGAAGCGCCGTTGATGACGACCGTGCCGTCGGGCAGGCGCACCGGCCTCCCGAACCAATCCCAGCCCGCTTGGGCGTCGCCGGTGCACGAGGTCAGCCCGCGATTGTAGTGGTGGGACCAGCCGAGATCGGTGCCCGCGAGGTCGATGACCCGTGCTTGGGCGTCGCCGCTCGGCCCGGTCATGAGGGTGCCGGTTGCGAGCACGCGATCGTCGTCGAGGAAGACGAGGCCGAGCAGCTCGTTGCTCATGACCGCGATCGCTTGCTCGTCGAGGGACTCCCCGGTCGACGCGTGCAAGCGCAGCGCGCCTTGGTCGGGCAGCTCGAGGTAGCCAGCCGCGAGGATCTGGCCGCTCGGGCCGAAGGCGAGGCTCGAGGCTGGGAGGCTGGGCGCGGTCCAGATCTCCGAGCCGTTGGCGTCCAAGCGGGTCAAGGTCCGCGTGTCGAGGTCGGCGAAGACCACACCGCCCTCGGGGGCCGCCGCGATCACATCGATCGTCTTGTCGGTCGCGTAGGACCACAGCGGGTTGGCGTTCTCGTCGAGGGCCATGACCAAGCCTTTGTTGGCGAGCTCGTCGAAGTAGCCCAGGTAGATCACGCCGTCCTGACCCACCGCGTTCCACAGCTGCGCCGAGATCGAGAGCGTGCCGACGCCGAGGACATCGCCTTCGCCCGAGACCCGGAGCAGCTCGGTGCCGAACTCGTTGCGCGAGACGACCACGACGCCGTCGCCACTCGCCAGCGGCAGCACGTTGACTGGAACCGGGGCGCTTTGCGGGTCGAGCTCGGTGAAGTCGAGCGTCCAGGCGATCGGCAGCATGGGCGCGGCATGACCCCAACCCTGGTCGCAGATCATGCCGCACGAGGCGATCGGGAAGGCGCCGGGCTCGACGCCGCCCTCGGGGTTGGTGCCGACGAGGCACTCGCCGAGCTCGACCCCGCCCGAGTCGCTGGTGTCGGCGTCGCCGGTGCTGTCGTCGCTCGAGCCGTCCAGGTTGGCCGTCGTGTCGCCTTCGCCGACGTCATCGTCGGCGCCGCCTTCGAGCACGCCGGGCTCGATCACGCAGGCGAAGGTGGAGAGCGCGAGCACGCTGATGGTGGGGAGTCGTCGTTGCATCGTGAGTAGCTGTCCGTGCTCGCGCGCTTTCGTGTGTCGGCCAGCGTGGATCTCAAGGCTGATACTTGCGCAGATAAAAGCCGGTGTTGGGCTGGTCGCCGTCGAGGTAACCACCCTTCAGCAACGCGGCGTAGGCCGAGCCTGCTTCGCCGCGGGCGAGCGCCCGGGCTTGGCCGTACCAGAGCCCTCGATCGGCGGCGAGCAGGTTGCCTTGGGCGTCGACATGAAGCACCCGCGCTTGCCCGCCCATCGCGTTGCCCTCCTGGCGGGGCCCCTCTTCGGTGGCCGCGATCAGCACGCTGCCGTCGGCCAGCGCCTCGGCGGCCATGAACCATTCGCGGCTCGCTTGCTCGTAGGGCGTGCCCTCGAAGTAGCACGAGCTCGACGTGCGATTGGAGCTGTGCGTCCAACCGAGCTCGGGCTGATCGAGGTCGACGAGCAGCGCGATCAAGTCCTCGGTGTCGGCCTCGCCGAAGTTGGTCCCGCCCGCGAAGATCCGTCGCGTGTCGAGGAAGATCAGCTCGACGAGCTGGGCGGCCGAGCCCGGCACTTCGACTTGCAGGAGAGATGTGCCATCGCTGGTGTAGAACTCGAGCGAGGCGGCCAAGAGGTCGGCTTCCGATCCGCCGACCACGATGCTGCCCTTGGCCGACACCCCGACGCCAATCGGCTGCGCCATGACCTCGGGGTTTGTCCACAGGATCGAGCCCTCGGCGTCGAGACCGACCATCGGCCCCGCAATCTGGGCCACGACCACGCCACCTTCGGGCGTCGCGGCGAGGTCCTGGATCGCGCTGGTCATCGGCGTCGCCCATAGCACCTCACCGGTCTGCGTGGCCGCGAGCACCGACCAGGCCGTGGTGTCGAGATCGAGCGCGGCGAAGAAGATCACCGCGTCGCCGACCTCGACGTCGCCGATCGCGAGCGAGGTCTGGAGCAGGTTCGCGTCCAGCGTCTCGCCGCTCGCCGACACGTTCAGCAGCTCGACGTCGGCGTCGCGCTGCGAGATCACGACCACGCCGTCGCCACCGCTGCGGGGCGCGAGCGCGAGCGGTGCGTAGCTCGTCTGCGACCCGAGCGGCGAGAGCTCGATCGTCCACTCGATCGGCAGCTGCGGCGCGTCGTGGCCCCAGCCCTGGTCGCAGACCATGCAGGTCGAGATCGGAAACTCGCCCGGGTCGCTGCCGCCTGCGGGGTTGGTGCCTTGCTGGCACTCGTCGAGCGCGAGGCCGGTGTCGGTCGTGTCGGTCGAGTCGGTCGAGCCGGAGTCTGTCGAGCTGGCGTCGGTCGAGCTGGAGTCGGTCGAGTCCGAGTCGGTCGCGCCCGAGTCGGTCGAGCCGGCTTCGTCGGCGCCGCCCTCGAGCAGGCCGGGGGTGATCACGCACCCGAACGTGGACAGGGCGAACAGGGTGAGGATGGGCGGACGGAGGGTCATCGTTTGCTGCTGTCCGCACGCGGCCGGTCTCGTGATCGGCCCTGTACGATCGCCGGGTCTGTACTACCTTGCCCCCCGATGAACTTGGACGCGCTCTCGTTCGACAACTCGTTCGTCCGCGATCTGCCGGGCGACCCCGAAGCGAAGAACTACCGGCGCAAGGTGCTCGATGCCTGCTTCTCACGGGTGAGGCCGACGCCGGTCGCCAAGCCGACGCTGCTGGCCTGGACGCCCGAGGTCGCGCGGCTGGTCGGCTTGCCCGAGCAGGGCAGC
>JAMHUH010000643.1:0-11953 GCA_035904925.1 Nannocystaceae bacterium
ACCGCGATCATCTTGGCCAATTCACCGCGCATGGCGAAGCTCGTCGATCTGCAACTCGAGGACGAGGGGCTCGAAGCCGATGCCCCATGGGCGCTCGGAATGTCCATGTACATTCCCGCGCAGATTCGGGCCGATTATCTCGATTGGCTCGACGCCGCCACGCTGCGTGAAATGGCTGAAGCGAGCGATGTCGAATGCCCGGCCAAGGGGTCCAAATCGAAGCTGATTCAGCATTTGTTGGGCCGAACGATGGTGGCGCGCATGCTCGACCGTGAAGCTCGCGCGCGGTCTCAGTAGAACCCCTCGCGCCGGGCATGGCGGGCGGCACGTTCCTCGACACCCGGAATGAGGAAGAGCAAGCCGACTTGTGGGTAGCTCGGAAGGGCGAGCTCGTGGGATTCGAGTTGACGGCGACATCCGAGTCCGTCATGGTCGCGCTCATGCTGCGACAGACGAATACCAGGGTGCCTGCGTTGGCCTTCGCCACGCTCCTGCTCGGGCTTGCGATGCCGGCTTTGGCCGACGCGCCGCCAAGCGGCCGGGAGCGACCATCGAGGACGCTCGAGCCTCACCATGCTCCGGCCATGGCTCCCCCCGCCGAGACACCACCACCCACGCCACCGCCAGCCGATTCGCCTGCACTCGCTCCACAAACGCCACCGAGCGCCGAACCTCCGCCCGTCGCCGCGCCCCCGCAAGCTCAGCCGGCCGCGTCCGAGGACAAGGCATCCAATTGCTCGATCGACGCCGACTCGGATCCATCGATGTTGGGCCTCGCCGCGATGATCATGTTGATCGCAGGCATCGCGTCGCCCCGGCGTCGCGATGCCAACCCCGCCCGCGATCTCGATTGATCGCGACTCCGTCCAATCGGGAAAGCGGCCGCCCGAGCCCGCGTGTGAAGTCGATCGACGACCAGCGCCATCTCGCGTCGGAGCTTGCAGTCGAAGATGAGGAGCTCGGGGTCGCGGCCAAGGGCTTCGACGACGACGACGATCTCGACGATTGAGCGCTCGGGCTCAGCCCGCGACCTCGTCGATCTCGTCGATCTCGTCGAGCTCGTCGATCTTGGCGAGCATTCGGATCGTGAGCGCGTCGAAGTCCGCGCGACAACGCTGGACGGCGCCCATCTGCGAGCCAATGGCGCCATCGCCGGGTCGCAATTGGAACATCGGCTTTTGGGCGTCTTGGGCGAGCGGCATCAGGCTCTGATAGTGGCGCATGATCCCCAAGCACCAAGGGTCGGCCTCGGTCGTGGCTGGGGTCGACTCGTCGCGCAGCACGGCGCGATGAAACACGGTCGGCATGCGGCGGACCCAGCGGTCATAGGCTTTGACGGGCCGGCTCAGGCGCATTCCGGCCTGCATCAAGACATAGCCGAGCGGGTTCATCGTGCCGGCCGGAAGCTCGATGTCATCGGCCGTGTTTCGGTCGAGGCGATCACGCCAGCTCGCGCGCCAATCGATCAAGGTTGGCCCGAGGTTGCGCAGGCCTTGCATCGAGTAGAGGTCGGGCGCGAGCGGGGTGATGACGAAGTCGGAGGCGAGCAGCGCGGCCCGATTGATGGCGCCGAGGTTGGGGCCGACGTCGAAGAACACGATCTCTGCGTCCACGCTCTGTGCCGCGAGCTTGGTGACCCGGTAGAAGGCCGAGAGCGCTCGAAATGCCGCCTCGTCGCGGTCGAGCGCCCGGGGCCAGGCGTCCGAGAGCTTGTCTTCGAAGGACGAGAGCGCGAGGTCGCCGGGTACCAACCCGAGGCCAGGTACGATCGCTTCGACATGCGGAGCCCGAATGTCGCCGATGCCACGCAAGATCGGGCGAATGCTGCCGAAGATCGTGTCGGGATGATCGGGCGAATCGGGCCACAATTCCTCCAGACGATCTTCGGACAGGCACATCGCCGAGAGGTTGGATTGGGGGTCGAGATCGAGCAGCAAGACCCGCCGGCCCTGTTCGACCAACATGTGCGCGACGTGATAGACGAGGGTGGTCTTGCCGACGCCACCTTTGTTGTTGAAGAACGCGATCGTCTTCATGCTCGGGCCCTCACGATCACGGCGAAGCTCGCGGACTCGAAGATGAAGTCGGGCTCGGGGTTCCCGTTGTCCTTGCAGGCCTTTCGCGCGGTGGGGATCCCCATTCCAAAGCGCTGCACGAGCCCGAGTTGATGCAACGCGGCCGCGATCGTCGGGTTTCGGTAGTCGTTGCCGCCTGGCTTGCCGAAGGTCTGAGGTGTCGCCCGGCCAAAGAGGCCGCCGGGATTGTGAATCTCGATCCGATCGGCGAACCAATACCACTGGACTGGGGCGTTGCTGGTCTCGTAATTCCGGTGCATGACCGCGTTGCGCAGCAGCTGTTGCATCGCCGGCAAGGGGTAGTCGGGGGTCCGCGTCTCGATGGGTCCATCGACGACCCGCGTCGCGACATGGATGTGCGCGCTGGTGATCTCGTCCATCTGCTGGAGCACCCGAGGCAAAGGGCCGACGAGCTCCTTGCGATCGACGATCGGGTCCGTCATCTCGGAACCATCGATCCGAAGGAATTGCACGTAGGCGCCCGGAATGAAGGCTGTGGGATCACGGCCGAGCACGAGCAACCCAGCGACGTTGGGTACCGCGTCGGGGTTGGCGAGGTGGAGCGCCGCGAGCTGCTCGGCTACGCTGCGTCCGTTCTCGGCGAGCACGCTCGGGTCGATCGCGCTGGGCAGGAATTCCTGAGTGAAGTAGGGCAGGTCGAGGTCGTCGAGGGTCGCGCCAAACACGGTTCGCTGATCGAAGGCGAGCTCGAGGCTCCGCCTTCGCTCGACCAAGATCCGTTCGTCATCGCGGGTCGCCGTCGCGTTGCAGGGGCCCGTACGGATCTTGGTCAACCCGCGCAGCCGCACCGGCGGGCTCAAAGAGGGCTCGACCTCGATCACCGCGATCGGAACGCCCTCGAGTTCGGCCTCGTAGGCCAAGAGGCGAGGGAAGGGGAGGATCGCGCCTTCGTTGCGGATCGCGGCCAGGTTCAAGAGCAGCTCATCGGTGACTTTGAGCCGTGGATTCGCGGGCTTGCCAGTCTTGTCGTCGACGCCGATCAAGATCACGCCGGTCTCGCCCTGACCCGACAGATCGTTGGAGAACGCGCAGATCGCCTCCAAGATGCTCGGTCGAGTCTTGGCCGAGAACGACGCCTTGCGCTCGACTCGATGGCTCTCGAGCTGTTCGGCGAGCACCGCGAGTTGCTCGGACGTCAACATGGCTACACCAGCCGCGTCGGTTCGCTCTCGGGATCGTAGATCTCGACCCGATTCCGACCGTTGCGCTTGGCGGTGTAGAGCGCCGCGTCGGCGGCCTCGACCAGCGCGAGGGCGCTGGGCTCGAGCAGCATCGAGAGGTCGGCGACGCCGAGCGAGACTCCGATGGTGATCTCGCGGCCGGCGATCTTGAAGGGCGTGCCGCCGACCAGCTCCTTGATGCGGTTGGCCGCACGGGCGGCTCGCAGGGCGTCGACATCCCTACAGATCAGCACGAACTCCTCGCCGCCGTAGCGGGCGAAGATGTCCTCGGAGCGGGTCGTGCCTTGGACCCGCTCGGCGAGGTCGCGCAGGACCGCGTCGCCGGCAGGGTGGCCGAAGTCGTCGTTGACGGCCTTGAAGTAGTCGATGTCGAAGATGACCAGCGAGAGCGGCTTGCCGTGGCGCAGGGCGAAGGCGACGTCGCTCTCGAGCCGGTTGTTGAAGTAGCCGCGGTTGAACACGCCGGTCAGGCGGTCGCGCAGGGCCGACTCGTAGAGGCTGCGCTGGAAGTCCTCGTCGATGTCGTCGTGGTAGGTGAACTTCAGGACGCTGCTGGCCCCGATCTGGATCTTGTCGCCTTCCTTGAGCGGATAGCGATCGACCCGATCACCGTTGGCGAAGGTCCCGTTGGTCGAGCCCGCGTCGCTGAGGTAGTAGTTGCCCTCGTCGAGCTCGACCTGCGCGTGCGAACGCGAGATGCCTTCGTCGTTGATCCGCACGTCGGCATGCAGGCCTCGACCGATCGAGGTCCGGCCGTCGTTGAGCGGAAACATCTCGCCCATGCGATCGCCGGCCAGCACGACCACGAACGCCCGCCGGGCTCCCTTGTCGCGCTTCTTGACGTGCGGGAGCTCTTCGCTGTCCAGCACGACGGTGGTTGTCTTGGACATCCGAGGGCGATGCTAACAGCCCTCGGCGCGGCGCGTCACGACTCGTGCACGCAGCGGGAATCCCGCACGGCTCAGTCGCGGCGATCGCCAGCGGCCGCTCGGCGAGCGCGAGCCTGAACCCAGTCGGCGATCGCGGTCAGGGCAGCGCCGCGCGGGCCGAATTCTGCCGCGATCGTCCGGCACTCGTCGGTCAGCTCGTCGATCCGACGCAGGGCCTGCTCGCGCAGCGCCTGCTGATCGTCGTCGAGGATGTCGTCGGCGTGCTGGAAGGCGATCCCGAACGCGAGCCCGTAGCGCTCGAGTCGATCGACCTGCGCGGGCTCGGCCTGCGCCGCCAGAGCCCCGAGCGCGCCCGCGGCCGCATAGAGGGCGCCGGTCTTGAGCGCGTGGACGTCCTCGAGCCGCTCGAGCGAGTGGATGGACTGACCCTCGGCGAGATCGAGCGCCTGGCCGCCGACCATGCCGTCGATGCCCGCGTGCTTGCCGAGCACGAGCACGGACTCGGCCATGTTCGCCCGCGACACGCCCTCGCAGCCGCGCGCGAGCACGCGGAAGGCCTCGGTCAGCAGGGCGTCGCCGATCAGGATCGCGTTGCCATGGCCGAACTCGACATGGACGGTCGGCTTGCCGCGCCGCTCGACGTCGTTGTCCATCGCCGGGAGGTCGTCGTGGACCAGCGAGTAGGCGTGGATGAGCTCGAGCGCGCAGCCGCCCGGGAGCGCGTGGGCGATCTCGCCGCCCGCGGCCTCGCAAGCGGCGATGGTCAGCAAGGGGCGCATCCGCTTGCCGCCGAGCAGGACCGCGTAGCGCATGCCCTCGCGGAGTCGACCCGGGTCGCGGGCCGGGTCGCTCGGGACCGGCAGCAGATCGTCGAGGGCGGTGTCGACGGCGGTCCGCCGCTCGACGAGGTAGTTGTCGAGGTCGAATGAGTCGCTCATCACGGTTCTCCTAGCCTGCTCGCTCTAGCCTTCTCGCTCGTCGTCGGCGTCGGTCGTCGCGAACTCGGCGACGCGATCGTCGGCCAAGAGCATCTCGATCCGCTGCTCGACCGAGGCGAGCAAGTGCTCGCCGTCGCGGACCAAGCGGACGCCCTCTTCGAAGTGGGCGAGCGCCTGCTCGAGCGGCAGATCGCCCGTCTCGAGCTCGCGGACGACCTGGTCGAGCCGACCCAGCAACGCCTCGGCGTTGGCGGGAGACTCTCCCTCGCCCCGTCGGGCCCGCGGGCGCTTGGCCGGTGGGTTCGCCACGACGCGCGATGTACCGACCGCCGCGGAGCCCGTCAACCGCACCGTTGGGCACGAGCGCGCGAGCAAGCGTCCGTGCAAGCTCGATCACAGGCTCGAGGGCGAGCCATGGTTGCCGCGGGCCCGGGGCCGGGATAGCCTGCGCGCAATGGACCGCGCCCGCGACGAGCGCGATGTGGACACCCTCATGGGGCAGTTCCACGAGTACTTGACCAAAAAAACGCTCAAGTCGACGCGGCAGCGCGACATCATTGCGCGGCAGTTCTTCGCCGCCGATGGTCACCTGTCGATCGAAGAGCTGCTCGCGCTCGCGCGCGAAGAGAACCCGCGGATCGGCTACGCGACCGTCTATCGGACGCTCAAGCTGCTGACCGAGTGTGGCCTGGCGGCGATGCGTCGCTTTGGCGAGGGTCAGGCGATCTACGAGACCGCGGGTGACACCGATCACCACGACCACTTGATCTGCATCGAGTGTGATCACGTGCTCGAGTTCTCCAACGACGACATCGAGAAGCTGCAAGACCAGGTCGCGCGCAGCTTCGGGTTCAACATCGTCCGCCACAAGCTCGAGCTCTACGGCCTGTGCCCCAAGGCGCGCGGGATCAAGGGCGGCTCGTGCCCGCGCGAAGAAGAAGAGGCCCGCGACGCTCGCGAGGCCCGGGATCGGGAGCATAATTGATCATGCTCGATCTCCCGCTCTGGCTGCACGACACGCTGGCGCTCGCAGGCGTCGGCGTCGCCGCGACCTGGTTGGTCCTGCGTCTGGCTCATGTCGGGCGTCCGCGCGAGGTCGGCTGCTCGCGCTGCCCGGGCAAGCTCGACGCGCGCGCGGCTGGGCGCAGCTCGACCGGCGTTCGTTCGAAGCGCCTGCGCGTGATCGGGTGATCGGATGACCCGCGCGGCGCGGCGACGCTCCAGCCTCCGGGTCGAGCTGATCGCCATGCTCGCGATCGTCTTGGTCATGGCGGTGGTCTCGCTCTCCTTCGCCGCCGAGTGGCTCGGCCAGCGCCGCTACGATCAACACGAGGTCGAGCGGCTGCAGGCCCACGCCCGCGGGCTGGCGGTGTTGGCTGCGCGTTCGTTCGGCCGGGGTGATTTCGAACGCGACGCGCTCGAGACCCTGCTCGCAGACTCGGGCGCGCAGCTGAGCGTGTCCTTCGAGGTCCATCGCTTCACGGCCGGCGGCGAGAGCGAGCGGATCGCCGCGTTCGGGCGCAACGCCGAGTTCTCTCAGCTCCCCCGTCCCCAAGCCGATCGCGCGTGGGTCGACGAGTCGCTGCTCGATCGCTGGAACCTGCTGGTCATCGACGAGCCGATCAGCACGGGCGGCGAGCAGCGGGTGGTCCTGCGCATGATCGCCGAGCATGCCCCTTGGGCGCGCAGCCACGACTGGCGCGAGACCTTGATCGTCGCCGCGGGCGTCGGGCTGGTCTTGCTGCTGCTCGGCGGGGCCATGCTCGAGCTGCAGGTGCTGCGACCGATGCGAGCGCTCGAGCGCTCGGTCGGGCAGGTCGCGGGCGGGCGGCTCGACGTCGAGGCGGCGACCGAGGGCCCGCGCGAGCTGGCCGAGCTCGCCCAGACCTTCAACGACATGACCGCCTCGCTGCGCCGCCACCAAGCCGAGCTGCGCAGCCAGGCCGAGCAGCTGCAACGCAGCGAGCGGCTGGCCGCGGTCGGTCGGATCGCCGCGGGCGTCGCTCACGAGGTCGGCAACCCCTTGGCGGCGATCGTCGGCTATGTCGAGCTGCTGCTCGGCGGGTCCGAGCTCGGCGTCGACGATCGCGACTTGCTCGCGCGGATGCTGGCCCAGACCCAGCGGATCCAGACGATCGTCGGCCAGCTGCTCGACTACAGCAAGCCGGCGCGGGTCGAGGCGATCCGGGTTCGAGCCGGCGATCCGATCGCGGGGATCATCGCGCTCACGCGGGCCGATCCCCGCTGCGCCGGCGTGGCGATCGAGCTGGTCGGCGCGAGCGAGCTCGAGCTCCTCGCCGACCCCAGCTTGGTCGAACAGATCGTGCTGAACTTGGTGCTCAACGGCGCGCTCGCGGCCCGCGAGGTCGCCGATCGGCCGCCGCGAGTCGAGGTCGCCGTGTTCGAACTCGACGACGATCGCGTGGCGATCGAGGTCCGCGACAGCGGCCCAGGCGTGCCCGCAGCGGTTCGCGAGCGCGTGTTCGAGCCCTTCTTCACCACCCGCGGCGCAGGCAAGGGCACCGGGCTCGGGCTCGCGATCTCGCAGGGCTTGGCCGAGAGCATGGCGGGCACGCTCGAGTGCCGCGAGCACGAAGGCAGCGGGGCGGTGTTTCGGCTGAGCTTGCCGCGTGCTTCAGCCGGAGATCCGTCGGACCGAGAGCACCGCGGGTAGACCCTCGAGTCGGCCGAGCACGCGCACGATCTGATCGGCGGCGTCGACCTCGAGCTCGAGCGTCATCGAGGCGACGCCCGAGCGCTTCTTGCTGCGCGCGCTGTGGGTCGTTCGCATGTTGATGCCTTGGTTGGCGACCAGCTCGGCGATGTCGCGCAGGACCCCGGGCCGATCGACGACCTCGAGCGCGACCTTGACCGGATAGCGGGTCTTGGCCTTGCGGCCCCAGTCGATGTCGACCAGGCGCTCGGGCTCTTGGCAGTGGACGATGTTGGGGCAGTCGCGGCGGTGGATCATGATCCCGCGGCCGCGGGTCACCCAGCCGATCACGGCGTCGCCGGGCACGGGCGAGCAGCAGCGGGCCGGCTGGCTGAGGATGTCGCCGATGCCCTCGATGCTGACGCCCGAGGCGGCCTCTTGCGCGCGCTTGGAGTCGCTCGGGGTCGGCTCGGGCTCGGGCTCGGGCTCGGGCTCGGGTCGCTGCCGCTCGAGCAGCTCGGCCGCGATGCCCTGGGATCCGAGATCGCCAAAGCCGATCGCGGCCAGCAGATCGTCGCCGGTCTTGAAGTCGTGGCGCGCGGCGAGCTGGTCGAGGCCGGTGATCTCGGCCGAGGGCAGGCCGGCGCGGAAGAACTCGCGCTCGAGCGCGTCGCGGCCCGAGACGATCGCTTGGTCGCGGTCGAGCGCGCGAAACCACTGGCGGATCTTCTGCCTCGCGCTCGGCGTCTTGACGTAGCCGATGTGCGGCGAGAGCCAGTCGCGGCTGGGCTCGGGCTGCTTCTTGGTCAGGATCTCGACCCGGTCGCCGGTCTTGAGCTCGTGGGTGAGCGGGACCATCTGGCCGTTGACCAGCGCGCCGCGGGTTCGATGGCCGACCATGGTGTGGACCCGGTAGGCGAAGTCGAGCGGGGTCGCGCCGGCCGGCATCGCGATCGCGTCGCCCTTGGGTGTGAACACGTGGACCTGATCGCCGAAGAGATCGGTCTTGAGCGCGTCGGTGAACTCCTTGGGATCGATCAGATCCTCGTGCCAGTCGACCAGCTGACGCAGCACGTTGAAGCGACCGCTGGCGTCGGCGGCGTCGCGGCGGCCCTCTTTGTAGGCCCAGTGGGCCGCGACGCCGTACTCGGCGAAGAGGTGCATCTCCTCGGTTCGGATCTGGATCTCGAGCGGGCGCCCGCCGGGCCCGAGCACCGCGGTGTGCAGCGACTGGTAGCCGTTGTGCTTGGGCCGGGCGATGTAGTCGTCGAACTCGCCGGCGATCGGTGACCAGAGCCCGTGGACGAGCCCGAGCGCGGCGTAGCAGTCGCGCTTGGAGTCGACGATGATCCGGACTGCGGTGACGTCGTAGACCTGGCCGAAGTCGACCTCCTTGCGCCGCATCTTGTTGTAGATGCTGTAGAGGTGCTTGGGTCGGCCGCTGATCTTGGCCGGGATCTCGGCCTTGCCGAGCTCGTCGCGGAGCGTCTGCATGACCTCGCCCACCCACTGCTGGCGCTCGGTCCGAGTCGACTGCAAGGCCGTGGTCAGCTGCTTGTAGACCTCGGGATCGAGCTCGCGCAGGGCCAGGTCTTCGAGCTCCCACTTGAGCTGCCAGACGCCGAGCCGATTGGCCAGCGGCGCGAACACGTCGCGGGTCTCGATCGCGATCTCGCGCCGGCGCTTGGCGTCGCCGAGCTCGCGCAGGCTGCGAATGACCTCGAGGCGATCACACAAGGTGATCAGCACGACCCGGACGTCGGCCGCCATCGCCACGAACATCCGGCGCAGCGACTCGGTCGACTCCTCGTCGAGCGCGCTCCAGTGGATCGCCGCGAGCCGCTCGACGCCCTCGATCAGCCGGATGATCTCGGCGTGGCTCTCGCCCGCTTCCTCGGCGCGGAGCAGCCCGGCGGGCCCGAGCGCGACCACGCTGGCGATCAAGGTGGTCGCGTCGAGGCGCAGCTCGGCCAGCGTCTGGGTCCGCTGAAGGGCCCGCAGCGAGCCGGGATCGCCGAGCTCGCGCCGACGAACCAGCACGCGCTCGAGCAGGGCCAGGCCCTCGCTCGCGCGCGCGTCTTCACCGTGGACGCTGCGGCAGCGCTCGAGCGTCGAGGCGACGGGGTCGCTGGCGGCCGGCTTCATCGGGCGGAGTGTACCCCCGGGTCCGCGTGGGCCAAGACCGCGCGGGCTCGCCCCGCGAGCTGGCGACCGCCCTCGCCGAAATTCCCGGCGTGATCCGACGCGACGAGCTGCGCCACGGGCTGCTACGATGGCGCATGGTCGTGCGTAACGCTTCGTTCGTCGTTCTCGCCACGTCGCTCGTTGGCTGCACGATCGTCGACGAGCGGGCGACGGTCGGCGGCTTCGAAGACGAGGTTCAGCCCGAGAGCGACACCAGCGAGGTCGGCGAGTCGAGCTCGGGCGGGCTGCCGGATCTCGGCGACGCGAGCGACTCGAGCAGCGACTCGGGCAGCGAGAGCGACACCACGAGCGACACTGGCGAGCCCTCGTGCGACCCGACGCCCGCGAGCTGGGATCCCTGGGTCGGAGGCCCTTGCGCCGACGATGCCGACTGCGTGTTCGATGGTGGCGTGTGCTTGCGCGAGGACGAAGGCTGGCCCTGTGGGACCTGCTCGATGCCCTGCGACCTGACCTGCCCCGACTCCCTCGGCGCGCCCGAGACCTTCTGCGTCGACGACCAAAGCGTCGATCCCTTCGCGCCCGAAGGCGGCGCCTGCTTGTCGAAGTGCGATCCGAGCCTGCTGCCGACCGGGGGCTGCCGGCCGGGCTACTCGTGCGCCTTGGTCGAGCGCTTCGACCAGCCCGACACCAAAGCGGCGGTCTGCCTGCCCTTCGACATCGCGCCGCCCAAGTCCGAGTGCCAGCAGGCGCTCGACGCCGCCGGCTTGAGCTGGATCCCGGCCTCCATCCCGCTCGATCACCCGGTCGACCACCCCGATCTCGACTGCGTATTCGAAGAGCCGGTCCGGCTCTACAGCCCGATCCACGGGATCGACTATCGCTACATCAGCAACGCCGAGCCCTCGCCGATCTTGGTCTCGTGCGCGCTGGCCCTGGCGCTCGACGAGCTCGGCGAGCTCTTGCAGAGCAAGGACGCGGTCGAGGTCGCGCACATCGGGACCTACAACTGCCGGGTCATCTCGGGCACCGACACCTTGTCGCAGCACGCCTTCGGCTACGCGATCGATCTGGGCGGCTTCACGCTCAGCGACGACACGTACCTGACGGTCTACGACGACTGGGAGGACGGCGTCACCGAGCCCGTGACCTTCGCCGGGCAGTGGCTCAAGGACCTGACCGACGAGCGCCACGATCAGGGCATCTTCAACATCATCCTGACGCCCGAGTACAACGCCGATCACGACGACCACTTCCACGTCGACCTGACGCCCGACGCCAACTTCTACAAGTGAAGCTCGGGGTCGGTGATCAGCCGATCTCGACCACGACCGCGGTCCCGTAGGCGAGGATCTCGGCCGCGCCCTGCATGACCGCCGCGGTGGTCATGCGCAGCCCGACGACCGCATTGCCGCCGCGGGCCAGGCACTCCGAGCGCAAGCGATCGAGCGCTTGCTCGCGGCTCTGCGAGAGCATCTTGGTGTAGCCCTCGACCTCGCCGCCGACGAGGTTGCGCAGGCCAGCGAGGAAGTCGACGCCGACGTTGCGGGTGCGAACGGTGTTGCCACGAACCAGGCCGATGACCTGCACGATTCGATAGCCGGGGAGATCGTCGGTCGTGACCATGAGCAGCCCGCCCGAACGAGACAGGACGGAGCCGAGCGAGAGCATCGGTTGGTTGGGCATCTGCGCGGGTTCACTGCTCGATGCGATCGTAGGGGTCGCGGTTGGCGAGGCGGACGCGGATGAAGGAGCCGAGCAGCAGCGCGACGCCGACCAGCGTCATCATCCAGCCCGCGCCGACCCCGACGAGCGCGAGGCCCCAGCCGCCAAACACCAGGGTCAGCCCGAGCCCGCGCTCCATTCGAGTCCACGAGGTCTGGTGGGCGCGAGCCAGCGCGTGGTCGCCGTGGACCCGCTCGAGCCAGGCTTGATCTTGGTGGCCGGGGGCCTGGCTCGGCGCGTGGGTCTGCCGCGGGAGGACGAGTTGGCCGAGCCGACCCCGCGCCTGCTCGACCAGCGCGGGCTGCTCGTCGACGTAGAGCGCGAGCTC
>JAMHUH010000644.1:0-23535 GCA_035904925.1 Nannocystaceae bacterium
CCACGGGTGGCGTCTCTCCCTCACTCCGGCCGGCGCACAATGGTGATGCCGAGCGGGTGCTCGCGTTTGGGTCATTGCCGGAATGTCGCGAGCTCGACGAGCACCTCCGCCCGCAGCCCCTCCGCGGCACGCCAGCGCTCGATCAACGCCTCGCACTGCGCCAGCCCCCGCAGCCGCTTCAGCGCGTACGCGAGCGCCCACGTGATCCCCTTGCGATCATCCTCGTCCGAGGTCTCGATCGCGAGCCGCTCGATCATCGCCAGCGCAGCATCCGGATCATACTTGGCGAGATCCGAGCAACGAAACGCGGCCGCGCGGCGGTCGTCCTGTTCGAGGTCCCCTGCGAGGGCGCGTCGAACCATGCCCAGCTTGACCGCGTGGACCTCCTGCTCGGTCACGGCGGGTTGCATCGGGAGCAGCTCGGCGAGCTCGGCCTCGAGTCCACCGCGATGGAGGTGAGCGAATTCCTCGGCGCTGAGCCAGTCGACGTCGTCGACCAGGAGCAGCGGATGCTCGACGAGGCGGGCGTCGGCTTCGGTGAGCAGGCGAACGCGGATGCGCTCCGCAGGGCGGCGCAAGTCGGCGAGCTCGCGATCGCTGATCGCTTGGTCGAGCCAGGCCCAAAACGCGGCCTCGTCGACGCCTGGGCCGATCTCGAGCGAGCTCGGATGGCGGACGGACGCAGTCCACCACAGGTCGAATTCACTGCCGGTGAAGCCGACCAGCGGGTGACCCTCGAGGTCCTCGTCGAGCGCGGGGTAGCACCATCCGATCGGCTCGGGCACGGGTAGATCGGCGCCGAAATTCGATGCGAGCCAGGCCCGAACCAGCGCGTGGGCCTTGGCGTCGGCGAGCTCTTCGGCGAAGTCGACGGCAGGCTGAGCAGCGTTGGGCGCGGAGGGTCGAGTGACGCGCGCGAGCAACCATGGCGAGCCGGGCTGCGGTGGCGGATAGAGGACCAGGACGGGGAGCTCGATGCCCATGGTCGGATCGTAGCTGGTGCTCGCGCGCGTGTCGGACTAGCCTCGCCGGCGCATGCCCTGGTTGATGGCCCGCGTCTACGATCGAGTGATGGCCGGCAGCGAGGCGGCCTGCTTGCAACGTTGGCGACGCGAGCTCTTCGCCGAGCTGCATGGCCGGGTGCTCGAGGTCGGGGCGGGGACGGGGGCGTCGTTGCCCTTCTACCCGGACTCGATCGACGAGCTGGTCTTGGCCGAGCCCGATCCACACATGCGGCGTCAGCTCGAGGCGCGCGCGGCTGGGCGTGGGCGGGTGATCGGCGACGCCGTCGAGGCGCTCGATCAGCCAGACGCGAGCTTCGATGCGGTGGTCTCGTCGTTGGTGCTCTGCTCGGTCGAGAGCTCGACGCGGGCGCTGGCCGAGCTCTTTCGGGTGCTGCGGCCGGGCGGTCAGCTGGTCTTCATCGAGCATGTCGCGGCCAGCGATGATCCGCAGCGGCTTCGTTGGCAGCAGCGGGCCGAGCCGATCTGGAAGCGCGTGGCGGGCAACTGTCACCTGACCCGCGACACCGAGGCGGCGATCCTCGCGGCCGGGTTCGTGTTCGAGCAGATCGAGCGCGACAGCCTGCGCAAAGCGATGCCGCTGGTCCGGCCGAGCATCCGCGGTCGCGCGCGCAAGCCGGGGTCGACATGACGTCCAGCGACGCGGCGGCGGACGTCGACCTGGCCACGTCGCTGGCGCGGCGCATGGCGGGGCCGCAGCGGCATCGGCTCTTGCAAGGCTTCCCGGCGGTGCCCTTGATGCGCCGCGGCGCGAGCTTCCCCGAGGGTCGACGCCGCCTCGATGGCGCGCTCGCGGACGCCAGCGAGCCGGCCTTCATCGAGATCGATCGCGCGCGCAAGCTGATCGTCGGCTTGATCCCACACACGATGTGCACGCCGAAGATCCAAGGCTGTGGCTTTTGCACCTTCGGCCAAGATCGCTACCAGCGGCCGCGCATGAAGGCGGCGATGACCAACCTGCGGCTCGAGCTCGACGCGCTCGCGCAGAGCGGCCACGACTTTCGCGGCCGCGACGTGGAGGCGGTCTACTTCGGCGGCGGCACGGCCAACCTCGCGCCGATCGGCGAGCTCGACGAGGCCTTCGCTCGGCTCGCGTCGATCATGAACCTGCGCGACGCGGAGCTGACCCTCGAGGGCGTGCCCAGCTTGTTCTTGTCGCGCTTCTCGGCGGCGCTGCGCTGGTTGGCCAAGCTGCCGGTCCGACGCGCGCGGATCAGCATGGGCGTGCAGACCTTCGATCCCGAGCAGCTGCGCCGGATGGGCCGCGAGGCCTTCGGCGACGCGGCGTTGGTGGCCCGGGTGGTCCGCGAGGCTCGCAAGCGTGGGATCGGGACCTCGGGCGACTTCTTGTTCGACCTCCCGCACCAGACCCGCGCGCAGATGCTCGACGATCTCGAGCGCGCGATCGCGATCGGCTTCGATCAGATCTGCATCTACCACTTGGTCCTCTTCGAGGGGCTCGGCACGCCCTGGTCGCGCTCGCCCGAGCAGCTCGCGGGGCTGCCGAGCAACGCCGAGGCGCTCGGCAATTGGCTGGCGCTGCGCGAGGCCTTGTTGGCGGCCGGCTACGTGCAGACGACCTTGACCAACTTCGAGCGGGCCGACATCCATCAGAGCGAGCAGCGCTTTCGCTACGAGGCGCTCAGCTTCTCGCCCGACCAGGTCGATGGGCTGGGCCTCGGTCCGCTCTCGATCTCGACCTTCGTCGATCTGCCGCGGCGACGCGCGGTCAAGCTGCTGCGCAGCCGCGAGACCTATGAAGATCCGCCGACCTACTGGAACGATCTCTACTTTGCCTACGAGGCGCCCGACCTCGAGCTGCTCTACCTGACTCGGACCTTGGCGCGGCTCGGCTGGCGCGGAGCCGAGTATCGAGCGCGCTTTGGCGTCGCGCTCGAGTCGGCCCAGGCCGAGGCCGTGGCCGCGATCGTCGACGCGGGCTTGGCGATCCGAGCGGGCGAGGACATCGAGCTCACGCCCACGGGCATGTTCTATGCCGACTCGATCGCGGGGTTGATCGCCGAGCGGCGCGTCGACGATCTGCGCGAGGCCGGAGCTGGCGCGCACACCCAGCACTTGGTCGCGCATCAGCACTTGCACATGGGTTGATTCGACGAACTCGTACCTGGGATCGAGCGCCGCGGAGGTGTGCGGACGATACGCTCGTCACGATCGCAAAATGGCCGCTCGAAATGGCCTGCGTGGGTTTGCAGGCAAGATCTTCGCGACTATAGTCCGCCCGTGTTTGGTCGAGACGAGCCGCTCGCAGACGCACCCACCCGAGGACGACTCGGTCAGGTGTGGCTGTATGTCGGGCTCGCCTTGGTCATGCTGCTCTGCTGGGTGGGGGTGCCTGAATCGGGCGCGGCGCTGACCTCGAATTCGGGGTCGAGCGCGAACCACACCTCCGCAGATACGCTGGATCGCCACGCCGATCAGGCTCCAGACGTGGCTCGAGAGCTGTGCGCGCTCGAGAGCGAGACCCCCGACGAGGACGCGACCTCCGCTTTGCAGGCCGTCGCGCCTCCGCTCGGGCAGGACCTGAATTCGGACCATCACGCCGTGTTTCTCAGGCGGGTGATCGCTGCCGACACGGGTCACCTCTCGATCTCCACGGGCCTCGGCCGTGGGCCGCCCGTCGGTTGATCTCCGCGATTCGATAGCGATCGCCGTCCACTCGTCGTCGATGTCGTTGGTTGGGTTCGAGACCCCACCTGCGAACTACGACCTGGGTCGAGCGCGCCATCGATGGCTCGTCACGTCTCGTCATGTCTCGTCATCGTGATGGACAGCTCGCCGCTGTTCGCCACGCAGGGCCGGTCGAGTTGACGTCAGAGCACCGCCACGCGCGGTCCACAGATCATCCGCGAGCGAGAACGATGCACCGAATGCTTTCATTCGTACTTTTGGTTGCCTGCCTGTGGGGCTGCACCGAGACCGAGCAAGCCGAGGAGGAGCGAGGCACCTTCCTCGCGACGACCCCGCTGCGTCAGGACGCCACGGTCGACACCGAGTTCGTGGCCCAGGTCCGAGCGAGCCAGCACATCGAGCTGCGCGCGCTCGAGCGCGGCTACCTCGAAGACATCTACGTCGACGAGGGCCAGCTGATCGAGGAAGACCAGCTGATGTTCCAGGTCATGCCCATCATCTACCAAGCGGAGGTGAACCGGGCCAAGGCCGAGGTCGACCTCGCCAACATCGAGTACAAGAACGCCAAGCTGCTGGCCGACAAGGGCGTGATCTCGTCGAGCGAGCTCGCGCTGGCCAACGCGAAGTACAACAAGGCCAAGGCCGAGCTCGACCTCGCCGCCGCGCATCGGCGCCTGACCGAGATCCGCGCGCCCTTCACCGGGATCATGGGCCGCTTTCAGGTCCGGAAGGGCAGCTTGCTCGACGAGGGCGAGCTGCTGACCACGATGTCGGACAACCGCCACATCTGGGTCTACTTCAACGTCACGGAGGCCGAGTACCTCGCCTACATGGCGCGCTCGGACAGCCAAGCGGCCAAGGTCAAGCTGCGCATGGCCAACGGCGAGATCTTCGACCAGACCGGCGAGATCGAGACCATCGAGGCCGACTTCAACAACGAGACCGGCAACATCGCTTTCCGGGCCGGCTTCGACAACCCCAAGAAGCTGCTGCGCCATGGCGAGACCGGCAAGATCATCATGACGGTGGCCTACCCGGGCGCCTTGCTGATTCCGCAGAAGGCCACCTTCGAGATCCTCGATCGCCGCTACGTGTTCGTCGTCGACGACGAGGGCGTCGTGAAGTCGCGCTCGATCGAGGTCGCGGCCGAGATTCCCAACCTCTTCATCCTCGAGAGCGGCCTCGAGGAGACCGACCACATCTTGATCGACGGACTTCGCAAGGTCCGTGACGGCGACGAGATCGAGATCGAAGTCCAAGCGCCGGCCGAGGTCTTTGCCCACCTCGATCTGCACGCTGAATGACCCCGCTCGAGCACCCTGGAGGAACTCATGTTCGAAAAATTCATTCGGCGTCCTGTCTTCGCCATCGTCCTGTCGGTGATCGTCGTGTTCTTGGGCATGCTCGCGATCAGCGAGCGCCCGATCTCGCAGTTCCCCGACATCGCGCCACCCCGCGTCATCGTCACGATCGACTATCCGGGCGCGAGCGCCGACGTGCTGGTCAAGTCGACGCTCATTCCGCTCGAGCGCGCCATCAACGGCGTGCCGAACATGAAGTACATGGTCTCGGATGCGACCAGCGCCGGCGAGGCGACGATCCAGATCATCTTCCAGATGGGGACCGACCCCAACCGCGCGGTCGTCAACGTCAAGACCCGGGTCGATCAGGTCCTGAATCGGCTTCCGCCGCTGGTCCAGCGCGAAGGCGTGATCGTCAACTTCGTTCAGCCCAGCATGTTGATGTACGTCAACCTGTACAGCACCGACGAAGAGACGAACGAGAAATTCCTCTACAACTTCGCCAACGTCAACATCATCCCCGAGCTGCAGCGCATCTCGGGCATCGGTCAGGCGACCATCCTCGGCGCTCGGCAGTACGCCATGCGGGTCTGGCTCAACCCCGACCGCATGCGCGCCTACAACGTGTCGACCGAGGAGGTGATGGCGGCGCTCGCCGAGCAGAGCGTGATCGGAACGCCCGGGCGAATGGGCCAAGCCACGGGCAAGGTCTCACAAGCGCTCGAGTACGTGCTGACCTACGAGGGCCGTTACAACCGACCCGAGCAGTACGAAAAGATCATCATCCGCGCGAATCCAGACGGCGAGATCCTCCACCTCGACGACATCGCGGAGGTCGAGCTCGGCAGCGAGTTCTTCAACATCTACTCGAACCTCGACGGCCACCCCTCGGCCGCGATCGTGCTCAAGCAGAACTACGGGAGCAACGCCAGCGACGTCATCGAGCAGGTCAAGTCCAAGCTGGAGGAGATCAAGGCGAGCTCGTTCCCGCCGGGCATGGACTACAAGATCAGCTACGACGTCTCGACCTTCCTCGACGCGTCGATCGAGCAGGTCTTGCACACGCTCGGCGAGGCGTTCGTGCTCGTGGCGCTGGTCGTGTTCGTGTTCCTCGGCGACTGGCGCTCGACGCTGATCCCGACCCTGGCGGTGCCCGTGTCGCTGGTCGGCGCCTTCTTCTTCATGTCGCTCTTCGACATCTCGATCAACCTGATCACGCTCTTCGCCTTGGTCCTGGCGATCGGCGTGGTCGTCGACGACGCGATCGTCGTCGTCGAGGCGGTGCACGCGAAGATGGCCGAAGAGCACGTGACGCCCTTCGTCGCGGTCAAGCTGGTCCTGGGCGAGATCTCCGGGGCGATCATCGCGATCACGGTCTTGATGGTCTCGGTGTTCGTCCCCGTGGCGTTCATGACCGGACCGGTCGGCGTCTTCTACCGGCAGTTCTCGATCACGATGGCGTCGTCGATCGTGCTCTCGGGCATGGTCGCGCTGACGCTGACGCCGGTGCTCTGCGCGATGATCTTGAAGCCGCACGCGCAGGGCAAGCGCTCGCGCAACCCGATCCGACTCTTCCTCGACGGCTTCAACTACCTGTTCGACAAGCTGACCGCGGTCTACGTCGGCCTGCTCAGGATCATCGCCAAGCGGCGGCTGCTGACCTTGCTGATCCTCGGCGGCTTCACCTTCGGCATCGTCGCGATCACCGAGGTGCTCCCGGCTGGCTTCGTGCCCAACGAAGACCAGGGCATGATCTACGCGATCATTCAGACCCCGCCCGGATCCACGCTCGAGACCACCAACGCGGTGTCCAGGCAGCTGCAAGCGATCGTCGAGGAGATCGACGGGGTCGAGTCGGTGTCCTCGCTCGCGGGCTACGAGATCCTCACCGAGGGCCGCGGCTCCAACGCGGGCACCTGTCTGATCAGCCTGAAGGACTGGTCCGAGCGCGACCAGTCGGTCAACGAGATCATCGAGGAGATGGAGGCGAAGACCAAGGACATCGGCGCGGTCGTCGAGTTCTTCGAGCCGCCGGCCGTGCCTGGCTACGGCGCTGCGGGTGGCGTCTCGTTTCGCTTGATCGACAAGAACAACAACGAGACCGACTACGCCGAGTTCGATCGCGTCAACCGCCAGTTCATGGACGACCTGGGCAAGCGCAAGGAGCTGACCGGACTCTTCACCTTCTTCGCGGCCAACTATCCCCAGTACGAGCTGATCATCGACAACGACCTGGCCATGCAAAAGGGCGTGTCGATCGGCAAGGCGATGGACAACCTCGACATCCTGATCGGCAGCACCTACGAGCAGGGCTTCATCCGCTTCGGCCAGTTCTACAAGGTCTATGTCCAGTCGCTCCCGGAATTCCGCCGGCTGCCCACGGACCTGTTGAAGCTCTACGTTCAGAACGATCGCGGCGAGATGGTGCCCTATTCGGCGTTCATGCGGATCGAGAGCCGGCAGGGGCCCAACGAGATCACCCGTTACAACATCTACAACTCGTCGGCGATCCGGGCCGTGCCGGCGCGCGGCTTCACCACGGGTGACTCGATCGAGGCGATCAAGGAGGTCGCCGCCGAGACCCTGCCGAAGGGCTACGCGGTCACTTGGGAGGGCCTGTCCTTCGACGAGGAGCTGCGCGGCAACGAGGCGGTGGTCATCTTCGTGATCGTGTTGGCCTTCGTGTACCTGGTGCTCGCGGCCCAATACGAGAGCTTCATCATCCCGCTGGCCGTGGTGCTCTCGCTGCCGGTCGGCTTGTTCGGCTCGTTCTTGCTGCTCGAGATCATGGGCCTGGCCAACGACATCTACGCGCAGGTCGGGTTGATCATGCTCGTCGGTCTGCTCGGCAAGAACGCGGTCTTGATCGTCGAGTTCGCGGTCCAGAGTCGCCGGCATGGGGCGACCGTGCTCGAGGCGGCGATCGAGGGCGCGAAGGCCCGCTTCCGGCCGATCTTGATGACCTCGTTCGCGTTCATCGCGGGCTTGCTCCCGCTGCTGCGCGCGACCGGACCGGGCGCGATCGGCAATCGCACGATCGGAGCCTCTGCGCTCGGCGGGATGGTGCTGGGCACCGTCTTGGGCGTCGTCGTGATCCCGGGCCTCTACTACATCTTCGGCACGCTGGCGGACGGCAGGAAGCTGATCCGCGACGAAGAGGACGAGCCGCTGACGGAGAGCCATGTCGACTTGCACACGGCGAGCGTCGATGGCGAGGAGTCGGCGGTCGATGACGAGGAGTCGGCGGAGGACCTTGGCCTGGCGCTCGAGCCGAGTCTGAAGCCAGAGGTCCGCGGCCAGCCCGAAGCTGCGCCGGAGCCCGAGCCTACGCCCACGGAGGCGCGCCACGATGACTAGCAAACCCTCGTTGATCGTGGCGCTCTCGGCCCTGCTCTTGGCAACTGGCTGCGCACGAATCCTCGGTGACAACAAGGCGAGGGAGGTCAATCGCGAGGTCCCGGACACCTGGGGAGCGTTCGGGGGCGCGGCCGCGGCTTCGGCTTCGAGCGCGAGGGCCAGCGCGTCGGCCCAGCAAAAATGGGACGAGTTCTTCACGGACCCGCACCTGCGTGCGCTGATCGAGGAGGCGCTGGAAAACAACCAGGAGCTCAACATTCGCGTCCAGGAGATCATCATCACCCAGAGCGAGGTCGCCGCGCGGCGAGGCGCGTACCTGCCTTCACTGGACGCGGAGGTCGGTGCGGGCATCGAGAAGGTCGGGACCTCGTCGAGCCAAGGCCAGTCCGACGAGGCTCATGGGGTCCCGGCCAACCTGCCCCACTTGGCCTTCGGCCTGTCGGCGGCGTGGGAGATCGACATTTGGGGCAAGCTGCGAAATGCCGCGAAGGCGGCGAATTCTCGCTACCTTGCCAGCATCGAGGCCAAGAATTTCCTGATCACCCAGATCATCGCCGAGATCGCCGATTCGTATTACGAGCTGGTCGCGCTCGACAATCAGCTCGATGTGCTCGATCGCTACATCGCGCTCCAGCAGGACGCATTGGAGATCGTCCGGCTCAAGAAGGAGGCCGCGCGCGCGACCGAGCTGGCCGTGCAGCGCTTCGAGGCCGAGGTGCTCAAGAACCAGAGCCTGCGATTCGATCTCCTGCAGCGGCAGATCGAGGCCGAGAACCGGATCAACTTCTTGGTCGGCCGCTATCCGCAGCACGTCGAGCGCGACAGCGCGGGGTTCAAGGAGACCGAGCCGCCCTCGGTGGGCGCGGGAATTCCCTCCGACCTCTTGGACAACCGCCCGGATGTCCGGGCCGCCGAGCTGATCCTCGAGGGGTCCAAGCTCGACGTCAAAGCCGCCAAGGCGGCGTTCTTTCCAACGCTGAGCATCGAGGCCGGGGTCGGCTACGACTCCTTCAACGCTCGGCACCTCATCTCCACCCCGCAATCGCTCGTCTACAACCTCGCCGGCAACCTGGTCGCGCCGCTCTTGAATCGCGCGGCGCTCAAGGCCGACTACCGCACGGCCAACGCCAGGCAGATCCAGGCGGTGTTCGACTTCGAGCGGACCTTGCTCATGGCCTTCACCGAAGTCGTCAATTACCTCGCGATGGTCGAGAACCTGCGCAATCGCTTCGAGCGGCAGAAGCTGCAAGTCGAGACGCTCGAGGCCGCGGTCGACACCTCGAACATCCTCTACCAATCGGCCCGCGCCGATTACATGGAGGTGCTCTTGACTCGCCGCGACGCGCTCGAGGCCGAGATGGAGCTGATCGAGACCCGCAAGGCGCAGCGGCAGGCGATCGTCGGCATCTACCGGGCGCTCGGAGGCGGCTGGCGGACGGAGTGACACTCGTCAGTCGGATGGGTCAGCGCGCCTCGGCGGGCATGGCCGGGATCGCCAGCGTGGGCAGGTCGACGACCAACTCGCCCGCGCGCTCGAGCCCACGAACGCGCAGCTGGGCGCCGACGCCCGTGAGCGTGCGGCCGAGCGCGTAGTGCAGCTCGATCGTCTGCTCGTCGCCGCGGGTCATGACCACGCGCGTGCTGGGCTCGCTACGATCGGGCGCGTACTCGAGGCCGTCGTAGTCGAGGAAGATCGCGCTGGGCTCGAAGGCGAGTTCGCCGGGATCTGGACCCTCGACCCGCAAGACCAGCTCGACCAGGATCGCCTCGGGCTCCCAGGTGATCGCGCGGGCCCGCAGCTCGAGCCCGAGCGCGTCGGCGTGGGCCTCGGGCTGGGCGTAGTCACCCGGCGTCGTGCTCGGCCAGGTCTGCCGAGCCCAGCGCGGCTCGGCACATCCAGCCAGCGCCAGCGCGGTCCAGGCCCACGCGAGGGCACGCACACGCTGATCGAGCACGACTCATGGTACACGCCAGCGGCACGAAGCGCGGATGCGTGGCGGTGAAAGTGCGAGACTGGTATTTTGAGAGGGTGAACACGAGGTCCTCGAGCGTCCGCAAGCAAGTCCTGGTCGCGGAGGTCCTCGAGCTCTCGCAGGAAGATCGGATCGACTTGCTGCTCGAGCTGCTCGACAGCCTCGCGCCGGATCCCGAGGCCGAGGCCAAGTGGATGGTCGAGGTCAGGCGGCGCCACGCCGAGGTCCGAGCTGGTAGCGCCAAGCTCACCTCTTGGGAGCAGGTCCGGAGTCGTCTGCTGGGTGGATGACTCTGCGCGTCTACTTCACCGTGCCTTACTCGATCGTGTACGCCTGGCAGCGCGAATGGGACCATGTCGTCGTCATCGCGATCTCCCATCACAAGCGCGAGCCCAGCCACTGGCGAGAGCGGCCCTGAGCTACCCGCGAGTCGGCATGAGCGCGTGGCGCCAGCGCGGTCCAGGCCCACGCGAGGGCACGCACACGCTGATCGAGCACGACTCATGGTACACGCCACCCGTGCAGCTCGCGATCCCCGAGTTTCAGTTTCGGTTCATGCGCGCGGCCGGGAACGTGATCTTCCCCGGCAATTTCCATCCGATCGGGACCCAGCGCGACGCGGACCTGATGATCGATCGAGCGCTCGCCGATCGGGCCGAGCGACCCGAGCCGGGCGCGGGTGGGATCTGGTTGATCGTCGGTGGTTCGGGCGGGTTCGGCAGCGCGGCTCGGGTCGCGCTCGGCTGCGATCACGGGGCCCACACGATCAACGTCTCCTACGACGCCGAGCCCAACCCCGAGAGCTCCAACAAGATCCGCAAGATCGGCTCGCCGGCGTGGCATCGCAACCAGGCGATCGAGCGCCGCTTGCGAGCCGAGGGGCTCGAGGCGATCAGCTTCAACTGCGACGCCTTCGATCCGGTCGCGCGCGCCGAGGTCATCGCCGACCTGCGCACGCGCTTCCCCGGTCAGCACCTGGCCGGGATCGTCTGGGCGCTCGCGGCCCCGCGTGGGCTCGATCCCCGGACGGGCAAGCCGGTCTCGAGCGCACTCAAGCCGCTCGGCAAGCCAGCCACGATCTTGACCTTCGCTGGGCCCGAGGGCGACACACCGCCGCAGATCGGCGCGCTCGAGGTCAACCCCGGCACGCCCGAAGAGGCGATCGCGACCTTGTGGGTGATGGGCGGGCGGATCGTCGAGACTTGGATCAACGACTTGCTCTCGGCCGGCATGCTCGCCCGCGGCTTCACGCTGCTGACGATCTCGTACCGCGGCAGCGCGCTCAATGCCCCGCTCTACCGCGACGGCCTGATCGGGCTGGCCAAGGCCGACCTCGAGTTCACCACGCGGGCGCTGAACGCCGAGCTCGAGCGGACGCTCGGCGGGCGGGCGATCGCGATCGAAGGCCCGGCCGTCGTCACCGAGGCCAGCGGCGGGATCCCGGGCGTGCCGCTCTACATGGCCTTGCTGCTCGACGTGCTCGGCGAGCGCCACGAGGATCCGCTGGCCAACATGCGCCGGATGTTCCGCGAGCACTTCTTCGGCGCGACGCCCAAGCTCGACGGCGAGGGCCTGCTGCGCATGGACGACCGCGAGCTGACCGACGAGGTCAAGGCCGAGCTGACCAAGCGCTTCGCCGCGCTCGCGCCCGGCGACGCCTTCGATCGCGGGCTCTACGATCGCTTCATGACCGCCTACGCGCGGACCCGCGGCTTCGCGGTGCCCGGGGTCGACTACGCGGCCGAGTTCGACACCGACTCGGTCTGCGCGCTCGACTGACGCTCGGCGCGAGCTCGAGTCGTCACTCGTTGGCGCCGGTCAGGTGGCGGTAGACGTCCTTGGCCGGGACGCCCTGCTCGAGCGCCTGCGCGACCCGGCCGAGCTCCTCGACGATGATCAGGCGAAAGTCGATCTCTGGGTGGGCGCCGACGATCGGCCGGCCGTTGATGAAGTAGGCCGGGGTCCCGGTCACGCCCAGGCGCATGCCGAGCTGGATGTCGGCGTCGATCTGCGCGTCGTGGCTCTGATCGGTCATCGCGGCTTGCATGGTCGAGGGCGGGATCCCGAGCGCGTCGCCGATCTCGAGCAGGTCGTCGGCGCTGAAGCCCGGACCGAGGTCGAAGACGGCGTCGTGGAACTCCCAGAACTTGCCGGCCTTGGCGGCGGCATAGCTGACCCGCGAGGCCAGGGCGCCGCGGGCGTGGCCGGGCAGCGGGAAGTGCTTGAACACGAAGCGAATCTGGTTGCCGTAGCGCTCTTGCAGGAGGCGCATGGTCTCGTCGCCGCGGGCACAAAAGGGGCATTGGAAGTCGGAGAAGGCGACGATGGTGATCGGCGCGTCGGCGGGTCCGCGCGCGGGCGAGTCGGCGATCGGGACCGGGTAGACGCTGTCTTCGTCGAGCTCGGGCCGCTCGTCACGATATTGGATCGCCGTGTAGCCCCACTTCGTGACGTGGGCATAGAGCTCGCTGTCGGGGATCCCGGCCGCGCGCAGCTGCTTGGCCAGGTCGAGCTCCTGGTCGATCATCTGGCGAAAGATGTGCTTGGGTCGGGCGCCCGGGAGCATGCGTCCGTTGATGAAGAAGACCGGGGTCGAGCGCAGCTGCAGGCGCTTGGCGGTCCGCAGGTCGCGGCGGATCTCGGGCGCGTAGGTCAGCTCCTCGACCTCGCGGGCGACCTGGTCGAGGTCGAGCCCGCTCTCGGTCGCATACTCGACGATCGTGTCTTGGTCGATCTCGCCGCCGCTGAACAGGCGATCGTGGAAGGGCCAGAACTTGCCTTGCTCGGCCGCCGAGTGGCCGACCAGCGCGGCGAGCATGGCGTAGGGGTGGCTGTCGAGCGGCAGCGCCTTGTAGACGAAGCGGATGTCCTTGCCGTACTCGCGCTCGAGCTGAGCGATGGTCGCGAGCGCGTCGGCGCAGTAGGGGCATTCGAAGTCGGAGAACATCACGATCGTGACCGGCGCGTCGGCGGGGCCGCGGCTGGGCGAGTCGTCGACCTCGACGTGGAAGCGCAGGTAGGGCACGCCCGCGGCGATCTGCTCGGGGTCGGGCTCGAGCTGGCCGTCTTCGTCGATCAGGCCGATCGACGCGCTCGGGGTCTTTTTGGTCCCCGCGTCGGGCTCGGCCTCGGGGTTGCTCGTCGCCTCGCGCCGGCAAGCGAGGGCGCAGAGCGCAAAGAGGGCGAGCGGGACGAGGCGAAGCGGACGCAGCATGAGCGGGCGACACAGTAGCAGGCCCCGCCCGGCGGCGCGCTCACTCCTCGGCGTCGGGCTCGAAGTGGAGCGGATAAGTGACCTCGACGCGCCCGTCTGCGGGCGGCGCCTCGAAGTTGACCGCCATCATCGACTCGCGGATGCACTCGCGCAGGAACTCGTTGTCGAGCGTGCTCGTCTCGACGTCGATCGTCGCTTCGTCGACCACGCCGCCGACCTCGGCCTCGCCGAGGATCGTGAAGTTCACGACCAGCGTGCCGGCGAGCGTGGGGTCGTCGGCGAGCGCGGACTCGTAGCACTCGATCGCGACCGGGACCAAGTCCTCCTTGATGCGCTCGCGGATGTAGTTGGCGTCGAGCTCGGGCAGCGGGGCCGGCTCGGCCTTGTTGTCGGGGGCGTCGGCCTCGCGTGAGCCTGGGGCACCACGTTGGCCGAGCGACGCCGCGATCTGGGCTCGGAGGCGATCGCTGGTCTCGCGGTCGCGGTCGAGCTTGCCCGCTTTCATGGGCTGGAGCCGAACCTCGGGGATCGGCTTGGGCTCGACCGGCGTCGGCGCTGCGACTGGTTCGGCGCTGACGATGGCGGGGCTCGACGCGACGGCCTTGGTCGGCTCGGGCGCGGGCGTGGGTGCGCTGGCCAAGAAGAACACCGCCCCCGCGATCCCGATCGTGCTCGACGCGAGCGCGAGGGCGATGATGAGCCTGGCGTTGGGCTGATTGGGTTGGTTGCGCGGGCTCATGGCTGCGCGCCGATCTCGACCGTGACCTCGTCGACGCCGCGCGGCACGACCAAGACACCCAGCGCGATCACTTCGTCGCCATCGCGGACCTCGAGCTCGTGCTTGCCTGGCTTGATCGCGCGGCTGCTGCCCGCGGCGAGGTAGCGACCGTCGACGAACACGCTGCCGCGTCCTTCGAATTCGTCCGAGAGCTCGACCGCGAGCTGGACGTCGCCGCGCTTGCGGTTGTCCTTGGCTTGCTTCTTGCGCGCCTTGGCGTCGAGGGTTTGATCGGCGAGCCACTCGCCCGCGCTCGCGCAGACCTGCTCGCCGCAGCTGGCGGCCGCCTCGACGGGGCTCGTGAACAGCCCCACGCAACCACTCACGAGCCCGATGAACACCACGCTTCGAATGCCACGCATGATCAGAACCTTCCCCCGACACTCAGACCAGCCCCACGCGCGTCGAACCACGGCGCCGCGCGTAGCGAGGCCGACTCGTCGCTGCCGGCCGCCTTGCGTCGCTTGACGCCGACGACGACCAGCGCGATCCCGGTCGCCAGCCCGACGCCCGCGACCGCGATGCCGATGTAGCTGATCAGGTTGGCCTGCGCGCCTTGGCGATCGAGCTGATCGAGGCGGGCTTGCTCGGCCGGGAGCACGAGCGACTCGGCCTCGCGCTGGTGGGCTGCGCCCATGGCCAAGCCCGCGCCGATCATCGCGATCCCGCCGGCGCCGATCGTCAGCGCCGCGGCACCGCCCGCGATCAGGCCCGTGCCAGGCTTTCGCTGGCGTTGCGGGCTCTCGCTCGGCTCCTCGACCTGGTCGTTCGCGGCGGCCTCGCGCGCGGCGACGATGCTCGCGGCCAGCTCGCGCGCGCTCGTGCCTGCTCGCTCGGCCTGGTCGGCCAAGGTCTCGGCTCGTTCGCGGGTCACGGGTCGCCAGTCGGTCGCGGTGAAGCGACGCTCGTCGGCCAAGTAGAGCGCGATGTCGCGAGCGGTGTCGGCCAGCGACGCGGCCTCGAGCGCGAGCGCTTCGTCGCCCTCTTGCTCGGCTCGCTCGCGCTGCAGCTCGCTGGCCGCGAGGAAGAGCTCGGGGTCACCTTGGTCCTCGGCCACGCGACGCAGCTCGGCGATCGCCGCGGGCTTGGCCAGCGAGTCGGTCTCGCGCTCGAGCTCGCTGCGGCGCTGCTCGGCTTGCTCGGGGGTCAGTCCGGCTGCCCACGCTGGGGTCGGGAGCACCAGCGAGAGGGCCAGCAAAGAGGTAGCGAGTCGTTTCACGCCGAGATGATAACCGTGGAAGCGCGAGTCGTGGGAGCGCCGGCCCGAAGGCTCGTGTCGCGAAGGTGAGCCGGTCCACACGAGCGACAATGCAGCGGTCGCGGGTCGACAGCACATTGCGTGAGCGGCAATGCAGCCACATCGCCGGGGTTTCTCAACCCCGCGAATTCAGGCCTGAATTCACGTTCAAAGCGTGAATTTGGGATTGAGCCGCGGGCGCGGATCCGTCAGGCTCGCGCTGTGGAACGCACGACACGAAGCTGGTGGCTGGCCTGCTCGTTTGCGCTGACGGGTTGTTACGTCGGGGTCGACCCCGCGGCCCAGGACGCAGGCGATGACGTTGGCGAGAGCGGGACCGATGGCGCCGACACGGGTACCACTGGCGACGGCGACGGTGATCCGGCGCTCGACACCACTCGCTTCCCGCGGCTGAGCCATCGCCAGTGGGAGAACACGGTCCGCGATCTCTTCGTGCTCGACGCCACGACCGGGTTCTCGAGCCTCTTCATCGGCGACCCGCAGAGCGGCAAGTTCGACAACACCGCGAGCGACCTCGACGTCACCCAGACGCTCTGGTCCGACTACCAGCGCGCGGCCGAGCAAGTCGCCGAGCTCGTGACCAGCTCGCCCGATCTGCTCAGCCGGATCGTCCCCGACGATCTGCCCGAGAACCAAGCCGACCCGAGCGTCAAGGCCAAGGCGTGGATCGAGCAGTTCGGCGCGCGCGCCTATCGACGGCCGCTCACGGCCGAAGAGATCGAGACCCACTGGCAGCTCTTTAGCCAGGGCGTCGACCTCTACACCGACCTCGACGACTTCACGGCGGGCGTCAACCTGTCGATCCAGGCGTTCTTGCAGTCGCCTCAGTTCCTGTATCGGATCGAGGCCGGCAGCGAGCCCAACCAAGACGGGCTGATCCCGCTGAGCGGCTACGAGCTGGCCAGCAAGCTCAGCTACATGCTCTGGAACAGCATGCCCGACGCCGAGCTCTTCGCGGCCGCGGGCGCGGGCGAGCTCGACACCTCGGCCGGCGTGCTGGTCCAGGCCGCGCGCCTGCTCGACGATCCTCGCGCGCACGAGACCATCGCCGACTTCCACGCCCAGCTGCTCGACCACGATCACTACCTCGATCTGTTCAAGAGCGACTCGGTCTACCCCGAGTTCGACAGCGAGGTGATGGGCCCGGCGATGCAGCGCGAGACCCAGGCCTTCATCGACGCGGTCGTGTTCGCCGACGAAGGTGGCTTCGCCGAGCTGCTGACCGAGCCCTTCACCTACGTCAACGCCGACATCGCGTGGGTCTACGGCCTGACCGACACTTACGGCGACGAGTTCGTCCGCGCCGACCTCGACGCAAGCCAGCGCTCGGGCATCCTGACCCAGCTCGGCTTCCTGGCTTCGAACGCCTACTCGGTCGACCCCGACCCGATCCACCGCGGCGTGCGGACGGTTCGCAACCTCCTGTGCACGCCGCTGCCCAACCCGCCCGACAACGTCCCGCCGCTGCCGCCGACCATGGCCGGCACGACCAACCGCGAGCGCGTCGACAACCACACCGGCGAGGGCACCTGCGGGGCCGGCTGCCACTCGTCGATCATCAACCCGATCGGGTTCTCGTTCGAGCACTACGACGCGATCGGTGGCTGGCGCGACCTCGACAACGGCCTGCCGATCGACGCGAGCGGCTCGTTCGCGCTCGACTTCGAGGTCAAGACCTTCGACGACGCGATCGAGCTCGGCCAGATCGCCGCCAACAGCCCGCAGGTCCACGCCTGCTACGTCGGCCACCTGATCGAGTACGCCTGGGCCCGCGACACCGGGGCCACCGACCAGACCCTGATCGACGATCTCGCCGGGCGCTCGGTCGCCGGCGACCTGTCGATCCGCGACCTGCTGATCGAGCTCACCCAAGCCCAGGGCTTCTTGACCCGCCCGCCGACCGCCAACTGAAGGGGACCATGACCATGCCTACTTCCAAGCGTCTCACTTCGATGTTCAGTCACCGCGGCACCCCGGGCACTCAGGCCAAGCCCACCTCGCGCCCCGGCATCTTCCAGCTCGGCCGTCGGACCTTCTTGGTCGGGCTCGGCGGCGCGACGATCGGCCTGCCGCTGCTCGAGACCTTCGCCCCGCGCAAGGCCCTGGCCGACGCGCCGCCGGTGCCTCGCTTCGCGGTCTTCGTTCGCCAGGCCAACGGCGTCGCGCAAGAGGGCGGCGGCGAGCCCGAGCAATACTGGCCCTACGCCCCCGGCCCGCTCGACTCGGCGATGCTGAGCGCCCAGAGCGATCGGGCGATCAGCGAGCTGGCCGACTACGCCGATCAACTCTTGCTGATCAAGGGTCTGCGCTTCGCGTTCCCGGGCAACGGCTGCGGGCACTCGGGCGGCGGCAACCAATGCCTGACCGCGGCCAAGGTCAGCGCCGAGCCCTCGGGCAACCTCTCGCTCTCGATGGGCGAGTCGGTCGACAACCGGATCGCGACCGCCCTCAACCAGCCCGGCGTCGAGCCGCTGACGCTCTACTCGGGCAAGATGGGCGGCTACATCGACGAGGTGCTCTCCTACCGCGGTCCGCTCGACCTGCGCGCGGCCGACCCCAACCCCTGGAGCGTCTACACCAAGATGGTCGGGCTCAACGCGCTCGACGAGCAACTCGCCGCGCAGATCAAGGCCCGCCGGCTCAGCGTCAACGATCTGGTCCGCGATCAGATGAGCGCGCTGATGAGCCGGCCCGATCTCAGCGGCGATGATCAGGTCAAGCTCCAGCAGCACTTCGACGCCATCCGCGATCTCGAGGTCGAGCTCAGCTGCACCTTGCCCGACGAGCTCGAGGTCGCCGAGTACATGACGGCCAACGACACCTTCAGTCTCAACGACGAGATGGAGACGATCAGCAAGCTGCAAGCCAACCTGATCGCGCTGGCCTTCGCCTGTGGCTACTCGCACTCGGCGACCCTGCAGATCGGCGACGGCAACGACGGGACCGAGTGGTGGATCGATGGGGTCAAGCAGCCGCGCTACCACCAGATCTCGCATCGGATCTTCAGCGACGGAGCCGAGGGCGATCCGATCCCCGACGCGGTCACCAAGCACCACCAGATCGATCGCATCCACCTGCGGATCTTCCGGCACCTGCTCGACCGGCTCGCGCTGGTCCCGACCGAGAGCGGCACCTTGCTCGACGACACCGTCGCGGTCCTGACCAACGACCTCGGCCACGGTGTCAGCCACACCTACGACAACGTGCCCTTCGTGCTCGCCGGCAGCTGCGGCGGGTTCTTGAAGACCGGTCAGTACGTGCAGCTGCCCCAGCTCACGACCCACAACAAGCTGTTCAACACCTTGCTCAACGCCGTCGGCGTGCGCAAGGACGACGGCGAGACCTGGGTCGACGACTTCGGCGACGCCGAGCTCGAGGGCGGCTGGATCGACGAGATCATCGCCTGAGTCGGGCCGTGATCGCCGAGCTGGTCGCGCTCACCGAGCTCGTGCTCACGCAGGCGTGACCAGATCGATCCACGCGAAGCCCTCGCGCTCGACCAGCTCGCCGCGCGTGATCTCGATCGCCGCAGCGAAGCCCGGCGCGCGCGAGACGAAGGTGTGGAACTCGCCTCGTTCACCGCAAGGATCGACGCCCTCGGGCAAGTCCGCGAGCAGCTCGGCGTCGAAGCGCCGACCGACGAACTCGCGCGGCAGCTTGGCCAGATCGACGCAGCTGAGCGTCGCCTCCAGACCGCCTGCGATCATCGCCTCGGCCAGCTCGCGCGTGTCTCGACCCCAGAGCGGAAACACCGGGCGCAGGCCCGTGCCCTCGAGCATGCGCTCGCGGTAGGCCCGGACATCTTCGAGGAAGAGATCGCCGAACACGACGATCTCGATCTCGTCGGCGACCAGCGCCTCGACCATCGCGCCCATGCGAGCCTGATAGAGCTCGTTGGTGCAGGGCCAAGGCAGCTCGACCACGTGCAGGGGCAGGCCGAGCGCGGCCGCCTGCGCGTCGAGCAGCGAGCGCCGAACCCCGTGCATCGAGACCCGCTCGACCGGCTCGGCGATCTGCCCGGCGCCCGCGGGCGCGGTCGAGGTCGTGGTCAGGAGGCCGACGACCTCCATCCGGCCCCAGTCGGCCGCCGCGGCCTGCAACGCCCAGGCGCTGTCCTTGCCGCTCGACCAACTCACGACCGCGCGCGCCCAGCTCATTCCTCAGCGATCCAGAACATGGGGTTTCGAGGCCAAGGGTAGGAGACTCGAGGCTCGCTCCGCAAGCGATGGAGCGTCGACGAGTTGTGGTAGGGTTCGCGCGATGGCGTCCCGGAGGCCGCGCGAAACGTACGCCCACGCGCCGATGTACGAGCAACTCTTGCTCTTCCCGGAGCGCGCCGAGTATCTCGCGGACCTTCGCTTTCACTCGTACCGCGTCAGCCTCGAGCACTGGAAGGCGCTCGCTAGCACCTTCCGCGACGCGTTCCAGACCGTCTACGAGCGGGGGAGCGCGCGGGTGCTGCTCGTCCATGGCGGTCAAGGCCACGGCAAGAGTCTCTTTGTCCAAACGCTGGAGAAAGACTTCAAGACCTCGGCGACTTCGGTGACCCCGGACCCTGGAAACCTGTGGCACGCGCTCGCGGGGGGCTCACCCGCGAGTCCTGACACGATTCGACGTGCGACCGAGACCACTGTGATGCGCCGGGTCAGCCCGAGGACCCACTGGCTCGACAACGAGCGCAAATTCGCCAAAGAAGACACGCACGCCATGCGCATCTTCTTGTTCGATGACGCGCAAAAAGACCCTTTCGTGCGTGAATGGGCCGAACTCGATCAGGGTAGCTATGCTCGGCTCAAGGCCGAGGGCCACCGGAGCATCGCGCTCGAATCGGTCGCCGAACGGATCGTCGAGGATTGTCGCGGGGACTTTCGTAAGGCGATTTTCGTGCTCTTGTCGAACGACCCCGCGTTCCTCGACGAACTCAAGACCCAGCTCGATCGTTCGCACGAAGGCCTCGCGCTGCGGGTCGAACTACCGCTACCGGCCCCCGCCATCAAAGAAGAGATCGTCCGCACGAACACCAATCTGCTCAACCCACGCAGCTATTGGTTCTGTCTCGATCAAGGCGGCCCCGAGGAGAAACGCGACGCGTTCACGACGCTGAGCGGCAACCGGGGATTCCTCGATTCGTTTCAGGCGATCAGCCGGGCGTTGGCTGCACAGCATCGTGCGCGCCGCTCGGGGCGGCCAGCGAACAAGAACCTGCTCACGCTCGTCACGCTCGGGACCAGCCCCGCCGAGGTCGCCTCGTTTCTCGAGGATCACGAGATGGTCGCGGACGAGCTGACCTCGGGCGAGCACATTGGCGTGTGGA
Source organism: Nannocystaceae bacterium (assembly GCA_035904925.1). Taxonomy (GTDB): domain Bacteria; phylum Myxococcota_A; class Polyangia; order Nannocystales; family Nannocystaceae; genus Plesiocystis. Next base: position 20,867 of record JAMHUH010000644.1, read on the forward strand.
GCTTCCGCAATCGCTGGGCCTCGGCGTTGAATCCCGAGGCTGGCGGCGATCATTCTCGTCGCGCGAGCCTGGTCGAGTCCGAATTTTCCCTGCGTTGGGTCGCGCTCGACATGATTGCGACGTGGGTCCTCTGCGACGCGCCAGCCGACGACTCGCTCGCTGCCGAAATCATCGAGATTCTACGGGTCGCGCCGCGGATCGGCGAGCGCGTCGAGACCAAGACCCGACACAAAGACGCGGTCGAGGACGCCGACGCCAAGATCAAAGGGTTGGCCACGGAGCCGAAGGTCGACGAGTTCCGGGCCAGGTTCACATCGCTCGGCCAGCAACGCAGCCGAATCTACGAACCCGCGATCTCCCGCCGAATCGGTCGACCTTTGAGCAACGGCCTGCAAGCGTTCGGCTCACTCAAGCCCGACGTCATCCTCGAAGAGTACGAGCCCTGCGCAGTCACGAGCGCGGCGACCTCCGAGAACAAGGCGATCGAGTCGGCCATCAAGCGTGGCTGTCATGTCATCGAGATGACGGCACACTTGCTCGCCGACATGCGCGGACTCGATGCGTATCTGGGCGAGAAGGTTCAGGTCTACGCCGAATTGCTCGAGTCGGTTTGACTCTGCCAGCTCATCCGAGCAGCGCCCGCGCGATGATCAGCTTCTGAATCTCCGAGGTCCCCTCGTAGATCCGCAACGCCCGAACCTCGCGATAGAGCCGCTCGGGCACCGACCCGACCACGAGCCCGCGGCCGCCGAAATTCTGCACGCAGCGATCGACGACCCGCTGGGCCAGCTCGGTCGCGAGCAGCTTGGCCATCGCCGGTTGGTCCGGGCTCGAGTCGCCGCGATCGCGGGCAGCCGCGGCCCGATAGATCATCAGCTGGGCGGCGACATGCTCGGCCGCGAGCTCGGCCAGGGCGAAGCGCAGGCCCTGCTGGGTTGCGAGCGGCTTGCCGAATTGGACCCGGGTCTGGAGGTGGGCGACCGACTCGGCGAAGGCTCGATCGGCGATGCCGAGCGCGGCCGCGCCGACGGTCGTGCGGAATTGATCGAGGTTGCCCAGCGCGATCTTGAGGCCCTGGCCGGGCTCGCCGAGTCGGTGCTCGCTCGGGACCCGCACACCGCGAAGATGGACGGTGCCGATCGGGTGCGGGGCGGTGACCTGGATCGGCGTGACGCTCAGGCCCTCGCTCTGCGCGGGCAGCCAGAACGCGCCGAAGCGTGGCTTGCCCTCGGGTGTCGGCGCGGCCTCGCGGGCGAAGACCACGTAGCTGTCGGCCACGCCGGCGTTGGAGATGAAGGTCTTGTCGCCTTGCAAGACCACGCTGCCGTCGGGCTGGGGCTCGGCGATGGTCTGGATGCCCGAGACGTCGGAGCCGGCCTCGGGCTCGGTCAGGGCGAAGGCGCAGATCAGCTCGCCGCGCGCGACCTTGGCCAGGATCTGCCGCTGCAATTCGGGCTGGCCAGCGAGCGCGATCGGGTAGGAGCCGAGGCCCTGCATCACGAACGCGGTGTCGAGCGCCCCGCTGGTTCGCGCCAGCCACTGCCGGGTCAAGCAGATCGCGGTCGCGCTGACCTGCTCGTGCTCGCCTCCCCACGCGCTCGGGACCATCAGGCGCAGCAGCCCGGCGTCGGCGAGCTTGCGGACGTAGACGCGGGTCGCCGCGTGGACATCGGACTCGTCGACGGGCTCGCGCTCGAGCTCGGCACAAAACGCCTCGAGCCGATCTTCGAGCCGTCGCCAGGGTTCGTGCGGGGTCGAGATGGTCGCGAGGTCGCGGTCGAGGATTCGGGCCGATGCAAAGCCGTGCATGATCACTTCCACTGCGGCTCGCGCTTGCCGAGCCAGGCCACGTTGGCTTCCTTGAAGTCGGGGTGCTGCATGCAGATCGCCTGGGCCTGGGCCTCGGCCTCGATCGCGTCGCCAAAGCCCATGTCGAGCTCCTGCTGGACCATGGTCTTGGTCATGCGGGTCGCGAAGTGGGGCTTTTGGGCCAGCTCGCGCGCGAGCACGAACGCGGCCTCGTCGACGTCCTGGGGATCTTCGTCGTCGACCAAGCGGTTGGCGAGGCCGATCGCCATGCAGCGTTCGGCCGGGACCCGGCTACCGAGCAAGAGGATCTCGTTGGCGACCCCGAGCCCGACCACGCGCGGCAGCAGCCAGCTCGCGCCCATGTCCGCGCCCGAGAGCCCGACCTGCGGGAACAAGAACGCGAAGAAGGAGTGCTTGCCCATCACCCGCAGATCGCTGGCCAAGGAGATCACCGCGCCGGCTCCGGCCGCGACCCGCTTGATCGACGCGACGACCGGCAGCTTGCAGCGGCGGATCGCGTGGATCAGCTCGCCGGTCATCCGCGTGAAGCGGAGCAGCTCTTCCATGTCGCGCGAGAAGAGCCGCGTGATGATGTCCTCGACGTCGCCGCCCGAGCAAAACGCCTTGCCCTCGCCGCAGATCATCAGCGCGCGCGCGCCCTCGGGCTCGAGGCTGCGGCGATCGATGACCATGAACAGATCCGTCAGCTCGCGGTAGACCTCGAAGGTCAGCGCGTTGAAGCGCTCGGGTCGATCGAGGGTGATCACGCCGACCCGCTCGCGCTCCTCGTAGCGGAAGCTGCTCGGGGTCGGGAAGGGGAGCGGGCGAAAGTCGGGATCGTGGCTCATGGGGATTCTCCG
>JAMHUH010000645.1:0-10709 GCA_035904925.1 Nannocystaceae bacterium
CTCTCGCCGCATGTCGCCGGGTATTCGCTCGAGGCCAAGCTGCGCGCGACCTCGATGATGCATGCGGCGCTCGCGAGCTGGCTGGGCCGTCCGATCGAGTTCGACGCGCTCGCGCAACTGGCCCCGCTGCGGCTCTCGGGCGCGGGCGAAGAGCCGCTCGCGCTGCTGCATCGAGTCGTCGATCAGCCCGGCGACGATCGACGCGTGCGTGCGCTGGCCGAGCTGCCCGAGGCCGAGCGCGCTGGCGCGTTCGAGCAGCTCCGCCGTGGATATGCGTTGCGCCGCGAGTTTGCTGGCTGCGAGATCACCGGGGCGAGCACGCAGGCACAGGCGCTCTTCGAAGCGCTGGGCGTTCGGGTGGTGTGAGCCGCGTCTAACAGCCGAGCTCGTCGCTCTCGTCGGCGCAGTCGGGATATCCATCGCATTGATAGGCGAGCGGGATCCCGAATCCATCGCCACAGGTGAACTGGCCCGGGCAATCTTGCTCGTCGCTGAGGTCGGGGCACTCGGGGTAGCCGTTGCACTGCTGGCCGAGCGGGATCGAGGTCGCGTCGGCGCAGGTGAAGCTCGGGCAGCCGAGCTCGTCGCTGCCGTCGGGGCAGTCGGGCTCTTCGTCGCATTGGTAGGTCTCGGGGATCTGGGTCCCGTCGGTGCAGGTGAAGGGGTCGGGCAGGTGGACGCCGTAGCAGACCTCGGCGAAGGCCCGCTCGGCCGCGTAGGGGATCGGCGGACAGGGATCGAAGACCGGCCCGTCGGCGTCGTAGTAGCAGGCGTAGAGATCGCCGCCGCAGCCGGCTTCGCTCTGGCACGCGTTGAGGGCGTCTTGGTTGGCGAGCTCGCAGGCGAGCGCTTCGGCGGCGTCGTCGAAGTCGTCGAGCACGACCGCGATGCAGTCGCTCAGCGGCGGTGGCAGGGGCGGTCGATAGCAGTCCTCGATGCTCTCGTAGTAGCCGGCCTCGACCAGGCAGCCGCAGTAGAACTCGTTGCCTTGGCCGACGGAGTCGATCCAATCTTGGTAGGCCTTGCCGATCGAGCCGAGCTTGCCTTCGTCGGTCTTGCAGCCGCTCGGGCCGACGAAGGCGGCGGCGAGCATGAGCGAGGCCAGGGGAATCTCGGCGAAGTTCGTGGATCGTGATCGAGCGTCGGGCATGCGTCGATCGTCTCCGCGTCCGCGTTTGGGTTCAGTGGGTTGCACGACCTTTCGAACGGCTTTCACGAACAAAGCTTCGAGAACGTCGTTCGTCGATCCGCCCAGGCTCGTGATCGCGCGGTTGACAAATTCGCGCCTCGCTTGCAGCGTTGCGCCATGAGGCGTGGGGTTGTCGTTGCACTCGCGATCCTGGTCGGCTGCGGTGGCAATCGCGGAGGCGAAGAGGGGGCGGCGACCTTGGCCGACGAGGTCGGCGATGGGGATGCGGACGCCAAGAGCGACGCCAGCACCGGCCCCTTGCTCGATCAGAACGGCGCCGAGGGCATGATGGATGCCGGTGACGATGGCCCGACGACGGGCGGGGGGACGGCTTGCGAGCAGGCGGCCGCGCATCAGTCCAACCAAGGCTGCGAGTTTTGGGCCGTCGACCTGCCCAACGCCTGGCAGATCGGGCTGCAGGTCGGCGCCGAGGATCAGGCCTTCGGGATCGTCGTGACCAACACGGCGGCCGACGATGCGATGGTCGAGGTCTTCGCCGGCAACCAGGGCACACCGCTCCAGTCGGCCACGATCGCCCCGGGCGCGCTGCGGGTGTTCAGCTTCGGCAACAGCTTGGGCGTCGATCCGCACGGCAACTCCGAGTCGATCGCCTATCGGATCGAGAGCGATCGCCCGGTCACCGCCTACCAGTACAACCCGCTCGACAACGGCACGCCGGTCTACTCCAACGACGCCTCGTTGCTCTTTCCGACCCACGTGCTCGACCTCGACTACACGGCGATCACCGGCGACGCGCTGTGGCTGACGACCGCGAACGGTGGCGCCTTCGTGACCGCGGTCGCGACCGAGGACGACACCTTCGTCACCTTCTACCCGCCGGCGGGCGTGCCGATGTATCCGGGCAACAACGTGGCGGTGCTGAATCGCGGCGAGTCCTACACGATGATGTCCAACGCGGTCGCGGCGGTCTGGCAGGAGAACTTCGGGCAGGGCAACCTCTCGGGCCTGCGGATCGAGTCGGACAAGCCGGTCGCGGTGTTCTCGGGCAACGTCTGCTCGTGGGAGCCGACCCCCCACACCGACTGCTGCTGCGATCACCTCGAGCATCAGATGCTCCCGCTGGTCGCGTGGGGCCAGGGCTACCTGGTCTCGACCGCGCCCCCGGCCTCGGCCAGCCAAGACGACGACGTCCGGGTTCGAATCGTCGGCTCCTTCGACGGCACGACGCTGAGCTACTCGCCCTCGGCCCCGCCCGGCGCTCCGACCACGATCGACGCCTACGAGACGGTCGCGTTCACGACCAGCTCGAGCTTCGCGGTCAGCGGCGACAAGCCCTTCGCGGTCGCCGAATTCTTGCTGTCGAACGAGGCGGTCACCGTCGATCCGACGCCCGACAACCCCGACGACAATTTCTTCTCGGGCGATCCGGCGATGATCCTGGTCCCCCCGGCGGCGCAATTCCAAACCGAGTACGTGTTTCAGGTCCCGGCCGAGTACGAGAGCAACTGGGTGACCGTGCTGCGCCCGAGCGGCGGCCCGGTCAGCCTCGATGGCGCCGACAAGACCAACGATCCGGGCTGGCTCGACGTCGGTCAGCTCGGGGGCACGACCTGGCAGCGGGCCCACTTTGCGATCTCCTTCGGCCCCCACCGGGTCGAGAGCAGCGCTGGCGAAGGGGTCGGGATCTTGGTGGTCGGCTACGACACCGCGGTCAGCTTTGGCTTCGCCGGCGGCAGCGGGGTCGAGTTTCAGGACGAGGCGCCTCCGCCTCCGCCGATCCCCTGAGCGCGGGCGTCCACCGAGCGAGCTTCAGCGGCCCGTCCGTTGCTCGATGCGTGCGATCCGTTCGTCGGCCTTGCCGCTGCCCAGCGCCTTGGCTCGCTCGTAGTGAACGAGCGCGTGCCGGTAGTCGAGCGTCTTGACGTAGGCATCACCGAGCGCGATGCGAAGCGCGGCGTCGCGGCTCGATCGGCGCACGGCGAGGTCGTAGTAGGTCACGGCCTTGGCATACTTGGCCTGCTCGAAGTAGACCCAGCCCAGACCCGTCAGCGCGTCGACGCGCTGCTGCTCGACCCGCAGGGCTTGGTGATAGAGCTTCTCGGCCGTCTGCAGGCGCTCGGCCTTGCGGGCTTTGTTGGCCTTGGCCACGAGCGCGTCGGCCGAGCTCTTGGCGCTCGGCGGCACGGCTTCGCTCGGCTCGTCGATCGCCACGATCTCGAGGCCCTGGTTCGGGCGGGCCGAATTCGAAGGCTCGGTCTCGACGCCGATCAGCGCGTCGAGCTGCTGGGTCGCGCTGGCCCGACGACGGCTGCGATGCCGAACTTTGATGGCCTCGAGCCGGGCATGCTTGGCGGCCGGGTCGGGGTCGGCCAGGGCCAAGAGCGGCTCCACGGCGATCAGCTCTTGCTGGGTGAAGTCGCCGGTTCCGGCCTTGCGCCGCAGCGTCAGCAGCTCGCCGGGGGACAAGCTCGCACGGGTGCGCGCGGGCTCGATCGCGGGGTCGAACATGATCGCCTGCACGTAGAAGTCGAGCGCGAAGGGCTCGCCGCCGGGCTCGGCCCAGATCTCGTCGCCGAGGCGGACCAGGGTCGAGGCCAGCTCGGCTCGCAGCACGCTCGCCGCTTCATGAGCCTCGTCGCTGGCGAGCGACTCGAGCTCGATCAAGAGCTTGTAGGCCGTGTCGGCCCGGGGATCGTCGACCGGCGGATAGACGTAGTAGGCGAGGGCGGCCGACTCGTGGACGCGGTCGGTCAAGTCCTCGACCGCGGAGCTCTGCTGCGCGCTCGCGGGCGTCGGCAAGGGATCGGCCTTCAACAACGGCCACACGAAGAGCACCCCGACGACCACGCCGAACGCGAGCAAGACCGGCAGCCACCAGCCCGACACGCCCTTCTTGATCAGCCGCGAGGGCATCTTGGCCTGCAGCTTGGCTCGTCGCTCCTCATCGATCGCGGGCAGGGCGAGGTCGTCCCAGGTCGTGCGCAGCTTGCCTTCGATCTGCGCCTCGCAGAGCGCGGCCTCGAGCTCGGCCATCGACTCGTAGCGCTCCTCGGGGGTCTTGGCCAAGCAGCGCTCGATCACCTCGATCAGCTTGCGCGGGACCCTGGCGTCGTCGGTCACGAGCTCGGGCACCGGCTCGTACATGTGCATCTGCAGCACGCGATCGAGGCTGCGATCGACGAAGGGCGGCTTGCCAGCCAGCATCTCGTACATCACGCAGCCGACCGAATAGATGTCGTAGCGGCCATCGATCGCGCCGCTGAGCAAGCCTTCGGGCGGCATGTAGTAGGGCGTGCCGGCGTGCCGTGACGCGTGCTCGCCCAAGATCATCGCGATGCCGAAGTCGACCAGCTTGACCGTGTCTCGCCGGCCCGCGATCTCGCCGACCATGATGTTCTCGGGCTTGATGTCGCGATGGACCAGGCCAGCCTCGTGGGCGGCTTGGAGGCCCTTGCAGACCTGGCGAAAGAGCCCGATCAGGCGCTCGGGAGCCAGCCGGCCCTCTTCGACGTGGATGTCGTAGAGGCTGCGGCCGGGCACGAACTCCATCGCCATCATCAGGCGGCCGTCCTCGAGCACGGCGAAGTCGAACACGTCGACGATGTTGGGCGAGCCGATCTTGGCGCTCGCGCTGGCCTCGGCGCGGAAGTCTTGGACGGCGGCCGGGCCGTCGGCGAGCGAGGCCGCGACGATCTTGATCGCGGCGCGGCGATCGATCTCGACATGGCGGGCCTCGTAGACGACGCCCATGTTGCCCTCGCCGAGCCAGCGGGTGATCCGCCAGCTCGTGCCGGGGATGACTTGCCCGGGCGAGAGCCGAACCAGTCGGCTTTTCAGCCCGCGCTTGCCGGCTTGGAGTCGCGGGCTGGAGGGGCCCGGGATCTCGGGCGGCGGGGCGACCATGACCAGGCGGGTGCCCGAGGGATTCGGCGGGATGACTCGAGGCGTTGCAATGTTCATGTCACTTGGTTCCCGCGCCATCAGAAGCGCAAGCTCAAACCGGACCACGAGGGCTCGATGCGGATCGCCCTGGCGGTCCTGGAAGAATTCGACGGATGGGCTCGCTTGCGCTGGCCGACGACCAGCAGCGCGACCCCAGTCGCGACCAAGACCGCCGCGCCAGCGGCCAAGCCGATGCCGCCCTCGAGCGTGTCGTAGCGCCAGCGACAATGGCCTGCCGGATCGAGGTTGGCGCCCGAGCAGTCCGAGGTGATCGGTCGTTGGTCGAGGATCATCAAGGTCGCGCCGCCGGCCGCCGTGCCGACGCCGAGGGCGAGCGCCGCCCAGCCGACGCCCATGAAGATCTTGCTCGGGTCTTTCGGAGGGGCGGGCTGCAAGCCGAGCTCGAGGGTCGACGACTCGCCGGCCACGACCTCGAGCTTGCGCGCGAGTCCGATGTAGCCATCGAGCTCGAGCCGGAGCATGTGGATGCCGGGATCGAGCGGCAGCTCGAGCGGCGTGATGCCGACCAACTTGTTGCCGACGAAGATCTTGGCGCCGAGGGGGTCGCTGCGGACCGCGACCGACGAGGCCCGAGTCGCGACGTCGACCTTGCGACCGATGCGAGCGCCGAGATCGGCGAGGAGGTCGGCCGCCTCGGCCAGGCCACACAGGCTGCAGGTCTCTTCGAGCAGGGCCGTCTTGGCCCCGTTCGCGGCGTAGAGGGTCAGGCTCAGCCGGTAGTCTTTGTCGTCGAGCGTGATCTCGGGGACCAACAAGAAGTTCGCGCCGGCTTTGGCGATCTGCAGGGCGCGGCAGCGATCGTCCTCGCAAGCGGCGGCTCGACGACCGAGCTCGTTGGAGACCTCGAGCAGCTCGAGCTCGCTCTTGCGGACGACCTCGCGCAGACGGGTCTCGAGCTGCTCGCGGGCAGGCTTGGCGAGCTCACCTTGGGTCCGCGCGGGCGCGATGAAGATCGGCTCGGCCGCTCGCGCGGGGCTGGACCCGAGCAAGACCAGGCCCGCCACGGCGCAGGCCACGAGCTGGCGGATCCACGGGATCCACGGGATCCACGGGATCATTGGCAGTGGCCTTCGTGGCAGGAGTCGCCGCCACCGCAGGCGGTCGTGCAGTCGCCACAATGGTTGGGATCGTCGTTGGTGTTGAAGCAGCCGTCTTCACAGGCGGTCTTGCCGCCCTTGCAGGTGCACTCGCCCTGCTTGCACGACTGGGCCGCCGCGCAGGCCATGCCACACTCGCCGCAGTTGATCTTGTCGGTTTCGAGGTCGACGCAGCTCTGGTCGCAGCTGTCGAGCCCGGGCCCGCACTCGCACTGACCGGCGATGCACTCCTGGGCTTGGCCGCACACTTGGTCGCAGTCGCCACAATTCGAAGCGTCGGTCTGCGGGTCGACGCAAGACTGGCCACAGCCCAGCAGCGGCGCATAGCAGCCCTGCACGCACTCGCCCTGCGCACAAAAGCCATCGCAAGGCTGGTCACAGCCGCCGCAGTGATCCGGGTCGCTGTCAGTGTCGACGCAGGCGTCGCCGCAGGCGCTCTGGCCCGGATCGCAGGTGAGCTCGCAGTTGCCCAGCACGCAGGCGCGCGCGCCTGGGCAGGCGTTGTCACAGCCGCCACAGTGATCGGCGGAGCTGTCGGTGTCGACGCAGAGCGCGTCGCAGATCTCGTTGGGCCACGAGCACTCGGCGTCGCAGGCCCCGTTGACGCAGAATTCTTCGAGCCCACAAGCGACCCCGCAGCCACCACAGTCCTCGAGGCTCGACTCGCCGTCGACGCAGCTCGGGTCGCAGTAGAGTTCGAACCCAGGGCAGTCGACCAGACACGCGCCGTCCTTGCAGACCTCGTTGTCGAGGCAGGGCTGGTTGCAGCCGCCACAGTGGGCGACGTTGAGCTCGGTGTCGACGCAGGCGCCGTCACACTCGCTCTGGCTCGGATCGGCGCACTCACTGGCCTCGCTGCTCTCGTTTCCGAGGCTGTCGGTCGAGGCGTCCGCGACTTGGGTGTCGCCGATCGTGAAGAAGTCCGGATTCAGCTCGCGGCAGCCCGTCACTGCGAAGAGCGAGAGCAGAGCAAGTCGTGGTTTGGAGACTGAGATCATCGTGCAGGTGCAGCTATCTCTCGGCGGGTCGTTTGGGCATTGCGACCAGCTCAGAGTTGTTCGTACGCAAGATTGCGCTGCCCTCCGCTCGGTGGTCGGGAACGACACGCAGCTCGTCTTTGTCGAGGAACGACCGCGTGAGCGTCGAGATCGGCTCTCGATACGCAGCTCGTTCGCGATCTTCGTCACACCATCGGCCGAGAGCGCCAAATCCTCGGCCTTGGCCTTGGCGGCCTGGCGTGGTGTCGATCGTCGCCATGTAGGCTAAGCCCACGGCGAGGACTCGACCAGTGAAATCCTTGCTGGCCAAATCGGGCAATTGACTCGTGGTGGCTGCAACCGACAAGATCCCGCTCCGTGGTCGGGAACGACACACAGCTCGGGTACCGCCATGAATTCGCGGCCCACGAGTTCGACGAGATCCTCGCTTGCTACCACGCCCACGGGTTCGCGCTGGTCCGTGGAATGGCGCCCGAGGACATCGTCGCCGATCTGCGCGAGGCGGTCGGGGAGGTGCTCGGCAGCGCCGACCTGTCCGCTCCGGGCCCCAACCGCACGACGCCGGACTTCGTCGAGCGCAGTGAGAAGGCGCTGCGTCTGCTCGACGCTCACGCCTACGTCGAGCTCAACCAGCGGCTCTTCGCGACTTCGGCGCTGACCCTGCATCGCTCGTTCGCGGTGCTCAAGCAGGCTGGTTCGGCGCCGGTCGAGTGGCACCGCGACTTCCACCACCTCGTCGACGAGCAGCCGAGCGAGCCGGACGAATTCCTCGACTCCGGCGACGCTGGAGTTCGGGCGCTCTGGTATCTCGACGGCTCCTATCCGAACGAGGGCGGGCTCTGGCTGATCCCGGACTCGCATGTCGAGGGCTGGCCCGGCCTCCCGGGCTTCGCGTTCACCTCGGGTCGCAAGTCCTTTCACCGGATCGGCGAGCCCGCCGCCAACTACGATCGCTTCGACGCGCCGCAGATGCTGCCGCTCGTCATCGATCCCGGCGACCTCTTGCTCTACTCGTTCAAGACCTATCACGCCGCCACGGCCCAAGCGGCGGGCTTGCGCCGCGCCTGCGCCATCATCCTGCGGCCGAGCGAGCCCGCGATCGAGGTGCCTTGGGCCGAGACCGAGGCGACGCGGCGCTTCTTGGCCACGATCCCGGACCGCTTCGCCGGCTTCGTCCGCAACTACGTCGGCATCGACTATGGCTGGCAGCGCGAGGACGATCGCGGACTCATTCGTGAGCCCGCACGCGCGCGGCGATGGCCTCGAGCACGGCGGTGAACTCGTCCAGCTCGACCTTGGCGCCGAGCGGTTGGGGGCGATCGTAGAAGAACTCCCAGCGCTCGGTCTGGGTCGGCGCCGGGCGTTCGGACGCTCCGCGTGTCGCGATCCAGACCGCAAACTGCCGCTCGTCTTGGCGGACGGTCAGCTTGATGCGGCCGTCGTCGAGCGGGCCCTCGACGCGCTCGACGACCCAGCCGAGCGCGAGCGGGTCGGCGTGATCGAGGCCGCCGAGCAGGGCTCGAGCCTCGGCTTCGTAAGGCGAGAACTCCGGGGGCGCAGGCGCGGGCGCGGGCTCGTGGACCTCGTGAGGCTCGGGCTCGGGCGCTCGCGCAGGCAGCCGCAGCCAGACCCAACTGCCGAGCACGAGCAGCGCGAGCACGAGCGGCGGCCAGACTCGCGGACGCGTCGGGCTCGAGCGCGTGGCGAGAGCGGTCATGGTCGGGCCTCGTGCAAGCGCCCGAAGGTCAGCTTGTCGCCCTCGGCGAAGACGGTCATCGCCGCGTTCCAACGCTCGAGATCGAGGGTGTCGGGCAGGTTGTCGTCCGCGCGGAACACCACGATCGTGCCGGGCGGCCAGGCCTCGGGCAGGCGCTGCTCGGCCGTGATCGGCAGGCCATAAAAATCGCGGTCGAGGTAGCCGAGGATCGTCTCGCGCTGGCCGACCTCGGCGTCGAGCAGCTGGTCGAGCTCGTACTGGGTGTCGTGTTGAATGATGAAATGGACCGCGCGCTGGTCGGGCGCGAGCAGGCCGACGAACTCGAGCCAGGGGCCCACGAGCGGGTAGTTGGTCACGATCGTGATCTCGCCCTGGCTCTGCAGCTCCGGGCCGAGCACCTCGGTCAAGCGATCGAGGCTCGCGCGGGGTCGGGCGACGCCGGTGCTGCGCTGCCAGATCGGCAGGCTCAGGATCAGCGGCACGACCCAGATCGCGAGCGCCGCGCGAGGCCGGCCTGCGCGAACCAGGGCGAGGGCCAGCGCCGCGACGACGATGCACGCGAACACGGCGTCCTGCACGATCGTTCCGCTCGCCCGACCCGTTCCGCTCACCCAGCCCGCTCCGCTCGCCCAGATCACGACGCCCGCGAAGCTGGCCAGCGCGAACAAGCCGAGCGGACCGCCCGGTCGCTCGTCGAAGCTGTCGTCGACCGCACGACTGACGAGCAGGGCGAGGGCCGGCAGGCCGCAGGCGACGTAGCGCGGCGAGCCGTCGAAGTTGAACAGCCCGAGCATGGGGAAGCCCCGGATCGCGGCGAGGTAGAGCACCAACGCGATCGCCTGGGCTCGCTCGGCCGAGCTGGACGGCCCGCGCATGACCAGCGCCAGCAGCAGGGCCGGGCTCAGCGTCAGCAAGACCGCGGCGGACTGGCCGAGCCGCGAGCTCAGCGGATCTTCGCGCAGCCAATGGGCGTCGGGCGGCGGCCGGGTCAACGCCGGCGGATAGTGGACGAGCCAGAGCAGGTCGTGGTGGTAGACGGCGCCCGCCAAGCCGTAGATCGTGGGCACGAGCAGGACGCCCGCGACGACCCGCAGGCCGCTGGGGCGGGCGGTCCAGAGCCGCTCGGCCGCGATCACCAGCACGAAGGGCGCGGCCTCGGACCGGATGAACACCGTCGCCGCGAGCATGGCTCCGGCCGCCAGCGGTCGCTCGCGGACGAAGAGCAGCCACGCGGCGAAGACCAGCCCGGTCACGGCGTCGGCGTTGGAGTGGCCGCCTGGCGCGGTCGCGAGCAGCAGCGGCGAGCAGGCGAACACCAGCGCGGCGACGTTGGGCGTGCGATGGCCGAACTTGCGCGCGAGCGAGGCGATCAGCAGGATCCCGCTCGCGCTGACCAGCAGGTGGAACAACAAGAAGGGCTGGAGCCCGAGCGGCGCGATCGGGGCGTAGAAGAGCGCGAGCGTCGGTCGCAGCTTCTGGAAGAACAAGCCCGCGATCGGCTCGTGGCCGATCAGCGAGGCGAAGTACCAGCTCAGGATGCCCTCGTCGTGCAGGTAGCGGCCGGTCAGGACGGCCTCGACGCCGACCAGCGTGAACAGGGCTGCGATGACCCAGGCGACGCGCTCGTCCCGTAGCAGTGCTGGGGGGCTGGAGTCCATCGGGCGGCGAATCGGCGCCGACCATAACATGGCCGAAGGCGGCGCCACGGCGAACCTGCTACCGTCGCCGCGCCCCCTCGATGTCCGCTCGCCTCAACATCGCCCTGCTCGGCCACGCCAGCACGC
>JAMHUH010000646.1:0-1772 GCA_035904925.1 Nannocystaceae bacterium
CCAAGGTCGCGCCGGCCAAGACCAAGGTCAGCAAGGCCAGCGCGGGCGTGGCGTGGACGAACATGGCCCAGGTCTTGCTGCGGAAGCGCTCGGCGTTGAAGGCATGGGTCTGGTGGGTCTCGTAGATCCACGTCCACAGCCAACCATCGGTCAGCCATTGCCCGAGCAACACGCCGCCGCCAGCGACCAGCGCGATCGTCCCGGCGTAGGCCCAGATCTGGCGCGGGGCGATCAGCAGGCCGACGACGCCGCTGGCGAGCACGAACACGGCGGCGGTCTGCTTGGTCCAAAACGCGAGCGCGACCAGCAAGCCGGCGAGCGCGGCCTTGCGGACGCTGCCCTCGCTCTCGCGCAGCAGGACCAGGCCCCAGATCAGCAGGGCCAAGAAGAGCGCGTCGGCCCGACCGATGTCGAGCCAGCGAAACCCGAACACGTAGCCCGACAAGAAGAGCGCGACGGCCAGGCGTCGATGCGCGCGGGGCTTGTCCTCGAGCGCGCACAGACGCCAGAGCGCGAGGCCGATCGCGATCACGCTGACGATCGAGACCGCGCGAGCGAGCACGTAGCCGAGCGGGAAGACCTTGCCGAGCAGCGCGAGCAGAGCCGGGTAGAGCGGCGTGTACAGGAAGGGTACGAAGTCGGGGCTCGGCGGGTCGTAGATCGCCAGGCCCTGCTGCATCCGCAAGGCTTGTTGGAGGCTGCCGCCCTCCATCCACTCGAGCTCGAGCGGGAAGCCGATCCGCAGCGCGAACACGATCGCGATCACGAGCATCCAGATCAGCGCGAGGCTCTCGGCGATCCGGCGCAGCCAGGGCAGCGCGCGGGTCAGCTTGGGCGCTGGCGGAGGCGGCTTGTCGGGCCGGCGAGGGCGAAGCTCGATCACTTGGCTCATCGCGGGACTCCAGGCGCGCGCGGATCGAGCTCGCCGAAGCGATCGCTCGGGCGCAGGCAGCAGTACCAGCGCGACTCGAGCGTGCCCGAGTCGCCGAGCGGATCGGGGATCGGGCCGGTCTCGACGCAGGCCCAGGCCCAGCCGCGACCGGCTCGGCGTTGAGCGTCGCGCAGGGTCGGGGGCCGGGGCGCCTCCCAACCGATGTGGCACATCAAGTCGGGCTCGCGGGCGAGCACGCGGGCGAGCGGAGCGAGGAGCTGATGGCCGGGGCGAGCACGCGGACCGACGTCGGGCTCGGCGTGCTCGAGCACCGAGGGATCGACCAGGCCATAGGAATCGAAGGCCGGGAGGCCCGACGCGTAGGGCAGGGCCCCGGCCGCGCCGACGCTGATCCAGGTGTCGGCCGGGACCCGCTCGCGCAGCTCGGCGCCCGCGATCAGCCGGACCCGCGCGAAGCGATCCATCGCCTGCACGCTTTCGAAGCCGGGGTCGCTGGCGTCGTTGGGATCGATGTGGAGGTGGGCGTGCTCGCGATCTTCGGCGATCCGAGTCGGGATCCGCAGCGCCAGCGCGATCATGGGCAACGCGGCGATCGTCGCAATCGTCGCGATCCGAACGCGCGAGCTCAGCTTGGCTCGGGCGAGCTCGTCGAGGCGATCGAAGCCGAGCGCGATCGTCAGCGCGGCGAGCACGGTCGCGGGCAACAAGAAGCGGCCATAGGCCATGAAGTCACCGCCGATCGACCAGGCCCAGATCAGCTGAGCGGCGAGCGGCGCGAGCACCAGCAGGTGGCGCGGCTTGGCCAGCGCGAGCAAGGGCAGCGCCCAGATCAGCTGGAGGCGATCGAACCAAAACCGCAGGTAGGCGACGCCGTAGCTGT
>JAMHUH010000647.1:0-10881 GCA_035904925.1 Nannocystaceae bacterium
CCTTGCTGGTCGATCGCGTTGGCGCACAGGTAGAGATCGAAGTAGCCGAGCTCGTCGAAGTACTTGCCGCCCATCACGGTGTGAAAGGCGTCCCAGCGGTGCAGCCAGACCCCGTTGTTGCGCTCGGCATAGAAGTAGTTGATCGACGAGGCGAGCGCGGCCACGACCAGCGCGGCGGTCAAGGCCAGGTTGGCTCGCGCCCGCGTGCGCGCGTCGAGCTTGGCCGCGAACCCGCCCAGACTTCGCCAGGCCAGCGCGACCAAGAAGAGCCCGAGCATCACCAGCGCGATCGTCAGGCGGACGTCGAAGATCTGCGCTTGGTCGGTCAGCGTCGGCAGGGCACGATCGAGCAGGTTCGGTTCGCGTCCGACCGGGGCGAGCGAGAGCATGGCCGCGAGCTTGCCATGGATCGCCGCGCGCTTCGGCTCAGCGAGTGATCCACGTGCCGCAGCGACCCTCGAGCGCTTCGCCGAGTCGCGCCAGCGAAGTGATCAACACGCGCTCGCCGGTGGCGAGGAAGTCGGTCGCGGCCGCGATCTTGGGCCCCATGCTGCCGGACGGAAACTCGCCCGCGGCGGCCATCGCTTGCAGCTCGGCGATCGTCGTGTGGGTCAGGTCGAGCGCGTCGGGCCGGCCGAAGCCGCGCTGGACATGGTCGACGGCGGTCAGGTCGATCAGCTCGCGGGCGCCGACCAAGCGGCCGAGCAGCGCGGCCGTGCGATCCTTGTCGATCACCGCCTCGACCCCGACCAGCGAGCCATCGGCCGCGCGGGCGACCGGGATCCCGCCACCGCCACCGGCGAGCACGATGTGGCCGGCGTCGAGCAGGGCGCGGACGGAGCTCTCGTCGATCAGCGCGAGCGGCCGCGGCGAAGCGACGACTCGACGAAAGCGCGGCGGGTCCTCGCTCGCGTGCGTCGGCCGGACGACCCAGCCACGATCGCGCGCGAGTCGGGCCGCGTCGTCGGCCGTGTAGCTGGGGCCGACCGGCTTGTCCGGCGCGGCGAAGGCCGGATCGTCGCGCTCGACCAGCACCAACGAAGCCAGCGCGCTGATCGGGAGCTCGAGCCCGGCCTCGGCCAGCTCGGCCCGCAGCGCGAGCTCGAGCAGGTAGCCGATCGTGGCTTGGGTCGCGGCGACGCAGACGTCGAGCGGGGCTGGCTCGACCTCGGCTCGCGCCGCGTGGCTGCGCAGCAGCTCGGCGCCGACTTGGGGACCGTTGCCGAACACGATCAGCATCCGCTCGCCGGCCCGCAGCCGAGCGATCAGCGGCTTGCAGGCGAGCCTCGCGTGGGCGATCTGGTCTTGGGTGCCGCCGCGGCTGCCCGCGGGCCACAGCGCGTTGCCGCCGAACGCGACGACCGTGATCGCGGGCGCTCGGCTCATGCCTTCGCTCGCGCGGCCAGGAATTCGCGGATCATGTCCGCGAGCGTCGGCGCGCCGTGGTCGGCGATCGCGTAGCGAACCCGCGTCGTGGGTCGATCGAGGCGCAGCACGTGGCCGAGATCGGCCGGCGTCGCGACCACGACGGTGTCGCACTCGGTCGCGCGGATCGTCGCCTCGAGATCGCGGACTTCTTCGGGCGAGTAGCCGACGGCTGGCAGCGCGGCGCCGACGTGGGGGTAGCGGCGATAGAGCTCGGCGATCCGGCCGACCGCGTGCGGCCGGGGATCGACGATCGCCGCCGCGCCGAATTGTCGGGCCGCCACGAAGCCGGCGCCGAAGGGCATCCCGCCGTGGGTCAGGGTCGGGCCGTCTTCGATCAACAAGACCCGCTTGCCCTGGATCAGCGCCGGGTCGTCGACGCTGACGACCGACTTGGTGACCACGACCCGCGCGCTCGGGTTGGTCGCGGCGATGTTCGCTCGCAGCTGCTCGATCGATCCTGGCGGCGCGCTGTCGGCCTTGTTGATGACCACGATGTCGGCCGAACGAAAGTTGACCTCGCCGGGGTGGTAGCCGAGCTCGTGGCCGACCCGGAAGGGATCGACGATCGTGATCCACAGGTCCGGTCGAAAGAAGGGCGTGTCGTTGTTGCCGCCGTCCCACAAGACCAGATCGCTCTCGGCCTCGGTCGCGCGCAGCACCGCCGCATAGTCGACCCCGGTGTGCACGACGTTGCCCGCGAGCACGTGCGGCTCGTAGTCCTCGCGCTCTTCGATCGTGACCTCGGCCGCGTCGAGATCGGCGATCGTCGCGAAGCGCTGGACTCGTTGCGCGACCAGATCGCCGTAGGGCATCGGATGCCGGACCACGCCGACCCGCAGCTCGGCCTCGCGGACCACCGCCGCGACGTAGCGCGAGACCTGGCTCTTGCCGCAGCCGGTCCTCACCGAGGTCACCGCGATCACCGGGCGGCTCGACGCGAGCATGGTCGAGCGCGGCGAGAGCAGGCGAAAGCTCGCGCCCGCAGCCAGAGCTCGGCTCGCGAGGTGCATCACCGTCGCGTGGGCCAGGTCGCTGTAGGACAAGATCACCTCGTCGACCGCGAGCTCGGCGATCAGCGCCTCGAGCTCGCGCTCGGCGTGGATCGGAATGCCCTTCGGGTAGCGCGGACCCGCGAGCGCGGCCGGAAAGGTCCGCGCGTCGATGCCGGGGATCTGCGCGGCCGTGAAGCCGACGACCTCGATCTGTGGGTCGTCGCGGAGCGCGGTCGCGAAGTCGTGGAAGTCACGTCCGGCAGCGCCGAGTATGAGCACGCGGGTCATGGGTCGAGGCTATCGCGAGGGCGAGCCGCGACGGGGCGCTGAAGATGCGCGGCGCTGCGTGAGCGCTCAAAACCCCGGACAGACCAGCGCGATCGGAGGCGTCGCCGACCAAGCGCAACCATCCGGCTTGGTCTTGTCCGGCGTCGCACAGCAAGGCAGATCCGACACGCCATCCCCGACACACGCGGCGCCCGGACCCAAGCAGCAATTCAGATCCGCAGGATCGATCGGGCCCGGCGTGATGTCGTCCGGCAGGGCGATGGCCTTGCAGTCTTCGTCGCAGTCGAAGTCACAGCGAACGTCGACGCTGGGGTCGAAGGGCGGGTCGAGGCAGAGCGGGCGGCAGTGGGCGGCGAGCTTGCTGATCTCGGCTTGGTTGCCGTCGCAGACCTCGGCCGGCTGCTGGGTGAGGCCCGAGGGCAAGGTGACGTCGGCGTAGCTGCCATCGAGCACGCCGTCGCCACAGAAGTTGCAGTCGTTGCGGGCGAAGAGGCACTCGAGCGTGCAGTCACCGATGTTGCCGCTGGCGTAGGGCTTGTCGAGGTGGGTGAAGGTCGAGGGGTAGTCGGTGCAGGCGATCACCGGCAAGAAGCCGCCGCCCGAGGCGACGCACTCGCCGAGCACCGTGTAGCAGACCTCGCCCGCGTCGCAGTCCTCGCTGACGTCGCAGTCGCGGGCAAAGTCGCACTCCTCGTCGCCGCTGACGACCCCGTCGCCGCAGGTCTGTGGGCAGCCGCCGAAGTCGAACTCGCACTGGTCGGTGCAGCGCAGCACGCCGAGCGAGCAGCTTTGCCCGCGCAGGTCGTCGCCGTCGCACTTCTCGTTGCCGCGCGCGACCCCGTCGCCGCACACGTTGCAGTCGAGGTCCCGATCGAGGATCTCGCAGGTCGCGGGATCACACTTCGCGTCGGACTCGAACCCACGCGCGCGACAGGCATCGATGAAGGCCTGGTCGGGATCGTTGGGGTCGCACTCTTCGGCGTCCGAGACGTAGCCGTCGCCGCACGAGAGCCGCTGGTCGACCTCGATCACGCAGCTGGCCGCGCCTCCGATCGCCCCGGCGAGGAGCAGCGCCACGCAGGCGAGCGCGCGCGAGCGGGCAACCGGTGCGCGGCCGATCATCAGCGGGGAGAGTAACGCATCCGGCCCCGACGGAACCGGCGGGTTCCTCCATCGAGGCTCCGTCGAGGCTAGTGACAGACCGCGGGCAGACCTTCGCTCGCGGGCTTGCAGGTGCCGAAGGAGATGTCGCCGGGATCGGCGTCGGTCAGCGTGCAGCAGGGCAAGCCGCCGTCTTCGCAGGGTTCGCCGCGGATCAGGCAGCAGTGCGGATCGGGGTCGACGAAGCCGCCGACCACGAAGCCGCTGCAGTCGTTCTTGCACTCGAAGTCGCAGCGCACGCGCAGGTCGACCCCGCAGATCGGCTGGCACCAGCTGACCAGATCGTCCTCGCCGATCGCGACGCCATCGCAGAACTCGCCGGGGATCGGGACGCTCTCGCTCGAGCCCGGCGGGGTCAGCTCGAGCTCCTGCGGGTCGAGCACGCCGTCGCCACAAAAGCCGCAGTGCTGGCGACCGAGTCGGCAGTCGTTGTCGCAGGTCGGCGACATCTCGCCCGAGCTGAACGCGGTCTTGTTGGGCGGGTCGAGGCAGTCGTTGCCCTCGCAGACGACGTCGAGCGAGCCGACCAAGTAGCCCGCGCAGGCGTTGTGCGCCGCGTCGAAGTCCGGCTTGGGGCTGATGCAGAGGCCCTCCCAGCAGACCCCATCGCGGCAGTCCCCGTCGTTGCAGCTGCGCCCGGGATCGCACTCCTCGCTCTCGTGGACGATCCCGTCGTTGCACTTGGCCGGGCACTCGTCGTAGTCCCAGCGGCAGTCGCTGGTGCACTTCACTCGGCCCGCGCCCGCGCTCGGGCAGGTCTCGCCGCGCAGGTCCTCGCCGTCGCACTCCTCACCGTCGGCTGCGACCCCATCGCCACAGACGTTGCAGTCGTGGTCGCTCGCGCGGATCCGGCAGCTGTTCGGATCGCAGACCGCGTCGATCGCAAAGCCACGCGCCCGACAAGCTTCGAGGTAGGCGGTCTCGGGGTCGTGGGGGTCGCACTCTTCTTTGTCGGAGACATAGCCGTCCCCGCACGAGAGCCGCTCGTCGATGTCGAGCAGGCACGAGGTCAGCCCGCCGAGCCCGCCGAGTCCGCCGATCATGGCGGCGAACATCAAGAGCGCCGCTCGACTCGCCCGCACGCTTCGACGATAGCAAAGTCAGGCAGGCGGCGCAGGGTGATCGGCCTGCCAGCGCTCGACCTCTCGCAGCTCGCCGGCGTACTCCTCGCGAATCTCGCCGAACGCAGCCGCCGCCTGATCGGCCAGCTCGCGGGCTCGAACCAGCTCTTGCGCCGCGAGGGCCGGGTCGGCGCTCTGCGCTTGCTTGGTCAGCGCTCGTGCGAGCGCGAAGGCCCGCTCGCCACGGATGTCGGCTCGAATCTCGCGATCGGTGATCCGATCGGAGGCCTCCTCGAGCACCTTCACGGCTTCGTCGACCCGACCGAGCTCGAGCAACACGCGGCCGAGGCCGGTCGCGCTGCCGATCACGTTCGGGTGATCGCCCGAGAACTGCTTGCGCTTGATGTCGAGCGCGCGCTGGTAGCTGGCCATCGCGTCCTCCCAGCGACCGAGCCGACGCTGAGCCTCGCCGAGGTTGTGCAGGTTGACGGCGATGCTCGGGTGATCGCGGCCGACGTTGGTCTCGCGGATCGCGATCGCCCGCATGTAGTGCTCGATCGCTTGTTCGAAGTAGGGCCGCGCGGCTTCGGGGTCGTCCCAGGCGCGGTAGCGGCCGAGCTCGTTGAGGCTGTTGCCGATCGCGTTGTGCGAGGCGGCGGTATAGGGATGGTCGGCGCCGAACTTGCGTTCGAAGATCACCAGCGCGCGGCGGGCCAGCTGCTCGGCCTCGACGTAGCTGCCCTCGCCGATCAGCGAGTTGGCGATGTTGATCAGCGAGATCGCAACCTCCGGATGATCGGCGCCGAGCTGGGCTTCGCGGATCGCGAGCGCCCGACGGTGATACTCGCCCGCCGTCTCGGCGTCGCCGCGGGCGAGCGCGAGGCTGCCGTAGTGAAGGTAGAAGTCGGCCTCGAGCAGGGGCGCCGAGCCGAGTCGATCGAGCGCTGCGCGGGCGTCGGCAGCCAGGACCTCGCCTTCGTCGAGGTCGTGCTCGAGGTAGGAGACGCGCATGAGCTGAATCAGCGCCTGCACCCGCGTCGCGTCGTCGCCCGCCACGTCGGCCCGGCGCAGGGCCTCGCGCAGGGTCGCCTTGGCCGCGCCCGGGTTCTTGTTCTTGGCTTGGAGGTCGCCGAGCAGCAAGAGCGCACGACCTTCGCCGTAGACGGTGCCCAGCTCGCGGGCTTCGTCGACCGCTTGCGCGGCCAGCTCGAGCCCCTCGTCGTACTTGCCGAGCGCCTTGCGGCCGCTCGCGCTGGCCAGCAAGTGCTCGAGCCCGTCGAGCCGCTCGGGATCGATCGACTCGGCGACCAGCGCCTGTTCGTTGGCGCAGGTCGAGATCTGGGCCAGCGAGCCAGCGGCGACGACCGCTCGGCTGATCACGTCGTCGTCGGCCTCGACCAGCAGTTCGGTCAGCTGCTCGAGCTCGGTTCGGCGCTGACCGAGGCAGACCATCCGGCGGCCGAGCAGCTCGGTGTCCTGCTCGCGCGCGAGTCGGGCCTCGCAGACCTCGTGGTCCATCTTCAACCAGTCGGCCGCGTAGCTGTCGAGCAGACGCGAGGTCTCGGTCCACGCCGAGCTCGCGTAGGACACCCCGGTCCGCTCGAACGAGGCTTGAACCCGCTCGCGGATGGCGTCGTCCCAGATCCCGCTGAGCTGTTGGTCGCCGCTCTCGCAGGGGTTGGGATCACCTTCGCGGGTCAGCGCCCACGTGGCGATGCCCCCCGCGATGACGAAGGTCGCCGCCGCTGCGACCCAGACGCGACGGCGCTTGCGAGGATCGTCGGCGAGCGCAGCGATGAGCGTGGTCATGTCCGGCCAGCGCAGCTCGGGCTTGACGCTCAGGCCACGCTCGAGCGCGCGCCGGATCCACTGCGGCACTCCACGGGCGCTGCTCGGCTCTTGGACCTCGCCGTCGGTGACCGCCAAGGCCAGCGCACGGATCGAGGTGCCGCGAAAAGGTCGCTCGCCGTAGAGCTTCTCCCAGAGCGCCACACAGAACGCGAACTGATCGCTGCGTGCGTCGGCGCGCAGGCCCAAGTGTTGTTCGGGCGCCATGTAGGCCGGGGTCCCGAGGATCGCTCCGGTGCGCGTGAGCGGCTGGCGAAGCGAGTCGTGCGAGGACTCCATCGTCGCGCTCGCGCTGTCGAGGCTGCGTTCGGCCTCGGGGTCGGGCGCGTCGTCGAGGCCACGCGCGAGCCCGAAGTCGAGCACCCGAACCCGACCATCGGCGCCGACCAGCACGTTGTCGGGCTTGAAGTCGCGATGCACGAGCCCAGCCGCGTGCGCGGCCGCCAGCCCGAGGCCCGCCTGTGCGAATTTTTCGAGGACCTGCGCGGTCGTGTCTTGGCCATCGGGGGTCCACTCGCGCAGCGTCTTGCCCTCGACGAACTCCATCGCGACGAAGATCTGGCCGCGAAATTCTCCGACCTCGTAGATGGTGACGACGTTGGGGTGTGAAAGCTTGCCGAGCGCCTGGGCCTCACGAAACAAGCGATCGCGGTCGGTCGCCTTGTCGTCGCCGCGCAAGAGCTTGATCGCGATCTTGCGGTCGATCTGATCGTCGTAGGCGGAGTAGACGACGCCCATTCCACCCGCACCGAGCCGTTTGAGCACCGTGAAGCGAGCGATCTTGACCGGATCGGCGGCGGCCCCGAAGAGCCGCGCGGCGACGGTGTTGCGAAGATGCTCGGCATCGAGCGCTGCGACTCGAACCGGCCCGCCGCGAAGGTGATCGTCGGGGCTTTCCGTCAGCTCGACCGACGGTCGCGGTGGCTCGGGCTCCTCGCTGACGGTGTCCGCCACGGGGCTCACAATGGCGCAATCGCGTCAGACTGACCAGGAGGCCCGCCCGAGGCGACGGCGCTTCGGCTCAGCTGCACTCCGAAGCGCAGCTGGCTTCGGTGCAGCTGGCCAGCGCGGCGAAGGGGTCGCCGAGCGCCGGACACTCGGTCAGGCAGGCCTCGAGCGAGCCGCCATTGTCGATGCATCCGAGCAAGCACCCGCAATCGGTGTCGAGCTCGCAAGCGAGCAGCTCGTCGCAGCAGCTGTCCTTCACGCACGCGAGGCACACGGGGTCGTCGCCCAACAGCTCGCACGCGCCACCCGTCTCGGTGCCCATGCCCGTGTCGCTGCTCGAGTCACCGCTCGTGTCGGTGGCGCTATCCGTGCTCGAGTCGGCACCCGTGGTGGGGTTGGTGGTGTCGGAGCCGTCGGTCGAGCTCTCGCCCCCGGTGCCGGCTTCGTCACCCGTGGCGTCGCCCGTGGTGTCACCGACGCCCTCGGCCCCGATCTCGTCGCCATCCGCGATGTCGATCTCTTCGGGCTCGATGCTGAACAGGCCGCAACCCACCGAGGTGAGCGCAATGAGGGGGACTAAGGCGAAGATGCGCATGCCAAGTTTCCTTGGTTCTCATCGTGCCCCGACCCGATCGATCCGATCAGGGACCCGTGAGGGTCACGGTCGCAGCGCCAACCCCGGAATCCGAGTCGACGACCAGGAACACCGTTTCATCGACCACCAGGTCGATCGTGAGCTCGCAGGCCTCGAAGATCGGCGCGCATTGCGTGTCGAGCAGGTACAGGACCCCGCCGGCAAATTCTGCCCCAGAAAGCTCGAACGAGTAGCTACCCGCGAACTCGGCCGTGAACGAGTAGAGCGTCTCGGCTCCGAGCCCGCCGCAAGTCGCGTCGAACATCGACGGACCTGCGGCGATCGACACCACGTTGGGCCCGACCACCAGCGCAGTGGGGGCGCTGCACGTGGGATCGCCGGTGTCGCTCATCCCGGTGTCGTTGGTCGTGCCGGTGTCGCTGGTCGTGCCGGATTCGGCCGCGGTGTCGGAGGTGTCGCCCGTCGAGCCGTCGCTCGTGTCACCATCGCCATCGCCGGTCGAATCGGTCCCGGCCGTGTTTGGGTCGCTCGTGCCAGTCGAATCGAAGGCACCCGTCTCGTCGCCGACCTCACCGGCTTCGTCACCGGCTTCGTCGTCGGCGATGTCGATCTCTTCGGGTTCGATGCTGAACAGACCGCAAGCCGGGAGGCTGGTGAACAACACCGTGAGGAGCCCCGCGGCTCCCCGCGAGCGTGAAAAATGGCACGTGAACGAAGAATTCATGTCAGGGTCCGAAAGCGCGGCCCCGAAGGTCGAGACACGCGAGCAAGTAGCAGTGTGCCAGCCTGACCCGACGAAGGCTAGGTGGCAGGCGGGCCCGAAGCCGCCACGGGTGGTCGCAGGAACAGTGCAAAGCCCATCCCGACGGACAGCGAGCGCCGGTTGGGGCCGATGCGAGTTGCACCGCGGGCTGCTAGGATCGCGCCGCCCATGCCCTCGGATCCACCCGCGAAGACCGATGTCGAGCTGCTCGACGCGTGGCGTGACGGTGACCCGCGGGCGGGCAACGAGCTGTTCAACCGCCACTTCGACAGCGTCTGTCGCTTCTTCGCCAACAAGGCGCCCAACGAAGTCGACGATCTGATCCAGCGGACCTTCCTCGCCTGCGTCGAGGGCCGCGATCGCTTCCGCGGCGACGCGAGCTTCCGCGGCTACTTGTTCGGCGTCGCGCGCAACGTCTTGCGTCGTCACTACCGGGACAAGCGCTACCACGACGACCGCTTCGATCCGCTGCTCGTGTCGGTCAACGACCTCAGCCCCGGGCCGAGCCTGTTGATCGCCGACAAGCGCGAGCAAGAGCTGCTGCTGGCCGCGCTGCGTCGGCTGCCCCTCGATCACCAGATCACGCTCGAGCTCTACTACTGGGAGAGCATGTCGGGCTCGGAGCTGGCCGAGGTGCTCGAGATCCCCGAGGGCACGGTCCGCGGCCGGATCCGCCGGGCCAAGCAGCTGCTCGAAGAGGCCCTGGCCGAGATCGCCGAGTCGCCGCAGCAGCTCGAGACCACGATGGCCAATCTCGAAGGTTGGGCGCGATCGTTGCGCGATCGGGTCAAGAAGGCGCCCACGTAGCCCGAAGATCTCTGGTTCGAGGTCCTGAGGTAGAGTCGCCGGCGATGATCAGGTCTCGCACGATCCCGCTCGCCCTCTCCCTCGTGCTCGCCGGCACCTTCGCGTGCAAAGGCGAAGAGAAGCCCGCCGAGGACACCAAGAAGGAGGCCGCGAAGCCCGAGCCGCTGCCCGAGCCCGAGCCCGAGCCGGTCGTGCCGGAGATGGACCTCTCGGGCCCGACCCCGCCCGAGGTCAACGCGGTGTTCTTCGCGGTCGACGGCGCGCTGCTGCCCTTGGCTTGCTACGACGCGGCCAAGAAGGAGCTGCGCGGCGGCAACGAGTGCGGCTCGATGGTCGCCGAGGGGACCGAGATCTACATGGCGTCGAGCTTCGGCAAGAAGACGCTCGACAAGACCGGGGCGGGGACCAAGAGCTCGATCTGCGCCGACGAGAACGCGCTGCCGACCCCGCAGCTCGACGCGGGCGGGGCCTTCGACTGGTCGGTCTGGCCCAAGTCGCTCGCGCCCAAGACCGTGCAGATCGACCCGAAGACGTGGAGTGACCGCGGCGCGCTGCTCTCCGAGGAGGAGCAGGCCAAGGTCGAGGCCGCGATCGCCAAGACCAGCAAGGCCAAGGGCGAGTTCCGCTCGCGCCAGAAGGCCAGCGTCGACGTCGACGGCGACGGCAAGGACGAGATCTTCGTGTCGGCCGTGATCGCCCACCCGACCGACCCCGACCGCAACCTGTTCAGCGGGCTCTACATGGCGCCCGGCGGCAACTGGGACGGCCTCGAGCTGCTCGACCGGGGCAAGAAGGACATCGACGTGGTCCGGCTGCGCGGCGTGGTCGACCTCGACGGCGACGGCAAGCGCGAGCTGTGGACGGGCATCATCTTCGAAGGTGGTGCCGGCGATCGGGTGATGAAGCTCAGCGATGGCAAGGCCGAAGCGCTCGGCCCCTGGACCTGCGGCGCGTGAACGAAGGCCCGGCCGAGCGAGCGCGGCGAACCAG
>JAMHUH010000648.1:0-14360 GCA_035904925.1 Nannocystaceae bacterium
TTATGCAGTTTGGACTACGCTTTCATCAGCGAGATCGTCACCTCGATTCTGCCCTCACTGGAATAGCGTCAGGCACGCCAAATTTCGCTCATTTTCGCGCGACCATCGAGCTCTCGCCTGACGGAATTCCATGGTCACTGGAATTCGAGATCACCCTCGCGGGAATCGCCTGAAATCGCGCAGACTCGAGTTCGTAGGCTCTGCGTGCTGGCCCTGACCCTCAGCCTCCTGTCGACCCTCGCCTGCCCCACCCTTTCGGCGGACAGCGTCGAGCTGATCCCCGAGACGGCGACGATGGTGGTGGGCGGCGACGTCGGCCGGATCGTCGGCACCCGCATCGGGTCGGAGATCCCGATCGCGCTCGAGGCGGATCTGGAGGCCGGCGAGGCGCTCAGGGTGCTCGACAAGTGCGGTCTGGCCCTCGATGACGTCGGCGAGGTCTGGTTGGCTCGTGACGCGGGCGAGGGTCGCTTGCTCTTCATCGAGGCGAGCAACATCGGCGAGGCCGAGACGCTGGACTGCATCGCCAAGCAGCTACGTGCCCGCGACCAAGGCCGCGAACCGTGGACCGCGAGCGCGGACGGGTGCAATGGCCTGGAGCTGCGCGATGGCTCGCGCGCGTGGCCGCTCGGGGCCAACGCGTTGATCTGGGCGCGTGGGCCCATGATCGAGGAGTTCGCAGAGGTCGAGAAGTTCGCAGAGGTCGAGGCCGCCAAGCGCTCGCCGCTGACTCGCGACCTCGATCGCCGCGCCCATCTATGGCTCGCGATGACCCTCGATCGCGTCCGCTGGGCGCCCGAGGCTCGCTCGCTGGTCGCCGCCATCGATCTCGAGCACGACGGCCGCCCGGGGCTCTGGGCCGACTTCGCCTTCACCGTCGACGACCTGGCCAGCGCGGCGGCGCTGCGCGACCGCATGCTCGGCGTGTTCGTGCAGATCGCCGAGCGCCTCGATGGGCTGGGCATCCGACATCGTCTGCGCGAGCGAGCGCGCGTCGGTGTGGTTGGGAGCTCGCTCGCGGGCACGCTGGAGCTCGACTGGACCGAGCTCGAGCAGATCCACGCCCAGCTCGCCGGCGCGAGCCTGCTCTGAGCGTCCGCGGTGACACCAAACCCGCGCCGCGGTGTTCAGAGCCGCGATGGTCCGCTTCTCGCTCCGCATCCTCCCGCTCCTGCTCGCCCTGCCCTTCGGGCTCTCGCTCGGCTGCGACCTCGATCACTCGGTCCGTCACGAGCTGCTGGAATTCGACGAGGTCGACCTCCAGCGGCTCGTGGTCGAGAACGGTTCGGGCGACATCACGCTGATCGGGGATCCCGACGCCACGAGCGTCAGCGTCGTCGCCGAGATCCATGGCCACTCGACCCAGGCCCGCCACGACTTCGTCGACGGCGCGATCCAGCTCGGCACCGACTGCCCGGCGAGCGCCTCGAACTGCTCGATCGACTGGACGATCACCGTGCCGAGCGAGCTGCCGAGCGCCGAGCTGAGCACCGGCTCGGGCGACATCGAGGTCAGCGAGGTCGCGACCAAGCTCGTGCTCGACACCGGCTCGGGCGACATCACGCTGCGCGAGCTCGACTCGCCGACCTTGGACGTCGAGACCGGCTCGGGCGACGTCGAGGGCCACTCGCTGCGCTGTGACGACTTCGCCGGCACGGCCGGCTCCGGCGATCTCGAGCTGCATTGGGCCAGCCGCCCGCGTCGTGTGGCCTGGGAGAGCGGCTCGGGCGACGTCGATGTCTCGCTGCCGAAGGGCAGCTACGACCTCGCGCTCGACACCGGCTCGGGCGACGTCGAGCTCAGCGGGATCGACGACGACCCCGACGCCGACGCCCTGCTCTCGCTGAGCACCGGCTCGGGCGACATCACGATCACGGGTCGCTAGATTTGTCCGGGTCGTCCGAGTCCTCGGAGTCGTCGTCCGGGACGGCCTCGGCCTCGGCTTCGAGCGCAGCCTCGGCGGCGGCCCGCTTGGCCGCGCCGGGGAAGATGCGAGCCCAGAGCTTGGCCACGTCGCCCTCGATCATCACGTAGACGCCGGGCACGACCATGAGCACGAGCGCGGTCGAGATCCCGAGCCCGGCGCTGATCGAGATCGCCATCGGGGCGAGGATCTCGTCCTTGCCTCCGAGCCCGAGCCCGAGCGGGGCGAGCCCGGCGACGGTCGTCAGCGTGGTCGAGAGGATCGGCCGGAGCCGCTCGAGCGCGCCCTCGAGCGCGGCGTCACGGATCTCGGCGCCGGCACGGCGCCGGGTGTTGATGAAGTCGACCATGACCAGCGAGTCGTTGACGACGATGCCGGCCAGCGCGACCACGCCAAAGAGGGCGAAGAGCGACAGGTCGTAGCCCATCCCGAAGAGGCCGAGCACGGCGCCCATGATCCCGAAGGGCACGGCGACCATGATGATCATCGGCTGCACGTAGGATCGAAATTGCAGGGCGAGCGCGATGTAGATCAGCCCGAGCGCGAGCATGAAGGCGCCCGGCAGGTCGGCGAAGCTCTCGTTGATCTCTTCGGTGTCGCCGCCGAACTGAATGCTGAGCTCGGGATAGCGCGCGGCGATGTGCTCGTCCCAATGGGTCTGGACCTGCGCGGTGACGTCGAGCGAGGTGGTCTGGCTGGACTCGACCTCGGCCGTGACCGAGACCGTCCGCTGCGAGTCCCGCCGCCGGACCGAGCCGAGCTCGCGGGTCCGCTCGAGCGCGGCGACCTGGTCGAGACGAACGACCCGACCGTCCGGCGTCGTCACGCTGAGCCCGGCCAAGCTCTGGCGATCGAAGCTGTCGGCGCCCTCGGTCCGCACGACGATCTCGACCCGCTGCTCGTCGATCGAGACCTCGGCCGCGACCAGGCCGTCGATCGCGGCTCGGACCGCGTTGCCGACGTCGAGCGCGGCCAGCCCGTAGAGCGCCGCGAGATCGGGATCGACGACGACGCGGAAGGTCTCCTTGCCGATGCCGCGATCGTCGTCGACCTCGCGCACGCCCTCGATCGTGCGCAAGAAGGCCTGCAGCTCGGCGACCGCGAGATCGATCTGACCCGGGTCGCGGCCGCGGAGTCGCGCGCTCACGGCCGCGCCCGCGGGCGGCCCCGCCTGCGGCAAGATGACCTTGAAGCTGGCGAGATCGGGGTTGGTCTCGAGGAACTCCTCGAGCGAGGCGACCATCGCCGGGAAGTTGTCGATCAGCTCGTCTTCGAGCTCGAACTCGAACCGGATGATGCCGGTGTTGGCCCCGGTCTCCATCACCTGGGTTCGCGGGTCGCGGACCGAGCCGACCCGCAGCTTGCTGGTCCGAACCAGCCCGCCCTCTCGCTCTTCGCCGAGCTCGCGCAAGACCAAGGCCCGAATCGCCTCGCCCTGGGCTCGGGTCGCCGTGCGATCGACCCCGGCGGGCAGCTTGTAGCTGACCTGCAGCTCGGTCGGCTTGCCGGGCGCACCGAACTGAAAGGGCATCTTGGTCGCGAGCACCAAGGTCCCGAGGAAGGCGGCGAAGACGAGCAGCGCGACCAACCAGCGCCAACGAACACAGACGCTCAGGATCGGCCGATAGATCGCCTTCATGCGGGCGACCAAACGGGCCGTTCGCCCGCCGGCCGCGTCCTTGCTGGCGTAGTGGGCGAGGTGACCGGGCAAGATCACCAGCGACTCGACCAGCGAGCCGAGCAGACAGAAGATCACGGCGAGCGGGAGGATCTTCATGACCCGTCCGACCGTGCCGCCGACCATGGTCAAGGGCATGAACGCGAACACGGTGGTCGCGACCGCGGCCATGACCGGGACCGCGACTTCTTTCGAGCCTTCGATCGCCGCGCGAACTCGCGACTTGCCCATCTCCAGGTGACGCTGGGCGTTCTCGATCACGACGATCGCGTCGTCGACGATGATGCCGGTCGCGATCAGCAGGCCGAAGGTCGAGATGACGTTCAGCGTCATGTCGAACTGGTCCATCATCCAGGTCGCGAAGAGGTAGGCGAAGGGCATGCCCCACAGGGCCAACAAGGCCTGGCGCAGCCCGGCCATCCACCACAGCGTGATGATGACCAGGACCGCGCCGGTCATGCCGTTGACGACCACGGTGTCGAGCCGGTCGCGGATGATGACGGTGTAGTCCTCGGACACGACCGGGCGGACGTGGGGCGGGACCAGCTCGCTGATCGCCGGGATCACGGCCAGCACTTCGTCGTAGATCTCGAGCGGGTCGCCGCTGTCTTCGCGCTTGATGACCAGCTGGATCGCCGGCTCGCCGTCGACCCAATAGCGCGTGTCGGGCTCCTCTTCGAGCTCGCGAACATCGGCCACGTCGCCGAGGCGCAGGGGCGAGCCAGCGGCGAGCGGGATCGCGGCCACGTCGGCGGCCGACTCCAGCTTCTCGTCGGTCTTGACGAAGATCTCGCCCGCCGGGCCCTCGAGCGTGCCGGCCGGGACGCTCGCCTTGGCGTTGCGGATGGCCTGGGCGACCAGCGCGGGCCGGATCTGCAAGCTGCGCAGCTTGGCCTCGTCGAGCGCGACCACGATCCGCGGCTCGGTCAGGCCGACGACGTCGACGCCCGAGACGCCCGGCAGGTTGGCCAAGAGCTCTTGCACGCGATCGGCCTCGCGCCGGATCGAGCGATCGCCGAGCAGCGCCATGGTCATGACCGGCAGATCGATCTGCAGCTCGCGGACCTGCGGGGTCTCGGCGTCCTCCGGCAGGTCGGTCGCCGCGGCGACGGCCTTCTCGACCTCGGCCCGGGCATCTTGGATGTTGGTCCCGTCGTTGAAGGTGATCGTGATGCTGGCCGCGCCCTCGGTCGCGAGCGACTCGACCCGCTTGACGTCGGACACGTCCTCGAGCTTCTCCTCGATCGGCCGGAGGATCAGCTCTTCGACGTCCTGCGCGGTCGCACCGACGTAGAGGACCTCGACCGAGACGCTCTCGAGGCTGACCTCGGGGAACTGCTCGCGCGGCAGCTTGCCGAGCCCGAGCAGCCCCGCCGCCACGACCAAGAAGAAGAACAGGTTGACGAAGACCGGGTTGTTGACGCTGAGCCGAATGAGCTTGTCCAACATCGCTGACAGCCTCGGTCGTTCAAGTCGAAGGTTGCGGGGTGTTGGCCGCGCTCGGCAGCGGGACGTCGATCGCCAGATCGCCGTCGGTGAGCGTCGAGGGGCCTGAAGAGATCACGCGATCGCCCGCGACGATCGGCCCTTCGACCGCCACGCCTTGAACGTTGCCCAGGCCGAGCTCGACGTCCTCGTGGACGCTGATCTCGACCCGCTCGAGCCGCTGCTGCTCGCCCTCGGCGTGGGCGCGCAGCAGGTAGGCGCGCGGCCCCTCCCAGCGGATCGCGGTCGCGGGCACGACGAGCCGAGCCTTGCCGGTCGCGCCTCGAATCGCGACCTCGGCCGACTCGCCCGCGCGCAGCCGCTGCTCGGGGTTGTCGAGCTCGAGCCGGGCCTTGAAGGTGTTGGTCCCGAGGTCGGCTTCGCGCGCGACCCAGACCAGCTTGGCGGCGATGGTCTCGCCTCGAACGAGGATCTCGAACGTGACGGCGCCGCGATCGTGCAAGACCATCTCGCGCTCGGAGAGCGGGACCTCGAGCGCGAGCACGTCGAGCTGCGACAAGGTCGCGAGCGTGGTCCCTGGACCGACGTACTCGCCGAGCTCGACATCGACCGCGGTGATGATGCCGGCGAAGGGGGCGAGGAGCAGGTTGGCGTCGCGACGGTCGCGCGACTGCGTGATCGCGCCCGCGGCTTGGCGAATCGACGCGCGGGTGGTCGCCATCTCGGACTCGAGGCGCTCGACTTCGCGCTGGGTCCCGGCGCCGACCGCCTGCAAGTCGCGGGCGTCTTCGAGCTGCTTTTGGAGATCGGCGAGGCGCTCGCTCGCGCTGTCGCGCGAGGCTCGAGCGCTCTGCAGCGAGCCACGAGCGTCGGCGTCGACCAAGCGCGCGAGCGTGTCGCCCTCTTCGACCGCTTGCTGGTCGACGACCGCCAGCTCGGCGATCTGGCCGCCAAAGCGAGGCGCAAGCCGTGCGCGACGCTTGGGCTCGAGCAGGACGAGGTGGCGCGACGAGACCTCGGGCACGACCTCGCGGACCTCGGCGATGCGAACCCGTGGGACTCGGACCTCGGGCACGGGCTTGCTGCCACGGTCGCAACCGGCCAGGTCGCCGATCGAACAGAGCAGGACGAGCGCGGCCGCGAGGCGCGACCGGCCCGCGCGCGAACTCGGTGACCACCGCTGAGCTGTGCCGGACACGTCGGCCGGGTTGTATTCGCGGGCCCTGGCGTCTGCAAGGCGCCGACCGAGAAAGCCCTCGCACCCACATCCGCCGTGTCGCGCCCTGGCAGCGCACGGCCTACACTCGCGCCGTGGAGGGCGAAGCGGCGGATGTCACTCAGGTCGACGCGATCGACGAGGGTGACGAAGAGATGGCGAGCGTCGGCGAGGCCAACTGGCTGCGCCGCGGGCAGACCATCGGCCGCTACGTGATCGTCGATCGGCTCGGTGTCGGCGGCATGGGCATCGTCTACTCCGCGTGGGATCCCAAGCTCGATCGCAGGCTCGCGATCAAGCTGGTTCGGGTTCAGATCGGCGCGAGCGGGGCCACCCGTGGCCGCAATCGACTGATGCGCGAGGCCCAAGCCTTGGCCCGCGTCCGCCACCCCAACGTGATCACCGTGCACGACGTCGGCACCCACGAGGGCCGGGTCTTCGTCGCGATGGAGTTCATCGAGGGCGTGACCTTGCTGCAATGGCTCGAGCAGACGCCCGAGCGGCCCTTTCGCCAGCTGCTCGACGTGTTCTTGCAAGCCGGCCGCGGACTCGCGGCCGCGCATCGGGCCGGGCTGGTCCATCGCGACTTCAAGCCCGAGAACGTGATGATCGCCAGCGACGGTCGCGTGCTGGTGCTCGACTTCGGCATCGCCCGTGGACCGACGACCGGCGTCGAAGACCCGCCTGGGCTCCAGCCCGCGCCGGTCACCAAGGTCGAGGAGAGCGACGATGGCGAGGTCGCCAACGAGGTCGCCGACGAAGTCGACGAGGCCGAGTTCGCGCCCTCCGAGCGGGTCCAAGACGGCATGACTCGACCCGGGGCGATCGTCGGGACGCTCAGCTACATGTCGCCCGAGCAGCGTCGCCGTCGACCGCTCGACAGCCGCAGCGATCAGTTCTCGTACTGCGTGGCGCTGTGGGAGGCGCTCGGTCGCGAGCGCCCCTTCGGCGAGGCGCCAGCCCAGAAGCTGCTGGCCCGGATGCGGCTCGGGCAGATTCGGCCGATGCGGCGGCGCGACGTGCCACGCCGCGTGATCGCGGCGTTGCATCGCGGGTTGGCGTGGACCAGCACCGATCGCTTCCCGAGCATGGAGGCGCTGCTCGAGGCCCTCAACCCACGCCAACGCGGGCCCGCTCGTGTCCCGCTCGTGCTCGGAGCCTCCGCGCTCGTGGTCGCGCTCGCGGCCCTGGTCATCAGCCTGCTCCCGAGCGATCGTCCCGAGCCCAGCGCCCCGAGCTGCACGATCGATCGGGCCCGAGTCGACGCGCTGTGGAACCCCGCCCGCGTCGATCAGATCGGCGAGGCGCTGCGCATCCATGCGGGCGAAGCCGCCGACTCACCCTGGCGACGCGGCCGCGAGCGGATCGACGCCTGGACCGAGCGCTGGCTGAAAGCGCGGACCCAGACTTGCGAACGCCTGCGAGCGTCCGAGCTCGGCCCCGAGCTCCACGACCTGCGCGTCGCCTGCTTCGATCGCCAGCTCGATCGACTCGAGGCCGTGCTCGCCAGCCTCGAGTCGGCGTCGAGCGACGAGCTCGAGGGGCTGCTCGCGCTGGTCGCCGAGCTGCCCGATCCCGAGCGCTGCACGGACGACGCGGCCCTGGGCGAGCGCAGCCCCGAGCCCGACTCGGCCAGCTCGCGCGCGCGCTTGGCCGAGCTCCGAGCCGAGGCCGAGCGACTCGAGGTCGAGTTCGAACTCGGCCACTACGAGCGCGGCCTCGAGCCCGCGCGACAGTTGGTCGCCGCGGCGCGCGAGGCCGACTACCCGCCCCTGCTCGCGCGCGCCCTGCTGCTGCTCGGCAACTTCCTCGAGCGCGAGGGAGTTCAGGCCGAGGCCGAGCGGGTCTTGCTCGAGGCCGCCCGCGACGCGGCGGGTGCCCACGAGCTCGAGATCGAAGCCAAAGCGCTGATCGGGCTGGCCAACCTGGTCAGCGTCCGGGGCCTCCACGACGAAGGCCTGCGCTGGCTGGAGCTCGCCGAAGGCCTGGCCGGGTCCACGCGTGAAGGCCTCCACCTGCGGGTCTCGCTTGCCAACGCTCGCGCCGCGATCGCCCATCGCCGCGGCGACTGGGCGGCCGCCGAGCTCGCGTTCGAAGCGGCCCGCGCGATGATCGAAGACGAAGGCCATGGCAATCCCGAATTCGACATGCAGCTGCCTTGGGTCCTGCAGAACCTCGCGGTCGTGATCGACAGCCGCGGCGATCCTCGGCGCGCGCTCGAGCTGCACCGGCGCGCGCTCGCGATCTACGAGCTCCAGCTCGGCCCGACCCACCCACGGATCGCGCTGGTTCGGACCAACCTCGCCGCCACCTTGCTCGAGCTCGGCGAGCCCGACGCGGCCATGGCCGAGTTCACGCGGGCGCTCGCGCTCTTCGAAGCGAGCGTCGGCCCGGGCGTGGAGACGGCGCTCACCCGGGCTCAGCTCGGGCGCCTCCACGACGCGCTCGGCGAGTGCAAAGAGGCCCGCGCGCTGCTCGATCGCGGCGTGGCCGAGCTCGAGCTCGCCGCGCCCGAGGGGATCGAACACGCGAGCTTGCTGATCACTCGGGCCAGCCTCTGCGACTACGCTGACGCGTCGGCGCTGATCGACATCGACCACGCGGCGGCGATCCACGAGCGGCTCGAGGATCCCGATCACGTCGACCGCAGCCGCGACCCGATCGAGCGAGCGCTGGCCTTGCTCGCGCGAGCCCGAAGCGACGAGGCCTGGGCCGAGCTCGAGCGCGTGCGCCCGCGTGGCCCCGAGCTGCCGGTCCGCGACCAAGCCCGGCTCGCCGCCGCCAGCGGGCTGGTGTTGCTCGCGCAGGGCGAGCGCGACGAAGCTCGGGCGGCGCTGGTCCGGGCCCGCCCGGATCTGCCGCCAGGCTCCCCGCTCGCCCGCCGGGTCGCAGCCGCGATCAGCCACCTCTCGCTGGCGAACGAGTAGGATTCCGGCGTGTCCCCACGCGCCGCCTTCTGGGTGATCTCGATCGTGTTGCTCAGCCTGATCGGCGCGCTCGCGTTGGTCTGGCCGCCCATGCTGATGACCTACATCGTGCTCGGCCCGCTCTTCATCCTGGGCGTGATCGATCAGGTCCAGCGCAAGCACGCGATCCGACGCAACTTCCCGCTCATCGGCCACGGTCGCTATCTGCTCGAGGCGATCCGCCCGGAGATCAACCAGTACTTCATCGAGTCGAACACCGACGGCAAGCCCTTCGATCGCGAGCAACGATCGGTGGTCTACCAGCGCGCCAAGGGCGTCAACGACACCACGCCCTTCGGCACCCAGCTCGACGTCTACGAGCCCGGCTACGAGTGGATCGATCACTCGCTGCGCGCCCGGCCGCCCAGCCACGAGGCCCCGCGCGTCCGCTTCGGCGGGTCGCGCTGCACCAAGCCCTACGCGGCTTCGCTGCTCAACATCTCGGCGATGAGCTACGGCTCGCTCAGCAGCCGGGCCGTGCTCGCGCTCAACGGCGGAGCCAAGCGCGGCGGCTTCGCCCACAACACCGGCGAGGGCGGACTCAGCCCCTATCACCTCGAGCCCGGCGGCGACGTCATCTGGCAGATCGGGACCGGCTACTTCGGCTGCCGCAGCGCCGACGGCAAGTTCTCCGAGCAAGAGTTCGCCAAGCGAGCGACGCTCGACAACGTCAAGATGATCGAGATCAAGCTCAGCCAGGGCGCGAAGCCGGGCCACGGCGGGATCCTGCCGGCGAGCAAGTTGACCCGCGAGATCTCCGAGATCCGCGGCGTCCCGATGGGCGCCGACGTGCTCTCGCCGCCCGCCCACACCGCCTTCGACTCACCGCTCGGCCTGCTCGAGTTCGTCGATCGGCTGCGCGAGACTTCGGGCGGCAAGCCGGTCGGCTTCAAGCTCTGCGTCGGACGCAAGACCGAGTTCCTGAGCATCTGCAAGGCGATGCTCGCGAGCGGACGGCGACCCGACTTCATCACCATCGACGGGGCCGAGGGTGGCACCGGCGCGGCGCCGCTCGAGTTCTCCAACCGCGTCGGCATGCCGCTGACCGAGGCCCTGGTGTTCGTCCACAGCGCGCTGCTCGGCTGCGGCCTGCGTGACGAGATCCGGCTGATCGCCTCGGGCAAGGTCGCGAGCGGCTTCGACATGGCCCGGCTCTTGGCGATCGGCGCGGACACCTGCAACAGCGCCCGCGCGATGATGTTCGCGCTCGGCTGCATCCAAGCCCGGCGCTGCAACAACAACGACTGCCCGACCGGCGTCGCGACCCAGAACCCCGCGCTGGTCGCCGGGCTCGACGTGCTCGACAAGACCGAGCGAGTCCATCGCTTCCATCGCGCGACCGTCCACGCCTTCCTCGAGCTGCTCGGCGCCGCGGGCTTCGACGAGCCCAACGATCTCAAGCCGGCCCATGTCCACCGCCGGCTCGATTTTCATCGCGAGCGCAACTACGCCGAGCTCTTCGACTACCTCCAGCCCGGCGCCTTGCTGGGCGAGCAGCTGCCTGCGAACTGGGCGAGCGCGTGGACCTCGGCTCGCGCGGACCAGTTTTGATCCCAGGATCCGATTGTTTGCATCCGAATTGTTCGACTGACCGGTCCAGTTCCGCGCGAATCCGCGGGGTTCGACAGCTCGGCGGGCCCCCCTCACCACCCGAACGCGATCCCAAATCGCTGTCGCTCGTCGGTCGTCGTTACCCGGGCCGACGCGATACCATTGCGCAGCATGAGTTCCGGCGCGACCGCGGACGACTCGGAGCTCACCGACGAGCTCGGCCAGCGCTGCCTGTTGCTCATGCTCGAGCACGGCAAGGAGCTGCTCTGGCTCGTCGACGGTGAAGGCCGCGTCGTCAAAGCCAGCCTCAGCCACGCGCGCGCGCTCGGCCAGGATCCCTTCTCGCTGGTCGGGCTGCCCGACAACCCGCTGGTCCACCCCGACGATCAGGAGCTGCTCGGCGTCGCGCTGCGTCAAGGTGCGGGCGGCCACCCACGTCGAGTCAGCGTGCGACTGCGTGACGGCGCCGGCAATTGGCTGCGGGCCTCCGTTCGCCTCGTCCCCGTCTGGGGCGCGGCCGAGCAAGGCGACCACCCCGAAGCCGAGCGAGCCGCGTTGGGCTTCGCCGAGCTCGAGGACACCGACGACGCGCTCGGGACCGGGCTCTTTCGGACCCTGGCCGAGAACGTGCCCGGCACCGTGTACCTGTGCCGCAACGACGCGACCTACTCGACCCTCTACTTGAGCGACGCGATCACCGACATCACCGGGCTGCCGGCGATCGAGTTCCTGACCGGTCGCGTGTCCTTGGTCGAGCTCTACCACCCGGACGACGTCGCGATGATCGGTCGCTCGATCGCCGAGGCGCTGACCGACCACCGGCCCTTCCACATGAGCTACCGGATCCGCCACCGCGACGGTGTCTGGCGCTGGGTCGAGGAGCACGGACAGGGCGTCTACGACGAGCACGGCCAGCTGGTCTTCCTCGAAGGCACGATCTTCGACATCAGCGAGCGCCGCCGGGCCGAGGACGAGCGCCGCGCGCTCGAGCAGCAGCTGCTCCACGCCCAGAAGCTCGACAGCCTCGGCCTCCTCGCTGGCGGCATCGCCCACGACTTCAACAACATCTTGCTCGCGATCATCGGCAGCATCGAGCTGGCCCAGATGAAGCTCGAGCTCGGCCAAGCGGTCGGGCCCTACCTCGAAGAGGCGATCAACTCGGCCAACCACGCCGCCGACCTCACCCGGCAGCTGCTCGCCTACGCGGGCAAGGGCAAGCAGACCCGCGCGCGGGTCAACCTCGGTGAGTTCGTCGCGGGCATGCGTCAGCTGCTCCGGGCCAGCACCGCCAAGCGGATCCACCTCGACTTCGACCTCGCCGACGAGGGCGCCGCGACGGTCGAGTGTGATCGCGCCCAGCTCCAGCAGATCCTGCTCAACTTGGTCATCAACGCCAGCGACGCGATCGGCGATCGCCGGGGTCGGATCGGCGTGCGGACCGAGATCGTCGATCTGCGCGACGTCGCCAAGCTGCTGCCGAGCCCGATCGATCCCGGTCGCCACGTCATGCTCGAGGTCGAAGACGACGGCATGGGCATGGACGAGGTCACCCGCCAGCGGATCTTCGACCCCTTCTTCACGACCAAGATCAAAGGCCATGGGCTCGGGCTCGCGGCCGTGCTCGGCATCGTCCGCAGCCATCAAGGCGGGGTCGACCTGCACAGCGAGCTCGGCAAGGGCACCCGCTTTCGCGTGTTCTTGCCGCTCGCCCACGACCCGAACCCGAACCCGCTGCCCGAGGTCGACATCGTCGCCCCCCGCAGCGCGACCATCTTGCTGATCGACGAAGACCCGAGCGTGCGGGCCTTGGCTGGCGAGACCCTGCGAGCCGCCGGCCATCGGGTGCTCGACGCCGAGAGCGTCCACGCGGCGATCGAGCGCATCGACGAGTCCGCGGCCCGAACCGACATGCCCACGCTCGATCTGGTCATCGTCGACCTGCCCGACGGCGCCGGCACGCTCGGGTTCGAAACCTTGCGCGCGCGCCTGCCCAGCTTGCCGATGCTCTGCACCGGCACCTTCGACGATCGCGTCGCCGCGCGCGGAGGCACCGGCCGGCTCGCGTTCCTGGCCAAGCCCTACCGCGCCCAGTCGATGGCCGAGCGCGTCGCCGCCTTGCTCCGCGGCAGCGGAGCCTCGTCGAGCCCGACCCCGCAGTGACGCGGCCCTTGACGCCCCGCGCGAGACTGGTCAACCTCCCGAGCGCATGACTCGCGCCACGCAACTCGATGCCGCGCTCCATGCCTACGTCCGCAAGTGGGCGTAGCGCTCGTCTGAGATTCGTCGACGAGAGGCCGCCCCCCCACCGGGCGGCCTTTCGAGGTCTTGGCCGCCCTTCGAGCCACCATGACCACCAACATCGTCCAACTCGCCGCAGATCACCCCGGCTTCGCCGATCCTGCCTACCGAGCCCGACGCGACCGCATCGCCGAGATCGCGCTCGGCTACCGAGCTGGCCCGATTCCCGACGCCCCCTACGTCGAGTCCGAGCACGCCGTCTGGCGCGAGGTCTGGTCACGCCTCGACCCGCTCCACGCCCGCCTCGTCAGCCGCGAGGTCCTCGCCATCCTCGCCGAATTTCCGATCGATCGCGAACGAGTCCCGCAGCTGGCCGAGATCAACCGAGCGCTCGAACGACAAAGCGGCTTTCGCCTCGCCCCCGTCGCAGGCCTCGTCCCGCCCCGCCACTTCCTCGCCCAGCTCGGCGAGCGTGTGTTCTTGTCGACCCAATACGTCCGCCACCCAAGCCGCCCCTTCTACACCCCCGAGCCCGACGTCATCCACGAGCTCGTCGGCCACGCCCCCACCCTCGCCCATCCAGCCCTCGCCGCGCTCAACCAAAAATTCGGCCACGCCGCCCGAATCGCCGATCGACCCGGCCTCGCCCGAATCGAACGCGTCTATTGGTTCACCCTCGAATTCGGCGTCTGCCTCGAGAACAGCGCGATCAAAGCCATCGGCGCCGGCCTGCTCTCGTCCTTCGGCGAGCTCGAGCGCTGCCCCAGCGCCCCCACGCGGCTCGCCTGGGACCTCGATCGCATGGCCCAAACCGACTACGACACCAGCCGCTACCAAGACCGCCTCTTCGTCGCGCCCAGCTTCGCGCGCATGGTCGCCGATGTCGACGCATGGCTCGACGCGCAAATTCGAGGCCGCTGACCACCCGCGACTCGATCCCGCGACTCGATCTCGATCCCATCCGCGACTCGATCCCGCAACTCGATCCCGATCCCATCCGCGACTCGATCCCGATCCCATCCGCGACTCGATCCCATCCGCGACTCGCTCCCGATCCCATCCGCGACTCGATCTCGCGGTCCCTCTCCGCGGCGGCAGCAACGTCCGCGAACCAGGGCGGCGGGGAATGTCGGCGTCCCTCCGAGGCGGACGTTGGCGTCCGAGGACAAGTGGGGCAGCCGAGCGTGGGGCGGCGACATTCCCCGCGAAGCCCCCCACTTCGGGAACACGATCTTCCGCGAACGATCATCACCGCACGAGCGTCCGCGAAGGATCATCCGCGAACGATCAGCCGCGAACGATCATCACCGCACGAGCGTCCGCGAACGACCATCACCGCAC
>JAMHUH010000649.1:0-12865 GCA_035904925.1 Nannocystaceae bacterium
GCGACCGAGCACGGCGGGGATCTGCGGGTCGAGAGCGAGGTCGAGGTCGGCAGCCGCTTCCACCTCGAGCTGCCGGTCGCGGGGGCGCGAGGGCACTGATGCGCTTCGCCTTGCCCGGCTTCGTGGTCTGCCGGGCGCTGCGATCCAGCGCACTCGAGCGCAGCTACGAGCTCGCGCGCGAGGGCGACGGTCGGATCTTCGTCGCGCGCAGCCGAGCCTTCGACGATCCCTTGCAGCAGCAGCGCGCCTGGCAGCAGCTCGAGCAGCTGCGCGAGCTCGAGCTCGACGGCGTCGCGCGGCTGGTCAGGGTCGAGCGGGTCGGCAAGTCGGTGATCAGCCTCGCCGAGCGGGCGCCCGGGATCGGCCTCGACGAGCGGAGTCGCGGCCATCCCCTGGCGCTCGGCGAGCTGCTGGCGATCGCCGAGCAGCTCAGCCGGATCTTGATGCAGCTCCACGCTCGGCTGCCGCTGCACGGCGATCTGCGACCCGCGACGATCGCGATCGACAGCGAGATCCGCCAGGTCACGCTCGTCGATGCGGGCATCGGTCGGGTGTTCGAGCAAGGCCAGACGCTGATCCACGAGCACGACTTTCTCGACACGCGGCTGCCCTATGTCGCGCCCGAGCAGCTCGGGCGCAGCCCGACCCCGCCCGACGGCCGCGCGGATCTGCATGCGCTCGGCGTGACCCTCTACGAGCTCGCGACCGGGCGTCGGCCCTTCACGGCCAGCACCGTCAGCGAGCTGGTCCGCGCCCAGCTGGTCCGCCGCCCGCGACCGCCCCAGGAGCTGCGGCCCGGGCTTCCGCCGACCTTGGCGCTGATCATCATGAAGCTGCTCGAGAAGCAGCCCGACCAGCGCTACCAGTCCGCCCGCGGGCTCCACATCGATCTCGTCCGCTTGGTCCTCGGCGTCGCGCAGGGCGAGACCGAGCTGAGCTTTCCGCTCGCCGAGCACGACTACCCGACCCGGCTCGAGATGCCGCGTCGGCTCTTTGGCCGCGGCTACCAGCTCGCTCGGCTCGAGCAGGAGCTCGCCGAGGTCCGCGAGCGAGGCGAGTCGCGGCTGGTGTTCTTGGTCGGCGCGTCGGGGCTCGGCAAGTCGGCGCTGATGGGTTCGTTCATGCCGCCGCTCGGCAGCGGCGTGATCTCGACCAGCGCGCGCTTCGAGGGCGCTGGTCGTGGCCGGCCCTACTTCGGCTTCGTCAGCGCCATCGACGGCGCGATCGAGCAGCTCGCCAGCGACGAGGGCCGCCGAAGCGAGCTGCGCGAACACCTGAGCGATCGCCTCGGCCCGCTGCTCGAGCTCGCGATCGCCCTGGTGCCTGGGGTCGCGCGGCTCTTCGTCGAGGTCGCGGCGCCCTCCGGCAAGGCCTCGGGCTCGCCGAGCGAGCTCGAGCGACGAGTCCACCTGACCTTGCGGCGGCTGCTCGGGGCGCTGGCCGATCGCGCGCCGATCCTGATGCTGCTCGACGATGTCCAGCAGCTCGATCTCGGCAGCCGCGAGCTCCTGCGCGTGCTCCCACGCGGGATCGCGGGGCCGGTGCTGATCGTCGCGTCGATCCAGGCTCGGGCCGACGACGAGCACGCTTCGCTGGTCGAGCTGCGCCGCTCGATGGTCGCCAGCGAGCTGGCGGTCGAGCTCGTGCTCGAGCCGCTCGGCGTCGGCGACGTGGTCGCGCTCTTGGCCAGCGTGCTCGGGCGTCCGCTCGCCGATCTGACCGAGCTGGCCAAGCTGATCCGGCGCCGGACTGGCGGCAACCCGCTGCTGATTCGCTACTTCTTGCGCGAGCTGGCCGAGCGTGACGCCCTGGTCCTCGGCGAGCGGGGGTGGAGCTGGTCGAGCGCGGCGATCGTCGCGGCCGACTTGCCCGATGACGTCGCGGGGCTGCTGCGCACGCGCTTGGATCGGCTCGCGCCGGCCGATCGGGCGCTGGTTCAGAAGGCGGCCTGCGTCGGCTACGTCGTCGATCTGGCCCTCCTGCAGGCGATCGCGGCGCTCGACGACGCGAGCCTCGCCCAGGGTCTCGATCGGCTCGA
Source organism: Nannocystaceae bacterium (assembly GCA_035904925.1). Lineage (GTDB taxonomy): Bacteria > Myxococcota_A > Polyangia > Nannocystales > Nannocystaceae > Plesiocystis. Next base: position 2,039 of record JAMHUH010000649.1, read on the forward strand.
GGACGAAGGCATGCTGGTCCGCGAGGGGGTCGGCTATCGCTTCGCCCACGAGGCGCTGGTCGAGCTGGCCGAGGCCTCGATCGCCGCGGATCAGCGGGCGAAGATCCACTGGCAGCTGACCCTCGTGCTGCGCGAGCGCGAGGGCGAGGCGGGCTTCGAAATGATCGATCACTTGGTCGCGGGTCTGTCCGCGGCGGGAGGGATCGAGCACGAAGAGCGCGAGCGCCTGCTCGAGCTGACCTTCGCGGCCAGCCACCGCGCCGCGGCGACGGCCGCCTGGACCAACGCCGAGCGCTACATGGCGGCTGCGTTGATCTTGGCCTCGGCCTCGGAGCGCGAGCCAGGCGAGCGCTTGGCCCTCCACGTCGATCATGCCCAGGCGCTGGCGATGGTCGGGCGCTTCGCGGAGGCCGATCGGGCCTACGCCGACTTGCTCGCGCGCGAGCTCGGGTTCGCCGACTACGGCACGATCGTCGCGCGCCGCATCGAGCTGCTCTCACGCCAAGAACGCTATGGCGAGGCGATCGCCCTCGGCCGGGTCGCGCTCGCGCGCTTTGGTGTGCGTGCGAGCGGCCACGTTGCTGCGATCGTGGTCGCGGCCCTGCGGGCCTGGCGAGCGATCCGAAAGCTCGGCCGCGCTCGCTTGCTCGCGCTCGCCAAGGTTCGCGACGAGCGCATCGACGCGCTGATGTGGATCATCGACGCGATGGCGACACCAGCCTTCTTGGCCGAGCGCACGCTGTCGATCCAGCTCAACGCGATCCACACCTGCCTGTTCGCGCGCCATGGCTTTCATCCGAGCACGCCTCGGACCTTGGCGCAGTTCGGCATCTTGATGGTCGTGTTCGGGCGGCCGGTCGAGGCCGCGCAGATCAACGACTGGGCGCTCGAGCTGGCCGAGCGCGAGCCCGAGTCGCGACCTCGGGTCGAGACCGCCGCACGCCTGTTCGTCTGGCCCTTCTCGCGCCCGCTCGCCAACTCCTTGGTCGGGCTCGATGATCTCTTCGAGCGGGCTCTGGCGCTCGGCGATCGCGACACGGCAGGCTACGTGGCGGGGCTCGGTCTGCGGGGCATGCTCGAGGTCGGGATCCCGCTGCGCGAGACCTCGGCCCAAGCCAAGCGGCTCTACGACGGCCTGATCGGCTGGGCGACCCGCGAGCAGCGGATGTTGCTGGGCTCGACCAAGCTCGTCGCCGAGGCGCTCGCGGCCGGGCCCGGCGCGCCCGAGTCCGAGCCCGACTTCGCGGCGGTGCTGGCCAGCGAGCCCGAGCTCGGCGAGGTCATTCACTATGGCGCGGCGATCACCTTCGCGTTGGCCGATTGGTTGCTGGGTCGCCGCGAGCTCGCGCTCGCTGCCCTCGACCGCCTGGCCGGCAACATCCGCCAAGTCACGATCGGCACCTGGCTCTTCGGTCGCTTCGCGATCCTCCGCGCGTGCGGGGCCGTCGAGCGGGTCGAGCGAGGCGAGCTGCCAGCCGCCCCGACCCTGCGTTGGCTGCGGAGCTATCGATCGCGGCTGCGTCGGATGGCCAAGGCCGCGCCCGCCAACTTCGGCGCCGCGTCGGGCTTGCTCGACGCCGAGCTGCTGCGCTTGCGGGGCGACCAGGACGCGGCGCTCTTGGCCTATGAACACGCGGGCAGCCTGGCCGAGCGGCACGGTCAGCTCTACGCCGCCGCGATCGCGGCCGAGCGACTCGCCGATCTCGCGACGCGGATGACCCAACCCACCACCGCCGCCGGGGCGCTGCGTCTGGCTCGGGCGCACTACCAGCGTTGGGGCGCGCTCGCGGTCGTGGCCCGGCTCGAGCGCGATCACCCCGAGCTCTTCGCCAGCGTGAATCAGGAGATCAGCACGATCACGCCCGTGTCCGCGCACGCCGACTGGGACGTCGATCGGAGCGCGATGCTCTCGACCATGCAGGTGATCAGCGATGAGCTCCACCTCGAGCAGGTCATCACCCGGGTCCTGGCCGCGGCGATCGACTATGCCGGGGCCGATCGGGGCGTGCTGATGCTCGAGCGCGAGGGCACGATCGGCATCGTCGCCGAGGGTGGCGTCGGCTCGATCAGCGAGTACCTCGACGCTCCGACGGCGCTCGCCGACGCTGGCGATCGGGTCCCGCGGCGCGTGGTCGAAGCCGTGCTGCGGACCGGCAAGGCCGTGATCATCGACGAGTTCGATCGCGATCTCGAGCTCGCCAGCGATCCCTATTTCACCAACCATGTCGCGCCCTCGTTGCTCTGTCTGGCGATCGTCAAGTACCAGCGCAGGGTCGGCGCCCTGCTGCTCGAGCACGAGGGCTCCAACCAGGAGTTCACCTTCGAGCGGCTCGAGATTCTGCGCAGCTTCGCCGCCCAGGCCGCCAGCGCGCTCGACAACGCCAGGCTCTACGACGCGCTCCAGCGCAGCGAGGCGCAGTGGCGCTCGCTGGTCGGTGGCGTGCCCGACATCATCAGCGTGCTCGACGAGCGCGACCGGACCGAGTTCGTCAACCATGTCGGGCGCTTCCCGATCGAGCCTCGCGCGGTGATCGGCGTCCCGGCCGAGCGCTTGGTCGCAGCCGACCAGCTCGAGAGCTGGCGCGAGGCCCTGCAAGCGGTTCGGCGCGGCGAGGGTCCGCGCGAGCTCGAGCTCCAGATCTCGCCGCCCGGGCTCGAGCCGCGCTGGTTCCTGATGCGCTTGGCCGGGATCGTCGTCGAGGGCAAGATCGCCAAGGTCATCGCGATCTCGACCGAGATCGACGATCGCAAGCGCGAAGAGGACGACCGCGCCGGGCTCGAGGCTCAGCTGCGCCAGCAGCAGCGGCTCGAGTCGCTCGGCACGCTGGCCAGCGGCGTCGCTCACGAGATCAACAACCCGATCCAGGGGATCATGAATTACGCGGAGCTGATCGCCAAAGCGCCGCGCGACCGCGAATTGGTCGAGGACTTCGCGGGCGAGATTCGCCACGAGTCGCAGCGGGTCGCGGCCATCGTTCGCAACCTGCTCGCCTTCTCCCGGCAAGAGCGAGGTCAGCAGCTCGAGCGCGCCGAGCTCTCGGTCCTGGTCGAGAGCACGCTTTCGCTCATCCGAGCGGTGCTGCGCAAGGACCGAATCGAGCTCGAGCTCGAGCTGCCCGCCGACCTGCCTGCGCTGCGCTGCCGACCCGCGCAGATCCAGCAGATCTTGATGAACTTGGTCACCAACGCTCGGGACGCGCTCAACGAGCGCAAGGTCATCGCCGAGCATCGAGTCCTGCGCTTGATCGCGCGTGCCTGGGTGCGCGAGGCTCGGCCTTGGCTGCGCTTGAGCATCGAGGATCGCGGGGGCGGTATCGACGAGGCCGTGCTCGGTCGCATCTTCGACCCCTTCTTCACGACCAAAGGCCGGGATCAGGGGACAGGGCTCGGGTTGGCGGTCAGCCACGGGATCGCGGTCGAGCACGGTGGCCGGCTCTGGGTCGAGAATCGGCCGGGCGAAGGCGCGACCTTCCACCTCGACCTGCCGGCGCTCGGCTCCGACGCGTGACCTGCGGATCCCACCCGTCTGCGACTGGGCTCGCCGACACCGCGAGGATCCACGATGATGGGAGCCCCGCGTGGATGTCCGCGACTCGAGCTTTCCGCTGCCCGGATACGTGATCTGTCGGTCTTCGACCGCGGGTCTGGGCGGGCGCGTGTTCGAAGTGGCCCGCGAAGGCGACGGTCGGCTCTTCGTCGCGCGAGTCCATCGCTTCGGTGATCCGCTCCAGCGCGCGCGGGTCGAGCACGAGCTCGACTCGCTGCGCGAGTCGAACCCGAGCGGGGTCGGGGCGCTGGTCAGCGTCGAACGGGTCGGCGAGGACTTGGTCGTGATCAGCGAGCGCGTCGCGGGCCTCGATCTGGTCGAGTACTCCGGCGCTCAGCCGCTCGCGCTCGGCGAGTTCTTGTCGCTCGCGCTTCAGCTGGTCGAGATCCTCGCGCGGGTGCACGCGCGGGTGCCCGTGCATGGCGACCTGCGAGCCACGACGATCTTCATCAACCCGACCACCCGCTACGTCGAGCTCGCCGATCTCGGGCTCGCGCGCGTGCTCGATCCCAACCCCACGCATGGCGACAGCACGCATGTCCGCGAGGTCCTGCCCTACGTCGCGCCCGAGTACGTCCGCTCGGGTCGAGCCGACTCGCGCAGCGATCTGCACGCGCTCGGGGTCGTGTTCTACGAGCTCCTGACTGGCCGCCGACCCTTCGTCGGCGCGAGCGCGAGCGAGCTGACCCACGTGCTCTTGGCCCGGCGTCCGCGGCCACCCGACGAGCTGCGCCGGGGCTTGCCCCAGCGCCTGACCGCGATGGTCATGAAGCTGCTCGAGAAGCTGCCCGAGCAGCGCTACCAGTCGGCGCTGGGCCTTCACGCCGACCTCGTCCGGCTGACCCAGGCGCTGGCCGAAGGCATCGAGCCCCACTTCGAGCTGGCCGAGCGCGACTACCCGACCAGCCTGCAGATGCCGCAGCGCCTGCTCGGACGCAGCACGCAGCTCTTCGAGCTCCAGCGCAGCTTGGCCGAGGTTCGTGCGCGCAACGAGGCCCGCCTCGTCTTCGTCACCGGCGAGGCTGGAATTGGCAAGAGCGCGATCTTGCGGGCGCTGGAGCGGCCACCCGACGGCCGGCTCGCCCGCGGCCGCTTCGTCGACGCGAACAGCGATGGGCCCTTTCGCGGGTTCGCCGAGGCCTTCGGCGACTTGATCGGTCAATTGATCGAGGACCACGAGGGCCACGATCGCAGCCGCCAAGTCGAGTGGCGCGAGCGCCTGCGCGAGCGCCTTGGTCCCTTGCTCGACGTGCTCGGCGACTTCGTTCCGGCGCTCGCTGGCTTGTTTGGTCGTCGCCAGCTCCCGCTCGGTTCACCGGCCGGGTTCGGGCTGGCCGAGGCGACCAACCGGGTTCAGATCGCGGTCCGACGCTTCTTGGCCGCGCTCGCCGAGTCGGGGCCGCTGGTGATCTTGCTCGACGACGTGCAGCGGGCCGACCCGAGCAGCCTCGAGCTCCTGCGTGGCTTGGCCAGCGGGCTCGCGGGTCCGGTGTTGATCGTCGTGGCCGCGACGCCCGCGAGCGAGCCCACGCGCGCGAGCTCGATCGAGGGCCACGAGGGCCATGCACTCGACGCGATGCGCCGCGAGCTGGTCGCGGGCGGGCAGGCGCTGGCCATCGAGCTCGGCCCGCTCGCGCTCCCCGATCTCGAGGCGATGTTGACGACGATGCTCGGGCGGGGCGCCGCGGAGGTCCGCGAGCTGGCCGAGCTCCTGCTCGATCGGACCGGCGGCAACCCGCTCTTCGTCCGCAAGTATCTGCGCGAGCTCGACGAGAGCGGACGGCTCGCGCTCGGCGACGAGGGCTGGGCTTGGGACCTCTCGGCGATCGCGGCCGCGCCTCTGCCCGCCGATCCGCTCGCGCTGATCCGCTCGCGCCTCGATCGACTCGCGCCCGAGCTGCGCTCGCTGCTCGACCGCGCCGCCTGCATCGGGACCCACTTCGATCTCGCGGGCCTGCGCGCGCTGACCCGCGCCGACGACGATCACGAGGCCGAGCTCGCCCGCTGCCTGCATGAGCTCGAGCGGCGCGAGATCTTGGTCCGGGTCGGCGAGGACTACCGCTTCGCCCACGACGCCATCCATGCGCAGATCGTTCGGAGCCTCGACCACGAGCAGCGCGCCCGCAACCACTGGCAGCTGGCGCTGCGGCTGCGTGACCTGCTCGGCCGCGACCTCGGCCCGCGCTTGTTCGAGCTGGCCGAGCACGTGGCGATCGGGCTCAGCGCCGCGGGTCCGCTCGACGCGGACGAGCGGCGCGAGCTCTTCGACCTCGAGTTCGCCGCGGGCGAGCACGCGCTGCGAGCCGCCGCCTGGACCAGCGGCGAGCGCTACCTGAGCGCCGCGCTCGGCCTCGTCGACGCGGTCGAGCACGACGCGATCGACGACGAGCGGGTGTTCGCGGTTCGCTTCGCGCGGGCCCAGGCGCTCGCGCTGTGTCGGCGCAGGGCCGAGGCCGACGAGGCCTTCGCCGGGCTGCTCGACGCCGATCCCTCGCTCGGCGACTTCGGTCGGGTCGTCGCCCGGCGCGTGCAGATCCTGGTCATGGAAGATCGACCGAGGCTCGCGCTCGAGGTCGGCCTCGCTGCCCTGGCTCGCTGCGGCCAGCCGGTCGGGTCGGGCAAGCTCGCGCTCGCGCTCGAGCTTCGCCGTGTCCGCCGAGCCCTGCGTGGACGCGAGCTGACCAGCTTCGCGGCCATGGCCGAGCGCGTCAGCGACGAGCGAGTCGACGCCGCGCTGTGGATCCTCGACGCGATCGAGACGCCCGCCTTCTTGCTCGATCGTCCGCTGTGGACGGCGCTCTGCGTCCGGCATGTTCGTTTGATCCTGACCCACGGCTTTCACTCGACCGCGTCGGTCGCCTTCGTCCAGCAAGCGATCGTGTTCGCGGCCATGCGCGAGACCAACCTGGCCGCGGCGCTGGCCGACCACGCCTTGGTCTTGGCCGAGCGCGGGCCGCTGCAGCTGCGCGCGCGAGTCGAGTGTCGGGCGCGGCTCTTCATCTGGCCTTACACGCGCTCGTTCACCGAGCTCAACCTCGGCATCGAAGAGCTCTTCGTCCGAGCGCTCGACGTCGGCGATCGCGAGACCGCCGGCTACGGGGCCTCGCTCGGGTTGCGGGCGCTGCTCGAGGCCGGCCAGCCACTGCGCGAGGTGGTCGCGTTCGGGCAGCGAGCGCTGGCCGAGCTCGACGCCTGGGCGACCGTCGATCAGCGTGTGGGCGTGCTCGCCAGCCTGCGTGCGGCCGAGGCCTTGCTCGGGCAGACGAGCGTCGGCTTTGGTCCGCGCGATGCCGAGGGCGCCGGGATGGTCACCAAGATCGCGCTGGTCAACGCCTCCGCGCTGGCCGACTGGTTGCTCGGACGCAGGGTCGCGGCCTTCCGCGAGCTCGATCGCATCGCGCCCGCGGTCGAGCAGACCGCGTTCGGGACCTGGAGCTTCGCTCGCCACGCCGTGCTGCACGCCGTCGGAGCGGTCGAGGAGTTCGAGCGCGAGGGCCGTCCCGCCGCCCGAGCCCGCGCGCTGATCCGCCTCGTCCAGGCCCATTGGAGTCGACTCCGGAGGCAGGCCGAGGTCGCGCCGATCAACTTCAGGGCGATGGCCGAGCTGGTCGAGGCCGAGCTCGAGCGGGCTCGGGGTCGCCACGATCGCGCGTTGCAGCGCTACGAAGAGGCCCGGGCGCGGGCCGACGATCGCGGTCAGGCCTACCTGGCCGGGATCGCGGCCGAGCGCCTCGCCGATCTCGCCCTGCAGATGAACCAGCCGACCAGCGCGGCCGGAGCCCTGCGCCTCGCTCGCGAGTCCTACCTGCGTTGGGGCGCGGGCGCGGTGGTCGAGCGACTCGAGCAGGACCACGGCGAGCTCTTCGGCGAGAGCCGGGCGAGCGAGGCCAGCATCAGCGTGGTCGGCGAGCTCGAGTGGCAGGTCGACGCGGGCGCGATGCTCGAGACCATGCAGGCGATCAGCGAGGAGCTGCACCTCGATCGCGTGATCGTCCGGGTCTTGGCCGCGGCGATCGAGCACGCCGCGGCCGACCGCGGCGTGCTCTTGCTCGAGCTCGAGCGCGAGGGCCAGGTCTGCATCGTCGCCGAGGGCTCGTCGGGCTCGATCAGCGAGTACCTCGATGTCCCGACTCCGATGAGCACGGCCGGTCGGCGCGTGCCCAAGACCCTGATCGAGCTGGTCTTGAAGACGGGCAAGGCCGTGATCCTCGACGAGTACGACCAAGACCCGGCCTTGGTCGCCGATCCCTACTTCGACGTCGATCGACCCTCCTCGGTCTTGTGCCTCGCAATCGTCAAGCACAACCGGCCTGTCGGCGCGCTGCTGCTCGAGCACGCCAACCCGAGCCAGGAATTCACCTTCGAGCGGATCGAGCTGCTGCGCAGCTTCGCCAGCCAGGCCGCCGCCGCGCTCGACAACGCCCAGCTCTACGACAAGCTTCAGCGCGGCGAGGCCCAGTGGCGCTCCTTGGTCAGCGGAGTCCCCGACATCATCGCGTTGATCGACGCGCAGGGCCGGGTCGAATTCGTCAATCACCTCGAGCCCTTCGGCGTCGACACGGCGCTGGTCGTCGGCAACCTGGCCAGCGCGGCGATGGCCGAGCAGAGCCGGGCCGCCTGGTCGAAGGCGCTCGGCGCCGCGCTCTCGGGCGCCGGAGCCCAAGAGCTCGAGATCCAGATCGCCCCACGCGACTACGCGCCGCGTTGGTACGCGCTTCGGCTCGCGCCGATCGAGGTCGGCGAGCGGGTCGAGAAGGTCATCACGATCGCGACCGACATCGAAGAGCGCAAGCAGAGCGAGGCCGACCAAGCCCGGCTCGAGGCCCAGCTGCGCCAGCAGCAGCGGCTCGAGTCGCTCGGGACCTTGGCCAGCGGCGTCGCCCACGAGATCAACAACCCGATCCAAGGCATCATGAACTACGCCGAGCTGATCGTCCGGCGACCGGACGAGCGCGAGCTGGTCGAGGAGTTCGCCAGCGAGATCAGCCAAGAGTCGCAGCGGGTCGCGGTGATCGTGCACAACCTGCTCGCGTTCTCGCGCCAGGAGACGGACCTCCAGGCGAGCGAAACCATTGCCGTGCCCGGCCTCGTCGATCGCACGCTCTCGTTGATCCGTGCGGTCCTGCGCAAGGACCAGATCGAGCTCGAGCTCGAGTTCCCCGCCGACTTGCCGCTGCTGCGCTGTCGCTCACAGCAGATCCAGCAGATCCTCATGAACCTGGTCACCAACGCCCGCGACGCGCTCAACGAGCGGCGCGCGGCCGGCTCCGCCCGCTGGATTCGGCTGAGCGCACGCAGCTTCGCGCGCGAGGGTGTGGTGTGGATCCGCGTGAGCGTCGACGACCGCGGGGGCGGGATCGACGAGGCGGTGCTCGGCCGGATCTTCGATCCCTTCTTCACCACCAAAGGCCGCGACAAGGGCACCGGCCTCGGTTTGGCGGTCAGCCACGGGATCGCCGTCGAGCACGGCGGCCGGCTCTGGGTCGAGAACCGGCCGGGCGTCGGTGCGACTTTTCACCTCGACCTCCCGAGCGGCAGCGAGCCTGCGTAGTACCATCCGCGCGATGTCGGACCCCGGGCCCTTCGAACTGCCTGCGAACCCGTCGGCGTGGATGCGCTGGGCGAACAGCCTGGTCAACGATCCACGCGACCTGCCCTTCGTGTCGCTGATGATCGGCTGCGCCGCGACGGCGCTGCTCGGGCTCTCGCTCTACCTGTGGAGCGCGCTGGTCCCCGGCCCGCTGTTTTGGTTGATCGCGGCTGGCTACCTGTTGATCTGGGCGCTCGGCACCCTCGACCGCTTCATCTTGATGCTGCACTGCACCTCGCATCGAATCTTGTTTCGGCGCGAGCATGGTTGGCTCAACCAAGTCATCCCCTGGGTGCTCGGCCCCTTCTTCGGCGAGACCCCGCAGACTTACTTTTGCCACCACATGGGCATGCATCACCCCGAGAACAACCTCGAGGACGATCTCAGCTCCACGCTCCACTACCAGCGCGACCGCTTCGGCCACTGGTTCGTCTACTACGCCCGCTTCATGGCGCTCACCTTGATCGAGCTGCCGCGCTACTTCATCCGCCGCAACCAGAGCAAGATGGCTTGGCGGGTGCTGCTCGGCGAGGGCAGCTTCTGGGCGCTCGTGGTCACGCTCGCCGTGCTGGTCGACTGGCGCGCGACCCTGGTCATCTTCGTGGTCCCCGTGATCATGGTCCGAACCTTGATGATGGCCGGCAACTGGGGCCAGCACGCCTTCGTCGAGGCCGGTCACGCCGAGTGCCCCTACCGCAACTCGATCACCTGCATCGACTCGCGCTACAACCGGCGCTGCTTCAACGACGGCTATCACATCCACCACCACGTCAAGCCGCGCTGCCATTGGAGCGAGCTGCCGGGCGAGTTCGAGACCAACCGGGCCCTCTACGGTGAGAAGGACGCGATCGTGTTTCGCGGGCTCGACTTCTTCATGGTCTGGCTGCTGCTCATGACCGGTCGCTACCGGGCGCTGGCCAAGGCCTTCGTCCAGCTGCCGGGCGCGCCCGAGCGCTCGCCCGACGAGGTCGTGGCGTTCTTGCAGTCGCGGCTGCGGCCGATCCGGGCCTGAGCCGCGTGGACTGAATCAGCGCGGCGGCATCACGAAGGGCGGCCGCGTCTCGACCTCGGCCAAGTCGGGCGCGCTGTAGTAATTGGTGACCATCTGCTTGTACTGCGGCCGGGTATAGACCTCGGCGCAGGGCTTCTCGATCACATCGGCGATGACCGTCGCGACCTCCTCGACCGCCTGCGCGCCCGGGATGGTCCGCGAGTCGGCGCCGCCGTGCAGCGCGTTCGTGCCAAACCCGGTCGCGACCACGCCCGGGAGCACCAGCGTCACGTCGATCCCCGCCGGACGCAGCTCCATGCGCAGGTTCGCGGTCAACGAGTTGAGCGCGTGCTTGGCCGCGCTGTAGGCCGAGCGCACGCCCGCGAAGGGGACCCGACCCAGGACCGACGAGACGTTGACGATCTGCCCGCGCCCGCGGCTGCGGAAGTGGGGCAGGACGGCTTGCACCCCGTACATCACCGACTTCACGTTGGTCCGCCACATGTCGTCGAGGTCCTCGTCGCTGAGCTCGGTCACGGGCCGGCTGATCCCGCGGCCGGCGTTGTTGACCAAGACGTCGATCTGCCCGAACTCGGCCAGCGCAGCCACGACCGCGCGCTCGAGGTCGGCGCGGCGGGTCACGTCGGCGCTGACCGTCAGCGTCGGCGTGTCGCAGCGCGCGGCGACCTCGGCCAGGGC
>JAMHUH010000650.1:0-32591 GCA_035904925.1 Nannocystaceae bacterium
TCGGGCACGAAGACATGTCGCAGCCGGGCGGCAAGTCTTCGGGGGTCTGACCGAAGCAGAGCTCGCATTCCGCCGGCACGCAGGGGTTGTTGCAGCCTTCGAAGAAAGTGCACGACTGGCAGGCGTCGAGGTTGTCGAGCGAGCAGCCATCGCCCGAATCGAGGTAGATGAATTGCCCGTCGACCTCACAACACCCGAAGCAATCGCAGCCGTTGGGCACCAAGGGCGTGCAAAAATCGAGGCAGACCTGCGGCATCTCGAGATCGCACATGGCGAAATTGGGGTCGTAGGCGCAGCCGATGTCGGCGCCGGGATTCAGCGGATCGCACTTGAGGTTCCACTCGCAGTGGTCATCGCCCGCGCCGCTATTCGAATCGAAGTAGCAGTCGCCCTTGCAGTCGTTGTTCTGCCCAGGCAGGTTGGTCTGGAAGCTGTTCTCGTCGTCGTCGCAGGGCGAGATGCACTCGGGGTCGGCGAGGTCGATCTCGTTGTCGCCGTCGTTGTCGATCCCGTCGCCGCACTGGTAGATCTTGTTGCCGCACATGACGACCCCGTCGCCGGGGTTCTCGATCAGGCACATCGCCGAGCAGCCGTCGCCGTCGATCAGGTTGCCGTCGTCGCAGCCCTCGATCGGGCCGACGAAGGTGTCGCCGCAGACGTTGAAGCTGCAGTCGGCCAAGCAGTCGCCGGTGGGACCGTTGTCGACCCCGTTGTCGCACTGCTCGGGATCTTCGACCGCGCCGTTGCCACATTCGGCCGCGCTGGTGTCGGTGGCGGTGTCGCTCGCCGTCGTGTCGGTGGCGGTGTCGCTCGCCGTCGTCGTCGTGTCGAGCGTCGTGTCGCTGCTGGAGCTGGAGCCCGAGCTGCTGCTCTCGCCCTGGGTCGTGGTGTCGCCCGCGGTGCCGACCTCGTCGGTCCCGGAGCCCGCCTCGGCCTTGTTGCCACCGCCGCCGCACGCGAAGAGCGGGAGCGCGAGGCCGAGCAGACTGATTCGTGTGATCGGTGTAAACAGCGCGCGGATGGTCGACATCGGGGCTTGGACCGGACCTGCGGGCGCGATTCCAGGCGAACTCCCGCCGCCAAGAGAAATTTCGGCGGACTCGCGTCAGCGCGGATCGAGGCCACGACAAGCTGGGCCTTCGCCGAGCTTGGCGAGCTGCTTGTCGATCTCGGCCCGAACCTCGCTGTGGGGCCAGCGCTCGACGTAGAGCCGATAGGCGCAGCGGGCCCGATCGCGGCTGCCGGCGAGTCGCTCTTGGGCCGCGAGGTCCAGCAGGGCGGTCCGGGCTTGGGGCGAGCGCGGGTGCTTGCGGACCAGCTCGCGCAGCGAATCGATCGCGGCGTCGCGGCGACCCGCGAGCAAGAGGCGCTCGGCCTCTCGGGCGAGCGCGGAAGCGCTCGGCTGCAGCGCAGGCTCGATCTCGGCGCTCGGCTCGAGTGGCTCGGCGCTCGGCTCGAGCGGCAGCTCGATTCGCTCGACGGCGATGGCGGTCCGGGTCCCGTCGGCGTCGACCCAGGCGGCGATGCCCGAGTGGAGGCGGACCACGGCGCTGTGATCGAGCATGGCGCGATGATCGACCAGCGTGATCGAGAGCTCGCCGCGAACCAACTCGAGCGTGCGCTCGGGCAGCTCGATCCGCAGCGCATGCTGGCCCTCTGGAAGCGTGATCTCGTGCTCGCCGCGATCGAGCGCGATCGTCCAAGGTCCGAGGACGCGGGCTGCGTCGCCGGTCGAGCGGATCTCGACCGCGGGGTCGAGCGCGAGCGGGGCCGGGGTCGCAGCGGGCTCGGGCGCCTGCGCGACCGGATCGACGACGCGCGAGTCCGAGTCCGAGTTCGCGAGCAGGGAGGTCGTGATCACGCCGAGCATCGCCGCCGCGGCCAGGCCGAGCCCGACGCCGAGCGCCAACACCTTGCGGGTCTGCTTGCGCTCGCGCTGCGCCTGCACCCAGGCGCGCTGGACCTCGTGTGCGCTCAGGCGGGTCGGCGCGATCGCTTGATCGCGCGCGGCCTCGACGAAGGCTCGCAAGGCCGGACGCGCGAGCATGGGTCCCTTCGACGCGGTCGTGGGCTCGGTCATGGTCGTTCCTCCGTGGTGCCGGGCAGGCCCAGCGCTTGGCAGAGCAGCTCTTCTGCGCGCCGGGTTCGATACGAGATCGTGCTGACGGGCACGTCGAAGGCCTCGCTGGCGTCCTGCAGGCTCATGCCCTCGATCACCCGGGCGACGAAGGCCTCGCGCAGCTTGGCCGGGAGATCGCCGAGCGCTTGGTAGAGCCGCTCACGATGCTCGCGGACCTCGAGGTCTTCGTGCGGGGTCGGGGCCAGCTCGACCGGGAGCGCGTGGGCACGGTGCTCGCGTCGCTTGCGTCGGCGCGTGCTGTCCCACCAATTGCGGACCTTGTTGGTCGCGATTCGGTAGAGCCAGGTGCGGATCTGACTGTCGCCTCGAAACCCGCGCAAGTTGCTGAACGCGGCGATGAACACGTCCTGCAAGAGATCCTCGACCACGGCTGGATCGCCGGTCATGCGCTGGATCTGCGCGGCGACTCGATCCTTGTGGCGATCGAAGAGGGCTCGTTGGGCGCTCGGATCCCCTTGCCGTGCCCGCTCGATCAAGTCCTCGGCGTCGAGGTGCAGGACATGAACCGTCGCGTCGTTGGACCGGGGGTCCTCGGCCCCATCGGAGTCGGTCACGAGCCGGAGCTTAGCCTGCACACTGGCTCGACCGGGCCGAGCTGGGAAATTCCAAGTTGTCGACCAAAGCGAACATCACCGCGATCACCGCCGCGCATGCTCGATCCGACCGAGGCCGAGGCCCAATTCGAGCACCAGCAGCCAACGGACGGGCCCCCAGCGAATCACGTCGTTGGAGCCGCGGACGAGCACGGGTCGAAAGGTGGTCTCGATGCCCGTGCGCAGGCCGACCACCAGCCAGGGCCGGCGAAACTGGACCATGGCCGTGAGCTCGCCGCCGCCCGAGAGCGCGGTGCTGGGCTTGCGATCGAAGCCGCGGGTCCACTTGAAGGTGGGCAGCGCGAGCACGCCGAACCACCATGGCCCGAGCGGAACCCCGCCGGCCAGCCCAGCGCCAAAGCTCAGGCCATCGACGTGGAGGTCCTCGCCCGCGCTCCGGGCCCAGCGAGCGCGGACGCGCGGCTGCAGGTGCTCGCGAACCAGCCAGACGCCCGCGCCCAAGCCCAAACCAGCGTCGGCGTCGGGATGGTTGGGTGCACCGACCCCGGCATGACCTTCGAGCGAGATCACGGCGCGGGGGACAACGAGCGGTTCTGGTTCTGGTTCTGGTTCTGGTTCGGGCTCGGGTTCGAACTCCGACGACTCCATGAGGATCAGCGCGAGCGTGGCCGCGAGCTCACGACTCCGATCTTCGTCGGTCACGCCGACCAAGCTGACCTCGCGCAGGTCGAGCGCGGCGTCCGGGTCATCGGGATCATGGATCGGTCGCAGCTCGATCGCGTAGGTCCCACGCAGCTCGGTCGCCCGGACCTCGATGCTCCACTCGTCGATCACGGCGCCCACACGCGCGCGCACGCCCGACTCGAGCGCGACCGGATCGAGGCCCTCGGCCGCGAAGTCGTGGGTCGGGGCCTCGCTCGGTGCGAACATCAAGCCGACCGCGAGGGCCGCCCGCGCGAGCGTGAAGGACACCCACGATCACTGCCACGAGCGCGCTAAAATCTCCAGCGCGGCCGAAGAAGCGCCCGAGTTGGAATGCGATCCACCGGTGTGGTCGAAGCCGCGATGCCAGCCTTCACTCGTCTCGCCTTCACCCTCGGGCTCGTCTCGCTCACGACCTCGGCTTGCAAGGATCAGGAGCTCGAGACGGCGGGCGAGCTCGGCGACCCCTGCACGCCCGGCGACGAGGCGCCCTGTGTCGCGGGGCTGGTCTGCGAGCCACGCAGCGGCGACGCGAGCTACCTGTGCGCGGGGCCAATCGAGCTGCGCGGCATGGTGATCGACGCGATCGACCAAACGCCGATCGCGGGCGCGCGTGTGCTGGCGCTCGACGACACCAGCGCGCCGATCAGCGACGTCGCGATCACCGACGCCGAGGGCAACTACGCGTTGCCGATCGCGATCCCTCGCGACAGCGACGGCAACCCGGCGACGGCGTTGACCCTGACTCTGCAAGGCAGCGCGGTCGATCATCAGCTCTACCCGAGCGGGCTCCAGCCCGCGTTCCCGGTCAGCACCGCCGACGTGACGCCGGTCGAGGACGACCCCGACGACGCGAGCGACGACCACCTGTCGATCATCGAGAACGCCTCGACGACGATCGCCTTGATCCCGCTCGAGGCCGCCGATCGAGGCGGGTTCACGATCTCGGGTCGGGTCGCGGGCGACGCGGGCGGCGGCACCTTGATCGTCGCCGAGGGCGGGGCGGCCAAGCACACGATCGCCGACGCCAGCGGCGAGTTCGTGCTCTTCAACGTGCAGCCCGGCGCCTGGTCGCTGCATGGCTATCGCGGCGGGCTGCAGATCCAGCCCGCCGACGTCACGGTCGCCAGCGCCGACGTCGGCGACGTCGTGCTCGAGGTGCTCGACGCGTCCGGGGCGGGGACGGCCACGGTCAGCGGCAGCGTCAACATCGTCAATGCGCCCGGGGGCAGCATGACCTCGGTCGTGTTGATCCCCAGCGCCGTGTTCATCGAGGCCTTCGAGTTCGGGCCGGTGCCCTACGGCCTGCGCGCGCCGAGCCCCGGCATCGCGCCCAACGTCAGCGGCGCGTGGACGATCACCGGCGTCCCCGAGGGCACCTACTACGTCATCGCTTCGCTCGAGAACGACTTGTTGGTCCGCGACCCCGACACCAACATCGCCGGGACGCAGATCGTCGAGATCACCGTCAGCGCCGGGCAGAACTTCGACGTGCCCGACAGCTTCAAGATCACCGAGGCGCTCGCGGTCGTCGGGCCGGGCCGCGATCAGCCCGAGGAGGTCAGCGGCACGCCGATCTTCGAGTTCGCCGACGACAGCAGCGAGGACCGCTACGTGGTCGTCGTCCACGACGCGCTCGGCAACGAGGTCTGGCGAGACGATCAGGTGCCTGGGGTCAGCGGCAGCCCCACCGTCGTGGTCCCCTATGCCGGCCCCGCCCTGACGGAGGGCATGTACTACCGGTTCCAGGCGACCTCGTGGAAGGACGCCGGCAGCTCGAGCCCGATCTCCAGGACCGAGGACCTGCGCGGGGTGTTCGTCTACCGCGGTGGTTGAGGCCCGTTCGAACTCGCAAAAAAAGTTGAAACGGAGCGCAG
Source organism: Nannocystaceae bacterium (assembly GCA_035904925.1). Lineage (GTDB taxonomy): Bacteria > Myxococcota_A > Polyangia > Nannocystales > Nannocystaceae > Plesiocystis. The sequence continues at coordinate 5,274 of JAMHUH010000650.1, forward strand.
GGTTTCGACACTTCATGAAGGAGAGCTCGCGTCGTTCCCCCCGACGACACGAGCTGCCGGAGTCGGTAACCAAGCCCCAGCGTCGAATCGGCGGTCAGAACCGCATCGAGCCCCCCAGTGCCCGCCCGCTCTCACGAGTGGGCGGGTTTTCTACTTGTCCGGTCGCGAGGTCGCTTCAGCGACGATCGAGGTGGCCGAGGCCCAGCTGGCCGAGGCGCCCGCGCACGAAGAGCCGGGTCCGCTCGCGGAGCCCCCACGCGCGGGCGGGTGACCACGCGCCCTGCTGATCGTGGGCCGCCAGCATCTGCTCGACCTCTCGCTGGGCGCCGGCGAGGCCACCTCGAAGCCAACCCAGCGTCGCTTGCCCGAGGTTGCGCTCGACGGCCAGGAGCTCGCCCGGCACGAGCGCGGCTCGATCGCCGCAGAACACCTGGCGGGCGGCCCACAGCGCGTGCTCGACCTCGAAGGGCCCGTCGACGAGCAACCACACCCGGCCGCGAGCCCGCCGAGCCGTGCGCATGATCGCGGTGCCCGGCGCGAGGTTGGCGACGGTGACCAGCTCCAGGATCTTGCCGTGCAAGATACTGAGCACGCTCAGGGTGTTGTCGCGGGACGACTCGTCGAGCGCGAGCACTTCGAAGTGGAGCGAGTCTTCTTCGGGCTCGTCGCCAGCGTCGGTCGAGTCGCGCCACTCACCGCTGGCGTGCTCACGCGCCAAGATCCGACCCACCTCGACCGCCGCTCGGGCCATGTCGGGCAGCTGCGCTTCATCGTCGCGCAGACACAGGGCGATCGTCAGGGCGATGGACATCCTGTCCAGTCCGGCGGGTGCCGGCTCACGAGCCAGGTCAGCTTGACCCGCGCCGAGCAGCCCGGTCAACGGAAAACGCCCGTGCAAGCGACTTCGCGCGCGAATTTCGAGTTGGCGAGGGCGCGACGCGGCGGACTCGGATTTTCTGCAAGCGCGGCGAGTCAGGGCCGACAACCCCATGCGCGCGCGACACTCGGGCCCGCGGCGCAGGGCGAGCTCGCTTGCCAAGACCCAACCCAGGCCCGACCATTCGCCAAGGAGCCACCATGGCTGGAATCAACAAGGTCATCCTCATCGGGCATCTCGGGCGCGACCCCGAGCTTCGCTACATGCAGAACGGGAGCCCGGTGGCTTCCCTCAACATCGCCACCTCGCGCCGGTGGAAGAACAAGCAGACCAACGAGATGGTCGAAGAGACCGAGTGGCATCGCGTCTCGGTGTTCGGCGTCCAAGCCGAGCACTGCAGCAACTACCTGTCCAAGGGCCGCATGGTCTATGTCGAGGGTCGGCTCAAGACCCGCAGCTACGACGACAAGGACGGGGTCAAGCGCTACTCGACCGACATCATCAGCGAGAACGTCCAGTTCCTCGGCGGCGGCCGTGAAGGCGGCGGCGGCGGTGGTGGTGGCGGCGGTGGTGGTGGTGACTACGGCGGTGGTGGTGGAGGCGGCGGTGGCTACGGCGGCGGCGGTGGTGGCCGCGGTCCCGCTCGCGGCGGCGCAGCCCCGGCTGCCGGTCGGGGTCGCGGAGGCGGCGACGACTCGGGTGGCTACGGAGGCGGCGGCGCGCCGGAGCCCTACGATCCCGGTGACTACGCGCCCTCGGGTCCCGAGGACGACGACATCCCGTTCTGATCGCCACGCACCGGCTACACCAATGGAGGTCCTCACGGACCTCTTTTTTTGTCGATCCGCGGCGGGTCGTGAGCGATGCGAGCGTTGCCGGCCGTCGTCGGCAGAGATACGTCTGCGCCATGGTCGACAGCGCCTACGTGTTCCGCGACGCGGCCCCCAGCGACGAGGACGCCGTGTTCGAGCTCGCGCGACACCTCGACACGCTCAACCTCCCGCCCGACCGCGAATTCATCCGCGAGCTGCTCGAGCGCTCGGCGGCCTCGTTCGCGGGCGGCCGCGAGCCCGACCTCTTCGATCCCGAGCGGCGCTTCTTGTTCGTGCTCGAGGGGCCCTCGGGCGAGGTCGTCGGGACCTCGATGATCCACGCCCAGCACGGCACGCGCCACGAGCCGCACGTGTTCTTCCGGGTGATCGACGAGGAGCGCTACGCCGAGCTCGACCTCGGCGACGAGCGCCGCGACGTGCACATGGTCCACAAGATGCTGCACCTCGGGCTGACCTACCAAGGTCCGACCGAGATCGGCGGGCTGGTCCTGCACCCGGACCTGCGCAAGCACCCGCGCAAGCTCGGTCGCCTGCTCTCGCTCGGTCGCTTCATCTACATCGCGGCCCAGCGGCAGCGCTTCCGCGATCGCGTGCTCGCCGAGCTCTTGCCGGCGCTCGAGCGAGGTCCGGCCGGGCGGGCCCGCTCGCCCTTGTGGGACGCGCTCGGCAGCCGCTTCACCAACTTGACCTACGCCGAGGCCGACGCGCTGACCCGCGACGACAAGGAGTTCATCTGGAAGCTCTTCCCGGTCTCGCCGGTCCACGCCAGCCTGCTGCCGCGCGAGGTCCAAGACATCATCGGCCAGGTCGGGCCCGAGAGCATGGGCGCGATGCGGCTGCTGCACAGCATCGGCTTCGCCGACTCGGGCAAGGTCGATCCCTTCGACGGTGGCCCGCACTGGGAGGCCGCGACCGACGACCTCACGCTGATCCGCGACGCCGAGTGGTGCGTCCCGATCGCGGGCGAGGTCGGCGACGAGGGCGTGCCGGGCTTCGTCGCTCGGGTCGGCCGCGGCGGAGCGCCTTGGTTTCGCGCCGTGTTCACCCGCTTGCTCGAGCCGATCGACGACGAGATCGACTGGGTGATCGACTGGACCGAGACCGACGCAGCCCCGCGCGAGCTGACGATCCCGCCCGAAGATCTGGCCGCGCTCGGGGTCGGCGAGGGCGAGCGGGTGCTGGTTGCCCTGCGCCCGCAGTTGCGCGTCGCTCACTGAGCTCGCGTCGCAACCGGACCCTGCGTCGCAACCGGACCGGCGTCGCAACCAAACAAAAGAGCCCCGCAGGTGCGGGGCTCTCGAGGTCGACGAGCGAGCGGGAGGTCAGCCCTTCTTGTCTTCCTTGTGCTTCTTGATCAGCTCCTCTTGGATCTGCGCGGGGACCTTGTCGTAGTGCGAGAATTCCATCGAGAATTCCGCCTTACCCTGGGTCGCCGAGCGCAGCTCGGTCGAGTAGCCGAACATCGCCGAGAGCGGCACGTGCGAGTCGATCGTCGAGGTCCCGCGGTAGGCCTCGGAGCCGATGATGGTGCCGCGGCGACGGATCAGCGTGGTCTGCATGCCGCCCTGGAACTCCTCGGGGCCCTGGACCTGGACCTTCATGATCGGCTCCATGATGACCGGACCGGCCTTGTTCATGGCCTCCTTGAAGGCCGCGCGCGCGCAGATCTTGAACGCCATGTCGCTCGAGTCGACCGCGTGCCACTGACCGTCGTTGAGCTCCATCTCGACGCCGGTGACCGGCGCCTCGATCAGCACGCCGCGCTCCATCGACTCCTTGAAGCCGTTGTCACACGAGGGGATGAACTCGCGCGGGATGATGCCGCCGGTGATCTTGTCGACGAAGCGGTAGCGCTTGTCGCCCTCGGTCTCCGGGTCGATCGGCCGCATCTCGCCAGCGACGCGGGCGTACTGGCCCGAACCACCGGTCTGCTTCTTGTGCGTGTAGTTGTAGCCGACGGCCTTGGTGATGGTCTCGCGGAACGCGACCCGGGGCTCGCCGACCTTGGTCTCGACCTTGTACTCGCGCCGCATTCGCTCGATGTAGATGTCGAGGTGGAGCTCGCCCATGCCCGAGATGATGGTCTCGGCCGACTCCTCGTCACGGTGGACGCGGAAGGTCGGATCCTCGCGGGAGAAGCGGTTGAGCGCCTTGGAGAAGTTGGCCGAGTTGGTCTTGTCCTTGACCTCGATCGAGTAGCTGATGACCGGATCGGGCACGAACATCGACTGCATCGAGTAGTTCAGCTTGCCGTCGGTGAAGGTGTCACCCGACGAGCAGTCGATGCCGAACATCGCGACGATGTCGCCGGCGCTGGCCGAGTCGATGTCCGACATCTTGTCGGCGTGCATCCGGACCAAGCGGCCGAGCTTGACCTTCTTGTTGTTGCGGCTGACGTTGTAGAGCGTGTCGCCGCGGCTGACCTTGCCCTGATAGATGCGGGTGTAGGTCAGCTGGCCGTACTTGCCGTCCTCGAGCTTGAACGCGAGGCAGACCAGCGGCTTTTCGTCGGTGCTCTCGAGCTCGACGACCGTCTCGCCGTTGTCGAGGTCGTAGGCCTTGTTGACGACCTCGTCGGGGGCCGGGAGGTAGGCACAGACGCCGTCGAGCAGGACTTGGACGGCCTTGTTCTTGTAGGCCGAGCCGCAGAAGACCGGGGTCAGGTCGAGCGAGAGCGTGCCCTTGCGGATGGCCGGGACCATCTCTTCGCCGGAGACTTCCTCGCCGCCGATGAACTTCTCCATGATGCCCTCATCGAAGTCGCCGAGCGCCTCGACCAGCTTCATGCGGTACTCCTCGACGCCCTCGGCCAGCTCGGGCGGGACCTCGCCGTAGCGGATGATCTCGCCGTTGTCGCCCTCGAAGTAGATCGCCCGCCGATGCAGGAGGTCGACCACGCCTTCGAAGCGGTCTTCGGCGCCGATCGGGTAGGTGACCATCACGGCGTTGTGATGCAGCTTGTCGCGCAGCTGGTTGGTGACCTTGAACGCGTCCGCGCCGGCGCGGTCCATCTTGTTGATGAAGGCCACGCGCGGGACGTTGTAGCGGCGCATCTGTCGGTCGACCGTGATCGACTGCGACTGCACGCCCGAGACCGAGCACAACACCAGGACCGCGCCGTCGAGCACGCTGAGCGCTCGCTCGACCTCGATCGTGAAGTCGACGTGTCCGGGCGTGTCGATGATGTTGATGTCGAACTCGCCCCACTGAACCGCGGTCGCGGCCGACTGGATCGTGATGCCGCGCTCGCGCTCGAGCTCCATCGAGTCCATCGTCGCGCCGACGCCCGACTTGCCTTTGACCTCTTCGATCTTGTGGATGCGGCCCGTGTAGAACAGGACCCGCTCCGTCAGCGTGGTCTTGCCCGAGTCGATGTGGGCGGAGATACCGATGTTCCGAACTTTGCTGAGGTCCATGGCGCGTGTCGTGAAGGTGGGATGCAAAACGCGGGGGTGGTCCCCGCGGGCGCGCGGAGGATGCCACAGCGAGCGGGAGGAGACAGGGGCCGCCCGGCCGAGCGGCGTGACCGTCCACACTCCTTCTTCGATCTCGCATGCAATCTCGCGGATCTCGAGCCGAAGCTGGACGCGCGGACGCGATTGCATCGACGAGATCTCGCGCAAGATCCGCGACGCTCGCTCAGCGCAACGAACGCCTGACCCGTGGATTCTCGAGCATGTGCGCAGGCGATCGCGATGGACGGACTTTGGCCGTGCTGGTCCACTGCCAACATGAAGCGCTCCGTCCTGCCTTTGGCCCTCATCTCGATCTCGTCTGCGCTGGTGCTCGGGTGCGCCGACGACTCGACCAACACCGAGAATGCCGACGAGATCGGCACCGACGCGACCAGCCTCGGCGATGGCGACGGCGATCCGACGGCCGAGACAGGCACGAGCGCCGACACCTCGACGACCGAGCCGACCGACGCGACGACGGACACGGCGACGACCGATCCGACGACCGACACCGCGACGACGGATACGGCGACGACCGATCCGACGACCGACACGGCCACGACCGACGCGACCACGTCGACGACCGACGAGGGGCCCTTCTGTCAGCCCGGCTTCAGCCAGTGCGTCGACGCGGGCAGCTACGAGACTTGTCTGGGAGACGGCAGCGCGTTCGGAGACCCCGTGGCTTGCGACCCCGACTCGGTCTGCATCGCGGGCGCCTGCGTGAGCGAGTGCGAGGCGGTCCAAGCCAACCCGAGCTCGGTCGGCTGCTCCTTCTTCGCCACGAAGATGGACAATTTCTACAACAACGTGAACGACCCGTCGAAGAACGACTCGTTGATCGCGGGCAACATCTCGAGCACCGACCCCGTCACCGCCCAGCTCTACTTCGTGCCGCTCAACGGCAACGCCGAGCAGGTCCAGGGCGCCGCCGTGATGATCCCGCCCGAGGGCTCGGCGACCTTCATCCTCTCGACGCCCGAGATCGACAGCGTCTCGCTGCTCCGCCAAGGTGGCGTGTACCGGCTCGAGACCAGCCGCCCGGTCGTCGCCTACCAGCACTCGCCGATCGGCTCGACCGCGACCAACGACGCGTCGATGCTGCTGCCCGAGCACGCGCTGACCGGCAACGTGATCGTGACCTCGTACCCGGGCACGGTCGGGCCCTACCCGAGCTACTTCACCGCGATCGCGATCGCCGACGGCACCTCGGTCGACTTCACGGTCCCGCAGGCGACCGCGGGTGGCGTCGGCGTCCCGGCGCTCGCGGCCGGTGCTTCGACCAACGTGATGATGAACCGCTACTCGGTCCTCAACGTGGTCGTGCAGACCCAGCAAGGCGGCGACCTCTCGGGCACGGTGATCAGCGCCAACAACCCGCTGCACGTGATCGGGGCGACCGAGTGCGCCAACGTGCCCAACGGCTCGCAGACCTTCTGCGACCACATGGAGGAGGCTCCCTTCCCGCTCGAGTACTGGGGTCAGGAGTATGTCGGGGCTCATGCGCCGACGCGTGGGACCGAGAAGTACCACTGGCGCGTGTACGGCGGCGACGATGGGGTGACCGTCAACACCACGCCCGCGCAGCCCGGCTTCCCGATCATGCTCGACAAGGGCCAGTACTACCAGTTCCAGGCCGCCGCCGCGCCGAACCACAGCTTCGTGTTCACCGGCAACGGCCCCTTCTTGCCGGTCCAATATCTGGAGAGCCAGAACCCCTATGCGGGCACGGGTGATCCCGGCATGTACCAGATGGTCCCGACCGAGCAGTTCCTCGACAGCTACGCGTTCGTGACCGGGACCAATTACAACGTTCACTACGCCCAGATCACCCGGCCCAACGGTGGGGCCGAGGTGTTCATCGATGGCAACATGGTGGGTGGCTACTACGCGGTCGGAAACTACCAAGTCGCCGATGTGGTGGTGAGCGAAGGCGCTCATTTTGCGACCAGCAACCAGCCCTTCGGCGTCGTGCAGGTCGGCTACACGCCGGTAACCTCGTACGCCTACCCGGGCGGGCTCAAGCTGACGGTCATCAACCCGCAGTGATTGGGGATCGGGTGTCGGCGTGGTCCGGCGCCCCCGCTCGCCGAGCATCGAAATTTCCTGGGCGTCGATCGACGAAAGATCGTCGGTCGGCGCCGCTGCGCCTTTGGCAGAATGCGGCCGTCATGCTTCGAACCTACAAGCGAATTCCTGGACTGGTTGCTCTGACTTCGATGTTCGCGCTCGCGTGCGCGGACGATTCGACCAACACCGAGAACGCCGACGAGATCGGCACCGACTCGACGACCCTCGGCGACGGTGATGGCGATCCGACGGCCGAGACGGGCACGAGCGCCGACACCACGGCGACCGACACCGGAACCACCGATCCGACCACGACGACGGACACGGCGACCACCGATCCGACGACGGACACGGCGACCACCGATCCGACGACGGACACGGCGACCACCGACGCGACGACCACGACCACCGACGAGGGTCCCTTCTGTCAGCCGGGCTTCACCCAGTGCATCGACGATCAGAATTTCGAGACCTGCTTGGGAGACGGCAGCGCGTTCGGGGATCCCGAGGCGTGCGACCCCGACTCGGTCTGCATCTCGGGCGCGTGCATCAGCGAGTGCGAGGCGGCGATCGCCAACCCGAGCTCGGTCGGCTGCTCGTTCTTCGCGGCCAAGATGGACAACTTCTACAGCAACGTGAACGACCAGGCTCAGAACGACTCGCTGATCGCGGGCAACGTGTCGAGCAACAAGGTCGTCAGCGCGCAGCTCTACTTCGTGCCGGTCAACGGCAACGCCGAGCAGCCGGTCGGCAACGCGGTGATGATCCAGCCGCAGGGCACCTACACCTTCACGCTGACCCAGGCCGAGGTCGACAGCCAGACCTTGCTGCGCGCCGGCGGTGTCTATCGGCTCCAGACCAGCCGCCCGGTCGTCGCCTACCAGCACTCGCCGATCGGAGCGACCTTCACCAACGACGCCTCGATGCTGCTGCCCGAGCACGCGCTGACCGGCAACTACGTGGTCGCCTCGTTCCCGGCCCTGATCGGGCCCTACCCGAGCTACTTGACCGTGATCGGCGTCGAGAACAATTCGACGGTCAACGTCGAGGCTCGCCAGGCGACCGCGGGCGGCGGCGGCGTGCCGGCGCTGGCGGCCAACGCCAACACCAACCTGATGATGAACCGCTACTCGATGCTCAACCTGGTCGTCGCGACCCAGCAAGGTGGCGACATCTCGGGCACGATCATCAGCTCGGACTCGCCGCTGCACGTGATGGGCGCGACCGAGTGCGCCAACGTGCCCAACGGCCAGACCTTCTACTGCGACCACGTCGAGGAGGCCATGTTGCCGCTCGAGTATTGGGGCGAGGAGTACGTCGGCGCCCACGCCTCGGCCCGCTCGGGCAACGAGAAGTACCACTGGCGCGTGTACTCGGGCGAGGACGGGGTGACCATCAACACCACGCCCGCGCAGCCCGGCTTCCCGATCATGCTCAACAAGGGCCAGTTCCACCAGTTCCAGGCCAACCCGGCCCCGAACAACAGCTTCGTGATCACCGGCGACGGCCCCTTCATGCCCGTCCAGTACCTCGAGGGTCAGACCGGCGGCGGCAACACGGGTGACCCCTCGATGATCCAGTCGGTCCCGACCGAGCAGTACCTCGACGCCTACGCGTTCGTGACCGGCACCGGCTACACCGTCCACTACGTCCAGGTCATCCGGCCCAACGGCGGGGCCGAGGTGTTCATCGACGGCAACATGGTCGGTGGCTACTACGCGGTCGGCAACTACCAGGTCGCCGACGTCGCGACCACGCAGGGCGCCCACTTCGCCAACAGCGACCAGCCCTTCGGCATCATCCAGGTCGGCTACACCGACGCGACCAGCTACGGCTACCCGGGCGGCATGAAGCTCGAGGTCATCAACCCGCAGTGATCGGCTGAGCCTTCGCGGCCGAGCCTTCGTGGCCAACGAAAAGGCCGGGTGGCATCCACCCGGCCTTTTTCGCCCAAACCCTGGCGATTCGTTTGTCTTCGAGTGATCGCCCACGCAGAGGCGCCTGGGGCCTCTCACGAGGGCCCAGGCGCAGCTTCGCACGCGAGTTCGAAGGGCTCGGCGGCTACTCGTGATCGTGACCGTCGTGACCGCCGTGATCGCCGTGATCATGACCATGGCCGTGGTCGTGGTCATGATCGCAGTCGGGCCCGTGCTCGTGCTCGTGCTCGGCGATCTGCTTGCGGACGTCGTCCATGTCGAGGCCCTTGACCTCGGCGATCAGCCGCTCGAAGGCGCCGCCCGGGAGCGCGCCGGCCTCGTTGTAGACGAGGATCTTCTCGCGGAAGACCATGAGGGTCGGGATCGCCTGGATGCCGAACTCGGCGGCCAGCTGCTTTTGCGCAGCGGTGTCGACCTTGCCGAACACCGCGTCGGTGTGCTTCTCGGCCGCCTTCTCGAACACCGGGGCGAAGCCGCGGCAGGGCCCGCACCATTCGGCCCAGAAGTCGACGAACACGATGCCGTTGTCGACGATCGTCGACTCGAAGTTCTCCAGGGTCAGCTCGATGGTGCTCATGGTGTTGGCCTCCGCGGGAGACTACGCGATCCTTGGCGCCTCGGTTACCCCGGCGACGATCCAGCCTGGCTCACGTCGTCGTCGACATCGAGGCTGCGCAGCGGCGTGACGAACACCCAGCAGACGTTGGTGTTGCCGCGCAGAGCCCGGACCCTGACGCTCCGCTGACCCCAGGGAAACGAGAACACGAAGTCGAAGCGGACGTCGGAGACGCTCGCGTCGGGCTGCATCAGCGACTCGATCCGCCCGCGAAATTCGGCGTTGTCGGTGCAGGGCGCGACCTCGGTGAAGAACGACTTGCCGATCGTGTCCTCGGGCCGTCGCCGGGCGATCAAGGACTCGGGCCGGTTGTAGTTGCGGACGATGAAGTCGCGGTCGAGCTCGATCACACCGAAGGCCAGCTCGTCATAGCCGTCGCGGCTGAGCGAACACATGAAGTCGACGGACAGCGTCTCGGCCGAGGCGGTGTGTGGGTCGGTCACGCGGGGAGCATGCCCAAGCCACGCGACGGGTCGCAAGTTCGCGGAGCGCGTACCCCATCGCGCGGCGTGGTCGCGTACACTCGGGTCGATGTCGCATCTGCGCCCGCTGACTCGGCTGCCCACCCACGAGATCACCAACCAGCCGCCGGCCTTCGAGGACATCGATCTGTGGTCGAGCGACACGGCGCTGCGTGAGGCCGTCGCGCGCTCGGGCGGCGCTTGGGCCGAGGATCGCCTCCGCTTCTTCGGGCGCAAGATGGGCTCGGCCGAGGTGATCGCGTGGGGCTTCGAAGCCAACCGACACAAGCCCGAGCTGCAGACCTTCGATCGCTACGGCCAGCGCGTCGACGAGGTCCGCTATCACCCCAGCTACCACCGGCTGATGGAGCTGGCGATCGCGTCGGGGATGCCGAGCGTCGCGTGGACGGCCGAGCGCGGCGGCCACGTCGTACACGCCGCCTACGAGTTCTTGCAGGCCCAAGCCGAGGGCGGCGTCTGCTGCCCGCTCTCGATGACCTACGCGGTCGTGCCGGCGCTGCGCCACCAGCCCGAGCTCGCCGACGCGCTGCTGCCCAAGCTGCTCGCGACCGAGTACGAGGGCCGCTGCATCCCGATGCGCGACAAGCCGGGGATCACCATGGGCATGGCGATGACCGAGAAGCAGGGTGGCTCGGACGTGCGCGCGAACTCGACCCGAGCGTTTCCGATCGCGGGGAGTCAGGACGAGTTCGAATTGGTCGGCCACAAGTGGTTCTGCTCGGCGCCGATGTCCGACGCGTTCTTGACCCTCGCCCAAGCGCCGGGCGGGCTGACTTGCTTCTTCGTCCCGCGCTGGCTCGACGACGGCAGCCGCAACCCCTTCTACATTCAGCGGCTCAAGGACAAGCTGGGCGATCACGCCAACGCTTCGAGCGAGATCGAGTATGCGGGGACCTGGGCGCGGCGGGTCGGCGAGGAGGGCCGCGGCGTCCGGACGATCATCGAGATGGTCCACCACACCCGGCTCGACTGCATCGTCGCCCCGGCCGCGATGATGCGCCAAGCGGTCGCGGCCGCCTCGTGGCACACGCAGCATCGGGCCGCGTTCGGCAAGCGCCTGGTCGAGCAGCCCTTGATGCGGCAGGTGCTCGGCGATCTGATCCTCGAGAGCGAGGCCGCGACCGCGCTGGCGATGCGGATCGCTCGCAGCTTCGACGAGAGCGACGCGGATCCCGGCGCCCGAGCGTTCTCGCGGCTGGCCACGCCGATCGCCAAATTCTGGCTCAACAAGCGCCTGCCCGAGCTGGTCTACGAGGCGATGGAGTGCCACGGCGGGGCCGGCTACATCGAAGAGAACGTGCTCGCGCGGGTCTATCGGGCCGCGCCGCTCAACAGCATCTGGGAGGGCTCGGGCAACGTGATCTGCCTCGATGTCCTGCGCGCGATGGCGAGGGAGCCCGAGTCGCTGGCCGCGTTGATCGCCGAGCTCTCGGCGGCCAAGGGCGGCGACGCCAACTACGATCGCTTCTTGGCCACGCTGCTGGCCGAGTTCGCGCCCGGGCGAGTCACCGAGGCCGGCGCGCGTCGGCTCTGCGAGCGGCTCGGGGTCGCGCTGCAAGCCAGCGTGCTGCTGCGCGAGGCGCCGAGCTTTGTCGCCGAGGCCTTCTGCGCCAGCCGGCTCGCCGACGAGGGCCGCTGCTACGGCAGCTTGCCGGTCGGGGTCGAGGTCGGGGCGTTGATCGAGCGGGCGCGGCCGCAGGTCTGAGCGCGTTGGATCAAGCCTCGGCGAACACGGCGTCGAGCGTCGCGGCTTCGAGCACGCGCGCGATCCAGGCGTCGAGCTCGACCGAGCTCGCGTTCGCCATCCGAGCCAAGCAGGTCGGCGGCAGCTCGCCGAACTTCAGCGTGAGCAGCTTGCGCAAGGCACTGAGCGAGGCCTTTGGCGAGGCCCTCGGCGTGCGGGTGATCGTCGATCAGGCGATCGCCTGCACCAGCGCCGCGGGCAGGACCCCGCGCAGGAAGGCGGCGGCGTGCTCGGGATGTTCGAACGCCGCTTTGAAGATCGCGTCGTGGGGCTTGCGGGTCATGCGGGTCATGGCGAGGCGAGCGGCAGGGCTTCGTCGCCAAGGGTCTTGTAGCGCTTGAGATCCTTGAGCCGGCGCGTGGCCGTGAACACCTGCTCGGGCGTGTCGAGCTCGGCCTCCGGCAGCGCGGCCCGAACCCGCTCGCGCAGCGAGGCCGAGTCGACGCGCAGGAAGGGGTTGGTGGCCAGCTCGAGCCCGATCGTCGAGGGCACGCTCGCGCGACCCTCGGCTCGCAGCGCCCAGACCTCGCGGATCCGCTGGGCGAGGGCGAGGTTGTCGGGCTCGACCGACCAGGCGAAGCGCAGGTTGTCCTCGGTGTACTCGTGCGCGCAGCAGACCTTGGTCGCGGCGGGCAAGGTCGCGAAGCGCTGCAAGGACGCGTGCATCTTCGCGGGCGGACCGTCGAAGAGGTAGCCGCAGCCGCCCGCGAACAAGGTGTCGCCGCAAAAGAGCAGATCGCCGAAGCGGTACGAGAGGTGACCGTCGAGGTGGCCCTCGGTCCGCCAGACCTCGCCCTCGACCGCGCCGAGGCGCACGCGATCGCCTTCGTCGACGCCCTCGCTCAGGCCAGGGATGTCGGTCCGACCACGCAGACCGACGACCCGCAGCGACGCGAGCCGACCGAGCTTTTGCAGGTCGTGGTGGAGGCCGACGTGATCGGGGTGCGTGTGCGTGGTCAGCAGGCAGGTCAGGTCGAGCCCCTGTGCTTCGACGTAGGCCAGCACCGGCGCAGCTTCGGCCCCATCGATGGCCGCGGTCGCGCCCGTCTGGGTGCAGCGGATCAGCCAGGTGAAGTTGTCGCGCCAGACCGGCACGACATGGACCTCGAGCGCGCCCTCGGAGGCGAGGAAGGGATCGGCAGGGACGCTGACGAGGTGGGGCATGGCGTTCACTTGGGCGAGTTGGGCTGGGCACCGCGGACCAGGTTCTCGAGCGTCCGGCGGAGCTCGCGGAGCTGGTCGAGCTGGGCGCCGAGCGGATCGGCTTGGTGCGCGGCGAGGCCCGCGAGCGAGGCGAGCTGCTGGAAGCCCGCGAGCAGCTGCTCGGAGGTCGGTGGGGTCAGCCCGGGGAGGGTCGGCGGGCGCCCGAAGCCCTGCCGGCCGTAGTGTTCGACCTCGTCGGGATCGTCGGAGGCGGCGGGCGTCGGCGGGCGACCGACCAAGCTGTCGTTGACCCGCTGCAACAGCTGCTGAAGCATCTTGAGCTGATCGAGGCCGGGCAGGCCGGTCATGCCCATGCCCATGCCCATGCCGAGGTTGGCGAAGGGCGACTCGGCCGGCTTGTTCGGTTCGCTGACCGGGCTCGGCCAAGGGGCCATCCACGCGAGCGGCTGGCGAGAGGCGCGGCGCGGATCGTCCCAGAGCTGGTTGCTGGTCGGCCAGCTCGGCTTGGGCGGCCACATCCACTGCTCGGGCCAGCCCTGCGGACGCGGCAGGCTGCCGGGCTCGCTCGGCACAGCGGCTTGGGGCGCCTCGGCTTGCGTCTGGGTTTGGGTCTGCGCCTGGGGCGAGGTGAAGGCCTCGGGTCCGTCGGCGGTGGCTTGCTGGTGCGCGTCGTCGACCTCGTTGAAGACCACGTTGGTGCTCTCGGTCTGGCCGCGCGCGCGGGCTGGGCCCTCGAAGGGCCGCACGCCGATCGAGATCTCGAAGAGCACGATCGGCAGCTTGGCCTGCAGCTCGGCCTGCTCGATCGGGGTCGGGTTCATCGGGTTGGGCATGCCGTGGGCGAAGAACCACTTGTCGATCTTCTTGAGCGGCAGCAGCTCGGGGAGCTCCTCGTTCTCGATGTTCCAGACCCGCGCGTAGTCGCCGATCTGCGTCCAAGGCAGCACGCCCTGGGCCGTCGGCGCGCCGACGTCGAGGGGATCGTTTTGATCGTGGTCGCGCGCGGTCGGCTGGGGGTTGCGCTCGATGAAGTGATCGATGATCGCGTTGACGCAGTGGCGGGCCGACTCGTTGGCGGCCTCCATCGTGGTCATGCGGGTGAAGGTCCGCTTCCAGGCCCCGCAAAAGAGCAGGCGATCCCAATGCAGCCAGTAGCCGCCGTGGCTGGCTTGGGTCACGCCAGGGTCGACCTCGTGGCGGACCTCGGGGTTCTCGTCGGTCAGGCTCGGATCCCAAGGATCGCCGTCGGGCCGGTTGTGCCAGTCGCCGACGATCGGGATCAAGAAGGGCGAGAGGTTCTGGGCCGGGTACCAGTCGAGCCGATCGCTGTCGGGATCGACCCGCTGCTCGAACACGATGTTGTCGTCGATGTGGAACCACATCGGCATCGGCAGGCTCGGGCCATAGTCGGACACCCACTCGTCGCGCTGGGGCTCGAGCGAGGCCCGGATCTGTCGCCAGGTCTCTCGGGCGATCCGCAGCCGCGTCGATCGCCAGGCGTTGGCGCCTCCGTCGCGACCCGGGCTGTCCCAGTCGCCGACGTCGATGCTGACCAGCGCGTTGTAGCCCTTGCTGTGCAGGGTCGGCGGGTCGACCCAGAACTGCTGGGTGTTGATCGACGAGAGCGCCCAGGGGGCGTCGACGAAGTACATGTGGCCGTGGACCAGCTCGAACTTGGCCGCGTAGTAGAACTGGATGCCCGAGAGCGTCTGCAGCCGATCCCAAGGGTGGAGGCCGAGCTCGCGGGTCGGGTCGCGCTCGATCGCGACGCCGCGATCGAAGGGCTCCGAGCTGACCCGGGTCGCGTAGCCCGAGAGCTGGCCCGGGACGCCGACCGGCGGGAGATCGCGGGTGACCTGCTCGGCCGCGACCACGTCGAGCGCACACACGACGTAGTGGTGGCCGGTCATGGTCTCGGCCGGCCCGGGCTCGCCCGAGGTCCACTCGACCTCGTATTGCAGCTCGCCGCGCTCGTCGAGGTAGAAGCGCTGCAGATCGCCCTCGTAGAATTCGACCCCGAGCCGATTGACCAGCACGTCGTACCAGGGCTCGAACCAGGCCTCGCTGGTCGGGCCGTTGAGCGTGCCGTCGACCTTGGCCAGGCGGACGACGTAGTTCATGAAGAGCTGGACGTAGGTGTTGCCGTTGGTCCGCGCGTCGCCCCAGCGCGCGTCGAAGGCCGCCAGCACCTTGGGCATGAACTTGACGTCGGTCGTGAATTTTTCGCTGTATTCGTAGGCGTAGGTGCCGGTCTCGTAGTCGTAGCCGCGCAGCAGCTGCCAGAACGACATGTTCTCGAATTCGTCCGCGCGCCGCTCGCTGCAGCTCGCCATGTAGCGGGTGATCTGGCGCAGGAAGGTCTCGAGATCCTGGTTGGTGTAGCCGAGGTTGGCGAGGTTCTGGACGTTGGCCAGCATCTCGGGCATCGACTGGAGCGGCTCGCGGGGCATCACGAAGGGGTTGATGCCGCCGGCCGAGACGCCTTGCATGGTCGTCGCCATCACGTTGTCGTAGACGGTCGAGCCGGGCCCCGAGGGCCGCGCGCGACCCGAGGGGATCTTCTTGAGCGTGTCGAAGACGTGGTGGTAGTAGCTGGGAAAGAAGCGAAAGCCGTGCTCGCCCGGGACCACGCCGATCGGCTCGACCTCGCCGGCCTCGCAGCGATCGTCGGGGCCGTGGCTCGCGTCGCTGCCGTCGAAGCGAAACAAGGTCTTGGGTTGGTGGGCGCGGACGTATTGGGTGCGGGCCATGCCGCCGATCTGCAGCGATGAATCGCCGAGCTTGTCGAGCGCGCGCTGGCGCTCGACCACGCGAACCTTGAACCCGCGCGAGGCCAGCTCGTGGGCGGCGGTCAGACCGGCGATGCCAGCCCCGAAGATCGTCACGCAGGCGATGAAGGGAGATTTGCTCGAGGGGTTCATGGCGGGGATTGGGCGAGCGCGCGCAGCCGAGTCAGCAGCTCGGGGAAGCCGGGGCAACGGACAGCCCCGTGAACATAGGCCAGCAGACCCTCGTGGAGGAGCACGAGTCGGTCGAGATCGGCGCGAACCTGCAGCGCGTCCGACTCGACCGCCTCGACGAGCGAGAGCTTGGCGTCGAGGACCGCGAGGATGGTCGGGAGCCGACACTCGATCCGCGGGCAGCCGGGCACGAGCTCGCCGCCTCCGGCGGTCAATTCGACGCCGTGCTCGAAGCGCAAATGCAGGGCCTCGGCGTCGAGGATCAGCTCGAGCTCGAGCCCACGCAAGGGCCCGAGCATGCGCGCGTGGGCGTCGGGCAGCCGAGCGGCCAGCAAGTCGAACGACTCGGCCAGGAGTCGTGCGATTGGACCGAGCGCGGGTAGCTCGAGCTCGCTCGCGGGTGGGATCGGGGTCTCGCGTGGCATCGGGGTCGACTCAGTCACGGATGAACTCGAACATGCCGGGACCCTCGAACTCGAGCGCCTCGCCAGCGACCCGACCCTGCACGCGCACGCGCCCACCGACCTCGTTGAGCGCGGTGGCGCCGACGACGTCGCGCTCGTGCGGCATGATGATCTGGGCCAGGTCCTCGGGCTCGAACACCAGCTCGACCTGGTCCTCGCCCGCGGCCGCGCGGACCTCGAGTCGAGCCGGCAGATCGGCGCTCGCCCGCGGGGCCAGCAAGGCCATGATCGGCGGCACCTGCAAGAACTTCGAGCGGACGAGGCGACCGTGGAGCCGGACCTCGAGCTCGTGGTCACGAAAGATCCGTCCGGGCTGCTCGCCGCGCCACAGGTAGAGGCCCTGGCAGCTCGCGCGCGCGCGGCCGCGATCGGCCATCCGCATGTAGACGACGCTCCAGGGGTTGTCGCTCGCCCAGGGCAGGGCCGAGCCCCACTCCCACGAAAAATCGTCGCCCCACACGAAGTGACCCCAGTTGTGATCGTGATAGGCGGGCGCGCCGGCGATCTCGATCGTGCGGCTGGCGATGGTGACCCAGCCGCTCGCGCGCAGGCGCGGGACGAAGAGCCACGAGAGCACGCGCCCGGGCGCCAGCGGTTGGTTGTTGGCGATCGCCGGCATCGTCAGCGGGACCAGGCTCAGCTCGGCCCGCAGCGCGTGCGTGGGCAGATCGAGCGAGAGCCGATAGCAGCCCGCGACGAAGCGCAGGGTGTTGGCGCCGAAGCGGGCGTCGAGGCCTCCGACCGGGACCTCGACCGCGTCGCTCGCGAAGCGCACGACCTCGCCGATCCACTCGCGGCCGGTCTGGACCAGCACGATCATTCGCGCGATCTCTTCGCCGCGGACGCCTGGGCTGGGCCAGCGATCGTCGATCAGGTTGAAGTTGATCAGCAGGTGGATGCCCGGCGCGTGGACCAAGAAGTGCTGCCACTCCTTGTGCTCGCCCGGCCCGCCGAAGCGCGCGGGTGAGCGACGAAACCAATCGAGCCGACGCAGGGCGGCGGTGATCGCTGGGTTCGGCGTGGGCTCGGGGTTGGCCATGATCGAGGAGATCGTGGAGATCGAGGAGATCGAGGCGGAAGATCAGCGAAGCAGCCGGCGCAGCGCGTCGGTCTGCGTGGCGGGCTCGGGCTCGGCGAGCTCGGGCGGGTCGGCGCTGGCGTGGTCGGGCGTCAAGCCGCGGCGCTCGAGCGCGGCGATCGAGCTCGCGTGGAGGCCGAGCAGGCCGAGCAACGCGAGGTCGAGCGGATGCTCGCCCGGCTCGACCTCGGTGTCGGTCTCCGCGATCGGAAGACCGGCGAGCATCGTGGTGATCCGCTCGCCGAAGCCGAGCAAGCCGAGCAACGCTTGCATGGGCAGGTTGTGGGGCGAGAACTCGCCCGCGACGAAGTCGAGCCGGGGCTCGCTCATGCCGACTTCTCCGCGTCCGCGCCCAGATGCAGGCGCGCGAGCAAGCGGTCGAGCTCGGGCAGCTCGACCGCGCGCAGCAACGCCTCGACCCAGGTCGAGGGCAGCACGGCGTGCTCGTCGGCGGTCAGCAGGTTGAGCGAGGTCGCCTCCCAGACCTCGCGGGCGCGCGTCATCGCGGGCGCCTGGGCGAGCGTGCGGGCCCAGGCCGCCCCGCGCTCGCTGGCCGCGAAGCGCCGGCCCTCGCCGACCAAGGCGGTGAACATGGCCTGGCTGGCGATCGGATGTCGGAGCAAGAACACCCGCGCGCGCTCGAGCAGGTCGAAGAGCTCGTCGACCTCGGGCGTGTTCGTGGGCGTGTTCGTCTTCGTGGGCTCGGGCGTGTTCGCGGGCTCGGGCTCGGCCGGCCGCGGCCCGCCACCGAGCGCGATCAAGAGCTCGCGGATCCGCTGCCGCTCTTCGTGGATCAACGCGAGCGCGCGCAGCTGATCGAAGATCGGCTCGCCGCCGACGCTACCGGGCTTGGGCAGGGGCGCGTCGAGCAGCGACGCGAGCAGGCGGGCGAGGTCCTCGTTCATGCGACGCTCCACTTCAGCGCTCGCGCGCGAACACGTAGTCGACCAGGCTGGTCAGGAATTCGCGGTGAACCGAGGCCGGCATGAAGCGCTGACACGCGGCCAGGCGGGCGCGCGCGTCGAGCAGGCCCGCGCGCGCGAAGGCCCGCGCGTAGTCGAGGCTGCCCTGCGCGTGGATCAGCGCGAACAAGCGCTGGACGTCGGCTTCGGTCTTGCACCCGCGCGAGGCGGTCCCGAGTTGGCCGCCTTGGCCAACTTGCCCGAGCCGCTCGAGGATCGCGTCGCGACCCGAGCCGCTCAGCTCGCCACGCTCGACCAGCGCGCTCAGCAAGCCCTCGAGCTCGCTCGGGCGCTCGAGCGCGGCCGGGCGCGGCTTGGCGAGGATCGTCCGGATCTCGGCCCGCTCGGCCGGATTGGCGCAGCGCATGCAGTGGAGCAGGATCAGCGTGCGCTTGCCTTCCCACAGGTCGCCGCCGATCTCCTTGCCGTAGCTGCCGATCTCGCCGGCGAGGTTGAGCAGGTCGTCTTGGATCTGAAAGGCCACGCCCAGGACCCTGGCGAACTCGCGCAGCTCGTCGAGGATCGCGGTCGAGGCCCCGGCCGCGATCGCCCCGACCTCGATCGGCGTGATGAAGCTGTACCAGCAGGTCTTGCCCTCGACCATGCGCACGTAGTCGGCGTCGCCGAGCTCGTCGAGCGCCTGCGCGTCCGCGTCGTCGAGCGAGCCACGGCGGACCCAGTCGAGCTCGATCGCCTGGCCCTCGACCGACTCGCGGGTCATTCGCGCGACCGCTCGCAAGGTTCGCAGCGCGGGCCCGAGCCCGATCGTCTCGACGTTGTCGAGCAGCGGCTGAAGGCTCAACGCCAGCATCGCGTCGCCGACGTTGACCGCGATCGGCACGCCATGCTCGCGATGGAGCGTCGGTCGACCGCGCCGAACCAAGGACTCGTCTTCGATGTCGTCGTGGATCAAGAAGGCGTTGTGATAGAGCTCGAGCACGGCGGCCGAGCGCACGACCGCCTCGAGCTTGCCGCCCAGCGCCCGACAGGTCGCCACGCACAGCGCCGGGCGCAGACCCTTGGCGTCGCGGAGCGGGTAGTCGAGCATCAAGTCGTACAAGAACCCGTCGTTGGGGCCACCTGCGTGCTGTCTGGCGACGATCGCTCGAATCTCGTCGAGCACCAGCGCGCGGCACTCGTCCAAGTAAGCGGTCAACTCGCGCTCGTGCATCGGCGCGGCAGTGTACCCCGAGGCGCATCCGCGGCGAAGCGAGGCGCCTCGCGTCTGGATCGAGTTCGGATGGACCGAGCCCTCGCAGGCCGATGGCGTCGCGTTCGCGCACACCGGCGCGGCGCGGCTTGGCTCGCGCCGGCTGGCCGCGGTGGGCTACCGTTCGGCCGCTTTGGACTCGCCGAGCGCATCCCCTTCGCGTCCTCTGACTTATGCCGGCATCTTCCTGGTCGCGCTCGCGACCTTGATGCTCGAGGTCCTGCTGACGCGAATCACCAGCGTGATCGCCTGGTATCACCTCGCGTTCTTCGTGATCTCGCTGGCGATGCTGGGCATGACCGCGGGCGCGGTGATGGTGTTCTTGCTGCCGAGCGTGTTCGCCGACGAGCACGTGGCCAAGCGCATGACCCAGACGACCTTGGCCTTCGCGGCCACGACCCCGATCGCGATCGGCATGGCGATGACGATCCCGCTGCTGCCGATCACCGATCTGATGGACTTCTTCGCGCTGCTGGCCTACGGCGGCGCGCTGGCGATCCCCTTCGGGCTCGGTGGGATCGCGCTGACCTTGGCCCTGACCCGGGCCAACTTGCCGGCCTCGACCGCCTACGGAGTCGATCTGGTCGGCGCGGCGCTCGGCTGCGCGCTGGTGATCCCGCTGCTCGATCGCGTCGACGCCCCGAGCGCGGCGTTGATGGCCTCGGCCGTCGCGGCGCTCGCCGGAGCCTGCTTCGCGCTCGCCCACGCCGATGGCCGGGCCAGCTGGCGACGCGTGCTCGGGCCGATCGCGCTGGCCTTCGGATTGATCTGGTTGGGCACCGCCAATCGGATGAGCTGGGATCACATCCGCAACCACGCCGAGTCCAAGGACGAGGCCTCGCCGCTGCGGCCTGCGTGGGTCAAGGGCGGGCGCGAGGACGCGGGCGCGTTCTGCTTCATCGGCTGGAACACCTACTCGCGGATCACCGTCGAGCACACCCACAAGCTGCCGCCCTTCTTGTGGGCCGGCAGCCGCGAGATGCCCGAAGCGCTGCGCAAGCCGATCCCGCAGCGGACCATTCGGATCGACGGGGCCGCGGCGACCATGATGTTCCGCCACGGCGACCAGCTCGACGACCACGAGCATGTCGACTGGGACATCACCTCCTTCGCCCACGAGCTGCGCCCGACCGGGCCGGCGGCGGTGATCGGCGTCGGCGGGGGTCGTGACGTGATCGTCGCGGCTCGCCACGGCCACGAGTCGGTCGTCGGCATCGAGCTCAACGATCTGATCGTCGCGCTGCACACCGACGTGATGGAGGACTTCTCGCGGATCACCCGGATCCCCGGTGTCGAGCTGGTCCCGGCCGAGGCCCGCAGCCACATGGCGCTCGAGACCCGGCGCTTCTCGGTCATCACGATGTCGCTGATCGACACCTGGGCGACGACCGGCGCCGGCAGCTACAGCCTGTCCGAGAACGGCCTCTACACGGCCGAGGCCTGGAAGGTGTTCATGGACCGGCTCGAGCCGGACGGCATCTACACGGTCTCGCGCTGGTACCACCCCAAGTCGCCGGGCGAGGCCACGCGGATGCTCGCGCTGGGCATGGAGGTGCTGTGGCGGACCGGCGCCGCGCGGCCGCAAGACCAGCTGATCTTGCTGCAAAACCGCGAGGTCGCGACCTTGCTGATCTCGCCGAGCCCCTTCTCGGCCGCCGACCTCGATCGGATGCAGAAGCGGGCGGGCGAGCTCGGCTACTCGATGGTCGCGACCCCACGCCGCGGGCCGTTGCACGATGGGCCCCTGAAGGCGCTGTGGGCGATCGACAGCCAGGCCGCGCTCTGGACTTGGTCGAGCACGCAGGACCTCGACTACACGCCGCCGACCGACGACCGGCCCTTCTTCTTCAACATGCTCAAGCCGACGACCTGGCTGCAGGACCCGGACATGGTCGACCGGCTCGACGTGTCCTTCCTCGGCAACCTCCAGGCCACGCAGACGCTCGTCCACGCGACCTTGGTCAGCGTGCTGCTGACCTTGATGACCGTGATCGGCCCGATGCTGGTCCGTCGCCGCGAGCTCTTCGCGGCCAACAAGCGCGACCTCGCGGCCGCGGCCAGCTACTTCGCGCTGATCGGCCTGGGCTTCATGTTCGTCGAGATCGGCCTGCTCTCGCGGCTCAACGTGTTCATCGGTCACCCGACCGTCGCGCTCGCCGTGCTGCTCGGCGGCATCATCTTCTTCACCGGCTTCGGCAGCCTGCTCTCGGGCCGCGTGACGATCGAGACCAAGCCCAAGCTGGCTCGCTTCTATCCGCTGATCCCCTTCGCCTTGGTCGTGCTCGCGGCGCTCGCCTCGGGCCCGCTGACCCACGCCTTTCAGGCCTCGGGCATGGGCGCGCGCGTGCTCGTCGGGGTGCTCGTGGTCGCGATCCCGGCGCTCGGGCTCGGGCTCGGCTTCCCGGTCGGGCTGCGCCTGGTCCAAGCCCGGCGCAAGGCGACGGGCGGGCCGGAGCTCGGGCCCTGGCTCTGGGGCATCAACGGGGCCTCGGGCGTGTGCGCGAGCGGGCTCGCGCTCGGCTGCTCGATGGTCTGGGGCGTGCCGACGACCCTCGCGGTCGGAGCCGCCTGCTACCTGCTGCTGCTCGTGTGCACCTGGCGGCTCGCGCCTCGCTGAGCAGTCTGGGGCCGGTCTGGGGGCGCTTTGCGGGGACGACGCGGTCTCGGCGCGAAGTTTTTGGTGACTTCTCGAACCCGGAGTCAATTGATCGCAAGCGGGGAACGACAACCACGAACGTGGAGATCCAGTCGAACCAACGCGTCCCCTATCCCCCGCCCAATTTACACCGGCCGCCGCACCACGACATCGACGTGGCCGCCCAGGTGCATTCTCGCGCCGAGTCGAGACTGCGAGGGCCGGGGCCGATGTTCCTCGGCCATTCGCAGCGGGCCCGTCGGGTCCAGGCCCAGGTCCATCGCGCGCTCGCCAGCAACGCCCCGGTCTTGGTCGTCGGCGGGCCGGGCACCGGCAAGCGCCTGATCGCCGAGATCCTGCATCACTTTGGCGGCGGCGAGATCCCCTCGCTCGAGCCGGTTCGGATCCTCGAGGGTCGGGTCGAGCGGATCGGCGAGTTCGCCTACCTCGACGCGCTCGAGCGGCTCGATCCGAGCGAGCAAGCCCGACTCCCGAACCTGCTCGGCCTCGGTCGCTTGGTGATCGGGACCCAGCTCGAGCCCGAGAGCGAGGCCGGTCGCGCGCGCCTGCACGGGCCTTTGCTGCGCTGGTGTGGGGTTCGCATCGACCTGCCGACGCTGAGCGAGCGCATCGAGGATCTCGAGCCGCTCGCGCTGGCGATCCTCCAGCGAACACCAACCCGACGCCCCGTCGGTGGAATTAGCGATAGCGCCCTCGATTGTCTGCGTAGTCACCCCTGGCCTGGCAACGTCCGCGAGCTCGAGCAAGTCCTGATTCACGCGCTCGAGGTCGGCAACGGCGACCAGGTCGAGCTCGGCGATCTGCCCGCCCATCTGCACCCGGGCTCGGCCTCGGGCGACTCGACCGAGCGCCGCATGAGCCTCGACCAAGCCGAGCGGCAAGCGATCAAGCGCGCGCTCGACTACACCCGCGGCAACAAGCGCCAGGCCGCGCGGCTGCTGAACATCGGCAAGACCACGCTCTACCGCAAGATCAAGGCCTACGAGCTGGCCTGAGCTCAGGGATCGACTCGGACGATCTCGTTCGCGATCGGGTCGGCGTACCACAAGTCGCCCGCCGGCCCGATCGTGATGCCCATGATCGCGGCCGCGGGCGTGCTCATGCGATCGAGCTCGTTGCCCTCGAGGTCGTAGGCGATCACGTCGCCGCTGCCGTGCTCGGACACGAAGATCCGACCGGCGGACAAGGCCAGGCCCGAGGGCTCGTCGAGGCCCTCGACGACGACTTGGAAGTCGGCCCCGGCCACGCCGGTGTACTCGGCCCCGTCCCACTCGCCCGGCAGCGCGCCGGTGTTGCTGCCGGTCTTGGTGTCGAGGCGCATGATTCGACCGCCGCCGGTGTCGGCGACGTAGAGCATGCCGGTGGCGTGGTCGAGCTCCATGTGACCCGGGACGTTGGCGACACGGGTCACGCTGGTGCCGGCGTAGCGCATGATGATCCCGTCGGAGTGATCGCCTCCGCCGGGCCCGTGATCGGCCTGAAAGTCGTAGCGGACGATGTCGCCGTGCATGCCGTCGAAGACCCAGTAGACGTTGTCGACGTCGTGGGCGATGCCCATGCAGAGCGGGCTCTGGTGGAGCATGTCGAGGTGGCTGCCCTCTTGGGCGCCGGGCGGGAAGTCCTGGCCGACGACCGCGAAGATGTCCAAGTCGGAGGGCCACAGCGACGGGCCCATGAAGTCGTCGGGCGGCTGCGGCCCGACGTTCCACTCGTTGCGCGACTCTTGGCAGGTCGAGAAATTCCCGTTGTCGCCGAACGCCGCGGACGAGACGTAGGCCATGAAGTGCTGGCCGTAGGCGTCGATCCGGACCTCGGCGCTCTGCTGGGCCGTGCCGGGATCGAAGAAGATCACGGTGCCGTGGATCGCCGTGTTGTAGGTCCACAGCTGGTTCGGCGCGCCCGGGTTGAATTCGAGATCGCGGACCGCGTTGAGGCCGTCGGCGGCGCTGCCGATCACGGTGAAGGTCTCGCCGAACTCGGGGACGCTGTGGGCTTCGCCGGTGTCGCTGGTGTCGCTGGTGTCGGAGCTCGTGTCGGTGTCGGAGCTCGTGTCGCTGTCGCCCTCGCCCTCGCCGAGCTCGTCCCCTGCGGGCGTGTCGGCGCACGCGAACAGGAAGGGGAGCGCCAATGCGAGCGAGAGCCAGACGCGCGGAATCATGGGTCGGAGCATACGCGAGCTCGTCTGCGCTTCGCAGCACAAAGAAGGGTGCTGACTCGGTGGATGCTGACTCGGCGGATCCTTCGCGGATGATCCCGCTCTCGACCACCAGGCTCTGCGGTGGGAAAGAGGGTCGCCCGCTCGGGCTCAAACACGTCGCCCTTCGAATCGAGGGTGCTCTCTCCTTGGTTGGAGATCGACGGCGTGCGAGCTCGGATCGAGCTGCATGCGGACTCGAGGCTTCGCGTCGAAGGACCTGTGGTTCTCGCGGTCCCTGTGGAGGACGGAGCCAGCAATCGATCTCCAACCAGGGAGAGCGCGTGCGCGATTCGAAGGGCGACGTGTTTGAGCCCGAGCGGGGGACCCTTCTTCCCACCGCAGAGCCCGCCCATCGAGGACGCGATCACCCGCGAAGGATCCTTCGCGGACTCTCGCAGACCCATGCCTCGATTGCGGATCCCGAGGGACGAGCGCGAGTTCACCGGCCGAACGGCCATCGGGCGCAACGCACATGAATCTCTCCCCCAAGCCGCGGGAATTGAATGATAGAAGAGGGGCGTGCGGCTCCTTGGCATTTCCACCATCACCCTGATCTCCACCACGCTCGTGCTCACCGCCTGCCCAAGCGGCGATGATGCGGCGGACGAGGTCGGCACCGAATCGACCGGCGACACGACCGGGGCCGACACTTCGACGACGGGCGACACCTCGACGACGGGCGACACCTCGACGACGGCGGGCGACACCTCGACGACGGCGGGCGACACGACGACGGGCGACACGACCGACACCACCACGGGAGGCCTCAACGACGCGTGCATGGGCATGGTCGCGCCGGCGGGCACGCTGGTGGTCGGGCAGCCCGTGTCGCATTGGGGGGGCCTCTTCGATCTCGACGGCAACGACTTCGACTACTGCGAGCTGGGTGGCACGCCCTTCTTGCTGATCCTCAGCGCGGGCTGGTGCGGCCCCTGTCACGATCTCTCGGCTGCGTTCGCGGGCCAGGCGAGCTCGTGGGACGCCGCGATGATCGGCCAGGTCAACGCGGGCATGGAGGCGGGCACCTTGGCGGTCGTGGACATCATCATCGACAACTACAACGACTTCGACGCGACCAGCCTCGCCGACCTGCAGATGTGGGAGTCGATGCACCCCAACGAGTTCGTGCACCTGGTCGGCGATCCGACCCCGGGCGTGAATGGCGAGGAGCCCTTGTGGCAGTACCTCGGGCCCTCGCACATGGGCGGCGTGCCCGGCGGGATCCTGGTCGACGCCGACTTCAACCTCGAGGTGATCGATCTGCAGACCGCGATCTCCACCGCCGCTTCGAAGTACGGCGGCTGAGCTCGCCCGCGCACATGAAAAAGCCGGCGGTCATGACCGCCGGCTTTTTTCATGGCGCGCAGGCGCGAGCCCGGCTCACTGGGTGACGAGCAGCCAGGCGAGCTCGTGCAAGCCCTCGACGGTCGGCACGAGGTCGATCGCGCTGGCGTCCATGTTGACGGTGCCGGTCGCGGCCAGGTGGATCGAGCCGTTGTCCTTTTGGATCCCGTAGACGTTGACGGCCTCGCCCGCGGCCAAGCCGAGCGCGCCGTCGAGCGTGAAGCCGAACGAGCCCTCGGTCGCGTGCGTGCCAAAGGGCGTGAACGACCACGCCGCGATCACCGGGCTGCCCTCGACCTCGCTGACCCGCCAGAACTCCGCGTCGACCTCGAGCCCGCCGAGCACGGTCGGCGCGACGAAGTCGGGCGTCTGCGCGAGCGAAGGATCGAGGGTCAAGGTCAGGACATCGTCGATGACGATCGCGGTCGGACCCATCATGCCCGCGACGTCGGTCACCGTCGCGGTCTCGGGGATCACGATCGGGTCGCCGAGGTCGATCATGTCGCCCTCGGCGACGTCGAGCTGGAACGACTGGCCAGTGAAGTAGCGGCCGTCGACCGGACCGTGGACGCACTTGAGCGCCCAGAGCCCGGTCTTCAACGCGCCGATCTCGAACGCTCCCGTGCCCGCGTCGATCGGGACCGGGATGCAAGCCTCGACGTTGCCCTCCGCGTCGATCGGACCGCAGAACTGCACCCCCGGCGAAGGCAGCAAGGCGCCCTGCATGTCCGAGACCGTGCCGACGATCGTCGCGAGCGGCTCGACCCCCGTGTCGGTCGTCGTCGTCTCCGTCCCGGTGTCGGTGCTCGTACCCGTGTCGGTGCTCGTGCCGGTGTCGGTGCCGGTGTCGCCGTCGCCACCGACGTCATCGTCACCGTCGGACGAACCAGTGCAGGCCAACACGAACGCGAGACACAAGGGGGCCAACGAAGCGCGATTCATGTCGGGAGTCTACCAGCCCGCGGCCGAGAGAGGCGAACCGCCAAATCGCGCGTGCCAGTGCACGCCTGGGACCGCCCGTGGCGGTGTCGCTCGGCGCTCGCAGTGCGCCCGGCACAGCTTCGGCCTCGACGCTGGCCTCGCCGCGGTAGTTGGGCAGGGTCATGATCACGTCGGCGACGAGGTCTCGGACGTCGACGGACTCCGGCAAGCGACACGAAGAGTTCACCGTCGCCCGCGGTCGCCTGGCCGAGTTCCATCGCAGCCGCTACCGTAGGCGATGGAGCCATGCCCAACGAAGATCGCTTCGTCGTCCGGCAGACGGTCCCT